>NZ_JAUYVX010000003.1:0-279966 GCF_030688925.1 Oceanobacter sp. 3_MG-2023
CCCATAACACCCGCCCACAACACCAGACCACAACACCTGCCCAAAACACCAGCCCAAAACACCAGCCCAAAACACCAGCCCAAAACACCAGCCCAAAACACGGTAATACCAGACTTCTGGCAATCAAAGCCTTTGCCATTCCTGCCTATCTTATTGATTTATAAAGGGTAACAACCCTTATGACAGGATAGGATAAGGCATCGGAACAGCCGCTCCATTGTTCCTGTCAGGCTGACAAACAGACGCATAAACAAGATACCTGGGTGAAAACGATCACTGAGTTCTTGAAATGGCCATAAACTTTACTCAATGCCCTGAGACAAAGACCGCCGTTGCTTGGTATACCTCCCGCTCAACACCCAGCTGAATCACCGGACACCACCGGCAAGCAAGAGGACAACACGTGACCAGACACTCCATTTCCTGGCCTGGACTGAATCTGCAAATCCTGATCGCCGCCGTCGCAGGCCTGATCCTTGGCTACTGGCTGAATGGCATGGACGACGCATCTGCCCTGCGCAGTAACATCCTGTATGCCGCCAATGTGATGGGCAGACTGTTTATTGATTTGCTCAAAATGATCCTGATTCCGCTGATATTTACCTCCATTGTGGTTGGTGTGGCCAACCTGCAGGCCCATCGTCATGGTGGCCAGGTCTGGCGCTACACCCTGGGATTTTTTGCTCTCTCCATGGTCTGCGCCATGGTACTGGCGCTGGTCGTTACCGACTGGGTTCAACCCGGCAGTCATCTGCAACTCGCCATGTTTGCCGACAGCATGGAAAATTTTGAAGCCAAACAGTTAAGTGCCGGCGAATTTTTTGCCCAATTTCTCCATAGCCTGTTTATGAACCCGATGGCTGCCCTGGCGGATGGAAAAATCCTGCCCGTAGTGGTGTTTGCACTGTTACTGGGGATTGCACTGGTCAAATCCGGCGAGCAAAAAATGCACATTCTGGTGGTATTGCAAGAATTACTGGCGCTGTTAATGCGCATGATCCAATGGATCATGCTGCTGGCTCCATTCGGCGTGTTTGCCTTGTTAACCAAGCTGTTGGCCACCCAGGATCTGAGCCTGCTGGCCAGCATGGGCGAATTTATTGTCCTGGTGTTTGCGATTACCCTGATCCACGGTGCCGTAATCTTGCCTGGCCTGCTGTGGCTCTTTACCCGTCAATCACCACAGTGGTTATGGCGGGGAGCGCGCCCGGCCCTGATCACTGCTTTTGCCACCAGCTCCAGTGCTGCCACGCTGCCGATCAGTCTGCGCTGCAGCGAAGAAAATCTGGGCGTCAGCAAAGACGTGGCCGGATTTGTCTTGCCGGTTGGCGCCACCATGAACATGGACGGCACAGCCCTGTATGAGGCCGCTGCAGCACTGTTTATCGCCTATCTGATCGGCATCGACCTGTCAGTCGGCCAGCAGATCATTGTGATGCTGACGGCCATGATTGCTTCCATGGGCGCGCCAGGCATTCCCAGTGCCGGCATGGTTACCATGGTCATGGTGTTGCAATCTGTGGGGCTGCCAGCCGAAGCCATTGCCATATTGCTCCCCATCGATCGTATTCTCGATACTGTCCGCACCGCCGTGAATGTTGAGGGGGATATTGTTGCCAGTATTGTGGTGGATCAGGCGCTAAAAAACCGGAGTGATAACGCAGGTTAAGCTGTCGGAAAAACCGGTATCTCTGCTCAATTAGTTATCGTCACCGTCATGATGAAGCAACATCGGCATGACACCTTGGTAAGTTATGATCACCACTGGCTGACTTTGCTATGGTTAAACGCAGTGCCAAAATTCTGCTCGGCATTTTTTTTATCATCGCCGGTATCATTGTGACGCCTCTTCCCCTCCCTTTTGGCCTCGTCATGATCGTTATCGGCCTGTCATTACTCGTCAGCACTGTGCCACGCGTGCGGGAATGGCTACGCCAACAACGCCATCGTTATCGGGAATTTTCTGGCCGACTGAATGCCATCAAAAGCAAGTTGCCCGGCTTTGCCCGCAAGCTGATTGAAGACACCGATCCAGGGCCTCACTGACACAGCAGGCCGTTATCAGCTGTGATATTCTGCCGCCATGCTGAATCTCAAACGCGACCAAATCAATCCTCCGGATGAAAGCCTCGATACCCTGCAAGCACTGCTTTCCAGTCAATTGCAGGATGGCCAGTGTCACACCGAATACCAACTGATCCACTGGCTCAAACAGCCAGTGCCCGGCGTTTTCCAGCCGGATGCCCTGGCCGATTCCCTGACTCTGTTTCGTTGCCACTTTCTGGTGATGCATTGCTTGTATCGTTTACGCCTGGAATGGCTGGCACAACAGGCTGGCTGGCTGAATATCGAACCACTTGGCGTGCAATTACAGCCTTGGGATACTGAGCAGGCCAGCGATAACCAGCACGTCTGTGAAGCCGATCCGCTGGCCCGCTATTATCTTGATCTCACCCACCTCAGTACCGATCGCGATACCGTCGACAAGCTCTTGCGGGGCATCTGGCAGCAAACCCTGACACCTGATCAGCGCCGCAGCGACCTGCGCTTGCTGGAGTTACAGGAAGGTGCCAACGAATCGGATATCCGTCGGCAATATCGCCGTCTCGCCATGCGCCACCATCCGGACCGGGGTGGTGATGTCAGTCATTTCCAGGCGCTGCTGGCGGCGTATCAACGGCTGACGGTTTGACACTTTCTTCTAGAACCGCAACCAATATCCGTCTTGTTGGCCAGAACAGGCTATCTTCGGCAAGGGGTCACTAGCGACGGCGCAACCGCCAGAAGGTCTGGCACAGAAGAAACAATATCGGCAGTCACCAACACATCAGGATGCCAAGGAACGTCACTCGAATGCCGTAGTCACAAGGGGGACGAATTTGAAAAGGACTCGTCATTTCGCTGCATTCGTCGCCTTGCCCTGAACAACGGCAACACTCGCGCAGAGCCGTGCAGGATTAAATCGATGTCCCCACAATTCCATACCCCGCTTTCACAGAACAAGGGCGTTCCATGAAGTATCTCGTACTACTTGCCGGCCTGTTGATAACGATGGCAACCCGGGCAGAGCTGGTTATCTTGCAATACCATCACGTTTCCACCAGCACACCGGCTGCCACCAGTATCAGCCCGGCGGATTTCAAACGGCATTTGCTATTGTTGGCGTCACTGAACAAAACCATTGTCGATTTGCCAAGCGCCATTCAGACCTTGCGCCAAGGTGGCACTCTGCCGGACAACGCCGTTGCCATTACCTTTGATGATGCCTACGAATCTATTTATCACAACGCCTTCCCGTTACTGGCCCAACGTCGCTGGCCTTTCACTGTTTTTGTGAACCCGGGAACGATCGATGCAGAACACGAGGGGATCATGCCCTGGCAACAGTTGCGCGAGATGCAACAGCAAGGGGCGACCATTGCCAATCACACCCAGGACCACCCTTATCTGATTCAGCGCCCGGATAACCTGACGCTGGATGCATGGCTGACCCAGCAAGTCGATAACGCCGAACAACGAATCAAGCAGGAAATGGGGCAATCCAACCGCTTGCTGGCCTACCCTTATGGTGAGTATTCACTGGCAATCGCGGAGTGGCTCCAAGATCACGATTACCTGGCATTTGGGCAACATTCCGGGGCTGTATCCAGCCAATCATTCTGGCAAGCGATTCCACGCTACCCGGTCGCGGGTGCCTATGCCGACCCTGATACGCTCAATAACAAACTCCAGACCCTGGCATTACCCGTTGCCAGCAACTCTCTGGTCGACCCGGCACTGGGGAGCGATAACCCGCCAGAGCTGCGGCTAACCCTGCACTCCCAGGATCTTGATCCTGACCATTTGCGCTGTTTTGCCAGCGGTGAAGGCCAGATTGATCACCAGGTCGATGTCACTGGCACCACCATCACCCTGACAACCCAAGCCACCCAACCCATTACCCAGGGCCGCAGCCGCTACAACTGCACCGCCCCCAGCCTCAGCAAACCCAGCTATTTTTACTGGTATTCGCAATTATGGATCAATACGAACGTAGAAAACCGTTGAGGTGGTACTGATCCAATGTTTGCTCACGCAGGCGACAATCCGCCAGATGAAATGCCATCAGACGCCGAAAACCGGGGCCATGATCAAAATGCCGGATATGGCAAAGCTCATGTACCACCACCAGTTCAATCAGCGGTTCGGGCATATGAATCAGCGCCATATTCAGATTGATATACCCCTTGCGAGACAAGCTGCCCCAGCGGGTCCGCATTTTTTTCACCCGTAGCACCGGCCTCTCAACCCCATACTGCTGAAACCGGGGCCACCAGCAATCCAGCAGATCACTGAAGGTGCTACGCGCCTGCTGCTTGAGCCAGTCATCCATCAGCGCCTGCCGCTGCCCTGCGGGCATGGCAGGCACAAGCAGCTGGTCATCACACACTTGCGGGATGGCCACATCAGTCTCCACCAGCGTCAGGGTGCGCCCCAGGTACTTCAGCACACCTTCATTGCGACTCTGGTTTTCTTTCCACTCTCGACGACGCTGAATCAGCCAGGCTTGATGACCGTCGAGAAAACGGTTTACCTGGGCTTTACTGGCACCCAACGGAATACGCAGGTCGATTTCACCGGCCGGGTTCAGCACCAGTCGTAAACTTTTGCGTTTCATCGCCTGAATATGGAGTACAACATCCTCTCCATCCAGCGGAACAAGCAATTGTTGTTTGTAGCCTTTCATAAGCCTGCTAGCATTGGCTCCGACTTCAGGAGCACCCAAATGAATGATCTAAATAATATCCCAGCCATGACCGAGAACGAACTGGAAACTCTCGGGGTATTGCTGGAAGACGAAGCAGAACGCCAGGACAGTTTCGATTTTTTCGCCGTCCACGGCCTGATTACCTCGTTTTTGGCAGGGCCGATTGAGTTCGATATCCAGCGAGTCTGGGACTGTGCCTTTGACGAAAAACTGGGCTTCAGCAGCGCTGAAAAAGCCACCGTCACCGAGCTGCTTGGCAAAATGACTGCGGAAATCCAGGGCTGGCTCGATTCCGGCCAGGATTTCCCTGTACCTTGTGAGTTGACTCTGTCGGATGAAGAAGACGAGCCACCCATCGAAGGTTGGGCGATTGGTTTTATGACCGGTGTCATGCTGCACGAAGAGGACTGGTACCAGCGCGATGAAGAAAACGTCGCCGAGAGCCTGTTCCCGATCATGTACGCTTCTGGCCTGTTCGCAGACGAAGAAGAAATGGCCGACATCGATGATGACATCGAGCTGTCCGACCAGGTCTGTGGCGGTATTCCAGCAGCCGTCATCGACCTGTATCTGTTTTTCCATAGCCAGGGCTGAACCACAGGCAGCGTTATGCACCTGAGCCTGCCAGAACACAAAAAACCCGAAGCCTTTGCAGGCTTCGGGTTTTTCTTTGTCGCTTGGCAGCAGTCCGGCTCAGGTATTATCCCTGAGCCACACCTCAACCCGGCGATTTTTCATTTTCCCTTCTGCCCGATTCACAGAAGCAACCGGTAAATACTCACCATACCCAACCGAGAGTTCAGGATAAATGCCGTTACGCACCAGTTCACGACGTACCGCCATGGCCCTCAGTTTGGACAACAGCTTGGAGCGTTTCTCGGTGCGTTTCTTGTCACCAAAGCCGATCAGCATCACTTCGGCATCGTTGCGGCCTTTCTGCTGCAGATAATTAACCAGCCGCTCAATATCCTTCAGCGCTTTATTGTCCAGCGATGCGCTCCCGGCCCGAAAACGGAAATTAATCGTCAAACGCTTGGCGTCATTGGTTATTTCACGAAAATCAGACGGTAACTCACTATAGAACTCCGGCACGACTTCTTTCAGTTCCTGTGAAATAAAACCAGAATCCGCGACCACCTGCTGTGCTTCATTGAGCTGAACAAAGCTCATAAACTCAACGACATACGGATTTTCCGGCACATCATCCGTGTACATGAACAAACGCCGGGACAGGGCATAATCTTCAGTGGCAACGGTCAGCTTGTTGGGTTTCAGTGCCTTGGCGCTGCCATCCGATACGGCCAGCAATTTGGCAGCACGGACCGATGACAAACCGACAAAACCGATTCCGTTATCATCCGCAGAGACCTCATCAGACAATACCGCATTGGATTCAAAACGCTTGGCCGATGCAATCAACGGCGTATTACCCAGCACCATGGATTTAAAACTGTCCCAGGTACCCGAGTTTTCATCACGGGCATACACATGAATGGCGCCAGGACGGCCGCCCACCTGCGACCAGTCGGTATAGCCTCCGGAGAAAATCTCGGAGATTTCATCAACACTGAGTTCACTGACCGGATTGGATGGGTGCACCACAATCGCCAAACCATCAATGCCGATGATATGTTCTGCCGATGGCCTGCTCATATCAGCGATGTGTTTTAACAGGCTGGCTTCCTTGGCCTTGATCGGACGGGATGAGGCGGCAATTTCTGATGAACCACTCGCAATCCCCTTGAAGCCGGTACCGGAACCATGTGCGGCGACGTCTATCGTCAAACGGGTACCAAGATCAGGCAAAAAACCACTGACCACTTTTTCATTATTAAACCGGGTATTACGAATTTGAACGTCTGTCGCCCCTTTTTCTTCCAGGTATTTTTTAGCCAGATTAGGTCCAAGTTCATCACCAATGGTATTGGAGCCCTGGATACCAAACAGACGTACTTCACCATTTTTTGGCAGGCCAGTGAAAGGAGATAAAATCCCGGCATTGGCGCTTGAAAAACCCAGAATGGCAAGCAGAGTCAAACAAACACGAATCGTAGTCATAATTCTGATTTCTGGTCGAGAGTTCGGCGCGAGTCTATGAATATTAAGTGACACTTTAGTTACAAAGTTGCCAACCTGACAGATCATTGCATGATGATATCGGCAGGAAATTGCGCACTTCCCGATCTGGTGGGGTCTTTTGGGGTACAGCTGTTGGTGATTTGCGGCTTGTCCTATGGAATCAGGATTATGTCGCTGTTGCTCCGGGCCAGCCACCCGGACCAGCAGACGCGATCCAGCAGACCTGATGATGCATCAATCATCATCAGGTCATGATCAGTGTTGCCCGGCACATTGTGGCGACTCAGGTACAGCCGTCTGTGCCTGCCATTCCTGTGGCGAATACAAATGCAGCGCCAGAGCATGTACCGGATTTTGCAAAATATCAGCCACCAGGCCATACACCAGCTGATGCCGGGCCACCGGGCGCTTGCCCTCAAAAGCGTCGGATACCATCACCAGTTTGTAGTGGGACGTCGCCGCCGGGCCTGCGTGCATATGGCTTTCGTTCATCAATTCGAGATGAGATGGCGACAGTGATGCCATCTGCTCAACGATATACTCTTCTGGATACTCTTCAGGCTTCATAAAAACTCCGGTTACTCGCTCGGTAATGTCTGCGTATAATCCGCCGCCCCGAGGCATAACTCAAGCCCAGCCCTCTCTCCCGAGTGACCCGGAGCACTGCATGCACGAAAACGATAGTAACAACACCCAGAACCTGATCGACAGATATTATCAGGAAGAACAAGAGCGCCGTTTGCAAGAAAAAACCCAAGCTGAAATCAGCGTCAAGATCGAGCCAGCCGATCTTGCCATGCTGAATATGATTGCCCGTCGCTTCAACAAAAGCCGCGATGAAATCAGCCGCGACATCATGTCGACGGCGCTGATCGACCTGTTCAGCCATCTTGACGCTGGTGAACGCAAGTTACTGGCCCGCGATGCCGATGAGGCCACGCGCCAGCTGGCAGAAGAAATTGCCGAAGAAAACGGCGTAACCGACGTGGATATCCGTCAGGGGCAATGGACCACGCATGAGAAACACTTCGTCAAACTGGAGCGTAAACGTGCCCGCGAGCAAGAAAAGCAGCAAGAATTATTAGCCAATGCCGAGCAAGTTCTGGCACAACAGCCAGTCGATACGCTTTCTGCAGAGGGTACGAACCCCTCCGATGAAGCAGAAGCAACATCAGTGTTTGCAGAAGCCTAGCGATTCCAGGGCGGCGCTTTCAGCGCCGCGCTATCACTCTATTTGCGCCAGAGACGCAATTCACGAAATTCTCCGGGGCCTGCTTCCATCCACAGCACCTCGGCCTGATCTGAAAAAACAAACTTATTGCCAACCAGGAAACCGGCGCGACGACGACCAGAAACCGTTGCCGAGGCCTGACGGCCCTGACGTTTGGCACTTCGAGCGAAATCTTCTTGCAAGACATCCATACATTGTCTCCAACTTGACCAATTCCACAGGAATTTTTCGACCACAGTCAGGTTATCGAGCAAATATGACATTCAAATAACGCCCAATTGCTCTCGGGCGGTTGCTCTCACCGGGCCGATCGATACAATGTGCCGCCCTAATTTATTCAGGTCAACCGGATTACACACAATGGCAGTCCAATGGTTCCCAGGGCATATGAACAAAGCCCGCAAGAAGATCAGTGAAGCCATGCCGGATATCGATCTGGTGATCGAGGTCATGGATGCACGTTTGCCGTTCTCCAGCACCAATCCCATGGTGGACGAGCTGTGTCGCAACAAGCCCGTTATCAAGCTGCTGAACAAGCAGGACCTGGCCGATCCTGATATCACCCGGGCCTGGGTCGACTATTTCAGCCAACAGGAAAACACCCAGGCATTGCCATTGGTTGCCGAAGACAAGTCGCAACTCAAGCGGCTGTTGGCCTTGTGTCAAAAAATGGGCCGTGTGCGTTCCGGACGTAACCAGGCCATGCGCCTGATGGTGATGGGTATCCCCAACGTCGGTAAATCCACTCTGATCAATGGCCTCGCAGGACGCTATATTGCCCGTACCGGCAATGAGCCGGCAGTGACCAAGTCCAATCAGTTGATTGATTTGAAAAACGGCATGGTGCTCTCTGATACGCCGGGGATTCTCTGGCCCAAGTTTGAAAATGAAAACAGTGGTTATCGCCTGGCTGCCAGTGGTGCCGTCAAGGATACTGCCATCGAATATCAGGATATTGCCAACCACACGCTGGGATTTTTATTGCTGCAATACCCTGACCTGCTGATGCAACGCTACAAGCTCAAGGAAAAACCCGCGTCAGCAGCCGAGGCACTGGAACACATTGGTCGCAAGCGTGGTTGTTTACGTCCGGGTGGCGTGATTGATTTGCACAAGGCAGCAGAGCTGGTACTACACGAATTACGTTCCGGTAAATTGGGGCGTATTTCTCTCGAAACACCGGAGATGGTCGCCATCGAACAAGCCGCAATCGAAGCTCGCCAACGCGAAGAACAGGAACGGCAAGAAGAAGCACAACGCTTGCAGCAAGAGCAGCGCCAGCGTCGGCCCCGTCCGACATCCCATCCAGACGATGACGCGGAGTCGTAAGCCGTCACAAAGGAAAGGGGCTGGCGACTTGATCAATACCAAGCCAACCAAACCGATACAGCCGCGCCCGGCGCCGTGATTGATCGGCTCCCCGCCCGACTGAGCCAAGGGGCTAAAAGAGGTTCAACGGCAGTTTGAGATAGGACACACCGTTATCTTCTGCATCGGGCAGTGCCCCGGCGCGAATATTAATCTGCAACGATGGCAAAATCAGCCGTGGCATCGCCAACCCCGCATCTCTCGCGGTGCGCAAGGCCACAAATGCTGCCTGACTGATACCATCCCGAATATGAATATTGTGCTGGCGCTGCTCGGCGACCGTTGCCGAACTCATCGCTGGCCGTCCATCCGGGGGATAATCATGGCACAAATACAAGCGCACCCCATCGCCCAGGGCAAACAGTCGCTGGATCGAGTGATAAAGGGTATCGCTATCCCCTCCCGGAAAGTCACAGCGCGCCGTGCCGGTATCCGGTGCAAACAGCGTATCGCCGATAAAAGCCACCTGCTCATCCACCACATAACTGACGCAGGCGGGAGTATGCCCCGGAGTTGCCAACACCCGGATCTGGTGATCACCCAGTGTCAGGGTGTCGCCATCAGCAACCAGCACGTCAAACTGGTGCCCATCCGCAACAAACGTCGCAGGCTCATTGAATATCTTGCTGAACGTTCCCTGCACCTGCTTGATAGGCTGTCCAATCACAATACTGGCCCCTGTCTGGCGGCGCAGATAATCTGCCGCCGACAAATGATCAGCATGGGCATGGGTTTCCAGCACATATACCAGGCGGCTGTTTTTCTCTGCCAGACGGTCCAGCACCGCATCGATAAAACCGGTACCGGTTCGGCCGGATTTCTGATCAAAATCCATCACCGGATCGACAATCAGCGATAGCTGCTGCTCGGTGTCTTCCAACCAATGGGTATAAGTAGATGTATCCTGATGGTAGAAACTCTGGATTTGCATGGCAACCTCCGCCTTATCTTGATCATTTCAAAACAACCCAACTATATTAGAATATTCTTATTTAGCAATATTTAATATACACTGTATCAGGTGACTTCCAGCAGCCTGATGAGATTGCGGTTATGCCTTCTTCTTTCGACACTCAACGCCAACCCGCCGTCCGTCTGCTCAAGGCGCTCGCCAATGAACATCGGCTGGCCATTCTCTGTTTACTCAGACAGGGGGAAATTTCCGTGGCCGACCTCGGGCGTCAGCTGCCACTCAGTCAATCGGCCCTGTCGCAGCATCTTGCCTGGCTCCGGGGAGAGCATCTGGTGGTCAGCCGCCGCGAAGCCCAGTGCGTTTTTTATTGCCTTGCTGATCACAAGGTGGTTCGCGTTATTCGTTTGTTAAACGAGCTCTACGGAGAGAATACAAACCATGTTTAGTACTCTGCGCCACTACCAACGCGAGTGGTTCTCGGCGGATCTGACAGCGGGTCTGGTCGTTGCGATTTTACTGATTCCCCAGGGCATCGCCTATGCCTTTCTGGCGGGATTGCCGCCTCAGGCGGGTTTGTACGCTGCGCTGCTGCCCTTGTTTATTTATGCCGTGCTCGGCACCAGCCCCAGCCTTGCGGTTGGCCCAGCGGCCATTGTGTCCTTGATGACACTGGAAGCCCTGCAGCAGCTGTCGACGCCGGGCGGGGCTGAGTTCAGTCAGCTGGCTGCAGCTTTGGCGGCATTAACCGGGCTGTTTTTATTGCTGTTTTATCTGATTGGTCTGGGTCGCTGGACAACGTTTATCAGCCACTCGGTTATTTCCGGCTTTTCCAGCGCGGCTGCCATAGTCATTATTATTAACCAGAGCAAATCCCTGACCGGCATGTCAGTTCCCCGGCAGGACAGCCTGGCCGATACTCTTTGGTACGTACTGCAACATCTCGGGCAGGCCATTCCTGCAGTGGTTGTATTGTCTGTAGCAGCCATTCTGTTGCTCAAGTTATGGCCGCTTCTGTGCCGGGTATTGATTGCTGAACACTGGAAAATGTTACGTGAATTACTTGGCCGCAGCGGCCCTCTGGTACTGATTGTACTGGGCATTACGCTGGTGCCGGCGCTGCATTTACCCGCAGATATTGTAGGTGATATTCCTTCCGGTTTACCGGTATTGACGCTGCCTCAACAACTGACGATTGACCAATGGCAATCCTTGATTCCTTCTGCCTTGCTGATTGCGCTTATCGGTTATCTGGAAAGCCTGTCTGTGGCCACCGCCATGGCACGACGCGTCAAAACCTCCGGGCTGGATGCCAACCGCGAACTGTTGGCGCTAGGTATTGCCAACCTCGGGGCAGCTGTTTCACAAGCCTATCCGGTGGCGGGCGGATTTGGCCGCAGCATGGTGAATCAGGCGGCCGGTGCCCGCAGCCAATTGGCAGGGCTGATCACACTGGCCGGTATCGTGCTGGTACTGGTGGTCGCCACCAGCTGGTTCACGGTGCTGCCCAAGGCGTTACTGGGTGCCATTATTGTGGTCGCGGTATTACCGCTGATCAACTTTCAGGATGGCTTGCATGCCTGGCGCTTTCAGAAAAGTGACGGCGTGGTCTGGCTGATGACATTTCTGGCGGTGTTGGCGACCAATGCAGAAATCGGTATTTCCCTTGGTATTTTACTGTCTCTGATCTTGTATTTACGCCGTTCCAGTGAGCCTCATATCGCCGAAATCGGTCGTTATAAAAACAGTGATCACTTCCGTAATATCCAGCGCCATGATGTCAGCACCTCACCACATGTATTGATGATTCGGGTTGATGAAAACCTGTATTTTGCCAACAGTCATTACCTGAATACTTTTATTATTCGTCGCCTCGAACAGTCGCCGGACATTCACCACGTTGTACTGGTAGGCAGTGCCATCAACCATATCGATTTTAACGGTT
The DNA here is from genome assembly GCF_030688925.1 of Oceanobacter sp. 3_MG-2023. NCBI lineage: Bacteria > Pseudomonadati > Pseudomonadota > Gammaproteobacteria > Oceanospirillales > Oceanospirillaceae > Oceanobacter > Oceanobacter sp. 3_MG-2023. The sequence goes on from NZ_JAUYVX010000003.1 coordinate 12,281, forward strand.
ACGAAGGTCTGCTGGAGCTGCACGAGCAGCTGCAATCACTCAATATCCTGTTGCATATGGCGGAGTTCAAAGGGCCGGTGATGGACCTGTTGGAAAACACCGACTGGCTGGAACGTATCCAGCCCGGACAAGTGTTTTTTACCGCCAGTGAAGCATTAAAGGAGCTGGGCCATGTCTGACCACACCAACTCACACTCTGAATCACACCCCGAGTCACATCCGGATCGGCTGCCACCATCGTTACCAGACCATCAGGTGAATAACCCGGCGCCCCCTGACCGTCCAATCTATACGGTCTCCAGTCATCGCTCTGGCCCCCGTTTTCGGGTGCGATACCGGGAGGGTACACCGCCAGCACCGGGGTGCCGATTGTGCTCTCCCGAGCGCCAGTCATAAAGCCAGTGCCAGAATGGGCTGTTGCCAATACACGCCTTAACTTTTGTGCTGAAATGTTTATCATCCCATCACACTCTTCTGCTGGCTGTTTTTTCCATGATGATACTGATCGCTGTCGTTGGCATTGCCATTATCGCCGCACTTTCTGTCTACGCCTGGCGCCTGACCCGTCAGGTCAAACGTATTGAGGCTGAACAACAGGCCGAAGCGGCTGCCGCAGAACAACAGCTGCGTGATTACCAGCACAGCCTGGTGCAGGATGTACGCTTTCTGGCGCGAGCAGTCTTGAGCGAACAATGTGATATCACCGAAGGGGTCTTACGCTTGCACCACACCATTAAAGGCCTCGATCCCACGGTCTGGCAGCATGAGAACCTGGCCGTATTACGTATGTTTCACGAGCAAGTGGCTGATATGCCGATCCTTGATGCCTATAAAAAACTCCCTCCCAAACAACAGTTCGCCATCGACAAGCGTCGCCTGACCCTGGAAGACGAACATAAAGCGGCGATTGAACATGCGCTGAAATGGCTGGTCGAATTCCGCTTTCCCGGTTTGACCTTGCTGCATTAAGACCGGGACGCTGCCATATACGCCATCATATCGGGGAAGTATTCCGCAGCCTGAAGCGGTTCCGCCGGTGGACGGCAATCCGGGATATAACGGTCAGATTGTGATGTGCGGACAGTGGCGCTGCAGCAGAACCATCGACCAGCCTTCAACCGCTCATGACATGACTGACAATACACCCATGGATATCCAACATAACGTCAAGGAGTCTGTATGACTTTTCGCACCGCACTGATAGCCCCGCTGTTGTTGACCTGCTTACCCGTCCTGGCCGACTGGCAAGTCGACAATGATTCAGTGGTCGCCTTCCAGACCACCAAGAATATTAACAAGGTAGAAAATCATCACTTCAAACACGTGTCCGGGGCCGTTAGCAGCACCGGCGCTGCCACTATCAATATCGACCTGAGCAGTGTTGCCACCGGTATCGATATTCGTGACAGCCGCATGCAATCCATGCTGTTTGATACCAGCCGGTTTGCCACTGCCGTGCTGCAGGCCACGGTTCCTGCCAAGGTCATGACCTCGCTGGAACAGGGCAAACCAACACGCTTTACTCTGTCTGGCTCCCTGTCGTTACACGGCAAACAGGCGACGGTCACTACCGAGGTACTTGCTACTCCCGCAGCGGATGCCTCTTTGGTTGTCAGCAGCCTGGCGCCTGTCTTGATTGATGCCGCCGAGTTCGGGCTTGAGGGCGGTATCGAAGCATTACGCAATATCGCCAAACTGACATCCATTACCCAGGTCGTACCGGTAGAATTCACTCTGATCCTGAAGCCGCAGTAACCCGCCTGGCCGACCGTGTCAGGCGTATCGCTTACTGTTTGTACGCCTGACTTCAGCAACCGTGGCGCGCGATCCAAACACGCAGCCACACCGGATGAAATTTGTTAAACTATCATCCTTCTGTTTCTATTATTGCTGGTAACTGTCTTTGATTCTGGTTTTTGACTCTGGTGTTGGTGGCCTTGGTGTTGTCAGGGAGATACACCAGTTACGCCCCGACCTGACAGTGCACTATCTGATGGATACGGCAGCCTTCCCTTACGGCATCCAGAATGATCAAATCCTGACCCGGCGGATTATCGCCTTGTGTCAGCAAGCAGTGGCAGCCCTGCCGGTCAAGTTGCTGGTTATCGCCTGTAATACCGCCAGCACGTTGGCACTCGATTCATTACGGGCAGTACTGGATATTCCGGTAGTGGGTGTGGTTCCAGCCATCAAGACAGCGGCAGAGCAATCAGCCAATGGCGTGATCGGTTTGCTGGCAACACCGGCCACCATCAGTCGCTCTTATACCGACAAGCTGATAAACGATTTTGCCGCTCATTGTGATGTCAGGCGGCTGGGCAGTCGCCAACTGGTTGAATGGGCTGAAAGCCTGGTTCGTGCACCGGATCAATATCATCAAGGCTTGTCAGAGCGCATCCAACAACACCTGTCAGGCTGGATAGAACAAACACCCAGGCCCAGTCATATTGTGCTGGGCTGTACTCATTTCCCGCTGCTACGGCCGTATCTGAGTAAGCTTTGGCCAACGATTATCTGGGTTGACTCCGGTGCAGCCATTGCTCGACGAGTCAATCACTTACTCGGAGCCGCCCCTGCTGATGCCAGGCTCGGACAGCTCTATCTGTATCAAACGAATGGCATCGCCGACGCCCGATATTTGAGCCAGTTCTGGTCCGCTGCCGCGTTGCCAGAGAGTATCAACCCTGATTGGGTAAAACTGAATTTGCCAGAAACCACTGGCAATACAGTCAACATAAGCTGTACAAGCAACCCTCTTGTATGAGTATTTTTTAATTTGAGTATAGTGCTCAGGTATTTTGGAAATCTGGATAAAACATGTCAAAACTCGAACACCTTTACAGTGAGGTTCTAACCGACCTGGGAGAGGACATCACCCGTGAAGGCTTGCTGGATACGCCCAAGCGCGCAGCCAAAGCCATGCAATTTCTGACCAGTGGTTATAACGCCAGTCTCGAAGAAGTAATCAACGGCGCGGTGTTCACCAGTGATAATGACGAGATGGTCGCGGTACAGGGCATCGAGTTTTACTCATTGTGTGAACACCATATGCTGCCCTTTATCGGACGCTGTCATATCGGCTATCTACCCAACGGCAAGGTACTCGGCCTATCCAAGTTTGCCCGAATAGTAGACCTCTTTGCCCGTCGCCTGCAGATCCAGGAAAACATGACCAAACAGATTGCTGAAGCCGTCGAAGAAGTGACTGGCTGCCGTGGTGTTGGCGTCATTCTGGAAGCACAACATATGTGTATGATGATGCGCGGTGTGCAAAAACAGAATTCATCCATGCGCACATCTGTTATGAAAGGGGACTTTCGCAGCAATCCGGCCACCCGTAGCGAGTTTATGCGTTTGGTCGGGATGTAACCCGATGACTTCGTGAGCTGCCAGTCTTTTTATACAGGGTATAAAATACCTGGCACTCCGACAGACTGCTGATCAGATCTGAACGCGCTGCTCCGTAACGCTGCCCGACTCTTTACCAGAGTCCAGATGCTGGTCAGACAGCTTCATACCCACCCAACACCAGCAACCTCCCCCATAGCCATTCCCGCACCCTCTGTCATATCCGTAGACCTGCATACTTTCTGATAACCATCAGACAGCCATTTAGTAGCCGTCTAACAGCCGCTGATTGCTACTTCCAGAAACACATTATTCGGCTTTCTGTACCCAGCCAATGACCACGGTGTCACCCTCTGTAACAGCTACCAATAAAGCCATGTCTCTCCCCTATTTATCATTGCGATCCAGTATTACTGAGCGTAGATTCAAGGAAGGAAAAGGAGAAAAGAACCAACAAAAGAGGTAATGGATTATGAAAAATACCTGGTTAGTCACCACCTTGGTGTCGTTGCTTTCAGCGACCAGTCTGACGACTCATGCCCTGACGACTCCGCTTCCAGAGCGGTTACTGTCATTAAATGGCCACCATACCCTGCAACTGGCTGATTCATTATCCCGGGATTATTTTTATATCCGTGATGCCTATACCAGCGCTCTCTATCATGCCCCTTCCCGCACCGGTATACAGCGCCTTGAACTGACGGTTCAATCCGAGCGAATCAGCGGTCGTGGGGTTGGCTTGTCACTGTACGATACCATTGCCATCACGTCGGAATGGGAACAGATGGCCACACTGGAAGCACGCCTGAATGCGCTGGTCAAAATGATGGATACCCGTCTGATACAGGGTGACCGTATTGTTATTGAGTACACCCCCGGCCGTGGCTCGGAAGTAATGGTCAAGAATGAATATATGGGCATTATCCGTGGACAGGACTGGTTTCAGGCGCTGATCCAGGCCTCGATGGCACCCGCTGTTCCCGCTGTTCTTGTTGATGCTCCTGCGTTGCAAGTACAGCCACCACAAACCAGTAACAGTATCTCAGCGGTGTTTTTGTAGGGGGCTTTTTGTAAGTCTGGTTTCGAGTGTTGACCTTGATTATGTGACACGTCAACACATCGCAACCAGCAGATATAAAAAAAGCGGCTTGCGCCGCTTTTTTTATATCAAACCCGAGTAATCAGAACTTGTAACCAGCACCAACAAAGTAAACCAGCGGATCAATTTCTACATCAAGGCCATCAGCTGCACCGCCTTTGATTTTTGTATCGATATCCATTTTCCAAGCTGCAGCATTCACCAGCCAATGATCATTCAGGGCATAGTCAACACCTACGGAGTAAGTCAAACCCCAGCTGGTTTCCAGCCCTTTGGTACCAAGACCCGCATCATCTTCTTCATCAAAGAAGAAGGTATGGTTAACACCCAGGCCCACATAGGGTTGCAGTTTGGAATCGGCTCCCATTGGGTAATACTGTACAGAAACAGTAGGTGGCAAGTGTTTGGTTGTCGCAATCGTAGCGCCATCAATAGCACCACCATCACCTTCGACTTCGTGTTCAAAAGGCGTCGCTGCCAGCAGTTCCACACCGATCTGGGAGGTCACCATATAAACACCGGTCAAACCCAATTGGGTATCTGACAAGACATCCAGTTCACTGCCTGCAACAAGACCACTGCTATCGGCATTACCGTCTTTCGGAGAAACCGTCACAGCACCCGCCTTGACGATAATGTCACCCGCTTCGTAGGCCATAGCCGGGATAGCAGATACTGCAACAACAGTAGCCAGCAGAGTTTTGATCAGTTTCATTTTGCACTCCTTGATTCCGTGCTTTTGGTAGATGAGTGCAGGGTACCCGGCTTGATCTGCACAATTTTGATGCAAATCAAGCATTTAATGCCCCAAAATAAAGACACCTGACAATCTTGTGATAGGTCAATTTGTGTCAACCCTACAAGCTGTCCAACAGTGCTATGGCATGCTTCTTTCATTCAAAGGCAGCAAAAAAACGTTAGCTGAGATACAGTTAGCCATCCCTGATATTATTGTCACCGGATTCAGGCTGAAGTGTGACTACCATCGTGAGTGACACTGCCGTCTGACATGATCAGACCCTCTTCATTGAGGCTGATCCACTGGCCATCGTTTTCCTGTCCACCATTGTGAACAACATCCGGAGAAAATCATGGAGTTGACGTTTGATTGAGCAGTTTTCTGCGGCATTCGCTACCCGGATCGGAAGACGATTGCTTTCATACTTGCTATTGGCCAATTTCCTTATCGCCACCTTGTCTTATGGCTGGATGCTGATCGACGACTACCAGCATGGTACGCAACGCCTGCAAAATAACCTGGTCAAGCTGGAGGACAGTTATCACGACAGTCTTGTCATCAGCCTCTGGAATTTCAATTCCGAGCAGCTGCGCACACAGCTGAAAGGCATGCTCAACTTTGACGGCGTTGAGTACATCATGGTTGACAGTACCGACTTTGGTTACGTCGAAACTGGCCTCAAGCCAAACAAGGTTGATATTCGCCACCAATTCAATCTCTATTACGAAGATCAGGACAATAACCGCACCTTTCTGGCAACCCTGACCATTCTGGGCAGTTATGCACAGCTCTACCAACAACTGGAAACCCGCGCATTGAATATGCTGCTGGTACTGCTCTGCCAGACCATTACCATATCCCTGGTATTACTGCTGCTGATCCACCATCTGATTACCCGTCATATTCGCTCATTGTCAGAGTGGGCCAATGCCTTTTCCATTCAAACACCCGACCACCCAGTCACACTTGAGCACCGCACCACCAATACCATGCACAAGCAAGATGAGCTGGACGCCCTGGCCTCTGCCATCGAGAAAATGCGTCTGTCATTACTCAATGACATGCACCTGCGTGACCAGGCCAGAATGGAATTGGAAGATACCCACAATCACCTCAATATGGCGATTGAGAACACCACCATGGGCTTCTGCCGCTATCTGGTTCGTGAAGATCACATGGAAACCAACCGCAACTTTTGTTACCAGCTACGAACCGATCAAGAAACCCTGAACGGTATGGAAAACCCGTTACATGCTATTTTGGAACGTATGAATTCAGACACCAGTGCAGAGCAACGGGAACGTATTTACCAGTTACTGCAAGGACGGATCAAACGGGTCCAGGGCAAATTTTCCATTCTCAAATTCAATGGTCAGGAAGGTGTATTCGATATCAGCTTTCAGGCCATCCGTTTTCATAACAACCGCCCGAACGAAGTGCTGATCTGCAGCGTTGACCACACCAGTGAATATTATGCTCACAAGCAATTGCAAGATCTGAATCTGCGTATGGAAGCCTCTTTACGCCAGCAACAAGACGAATTCCAGCATATGGCAATGGTGCAAAGCAGCGACCTTGAACGCTTGCAGCGGGAATGTGATCACTTGCGCCATCAGGTAACCAACCGGCAACGACCCTCATTACTGGCACTGGTTGCTCCCACGCTGGAACAAGCCTCCCAGGCGACAGAGCCAGATCTGGCGATACCACTGGCGCTGGCAACGCGATCATTTAATGTATTGACCGGGCCAGCCAAACAATCGGTAGATCTGGTGCAGTTTATCCAGCATCACTTGTCACAATCCCGATTATCTGTCGCCCTGACCACACCGCTCTCGCTGATTATCGACGTCAAACTGGTACTGATTGAATTCCTGCTCGATCACTTGCTGGTCATGCCTGCCAAAGATAACGCCATCGATCCAGCCCTGACGCTCTCATTACAAGAGCAGGCCCTGACCCTGACGGTGGTACTTGGCAGTCATGCCGATAAACCCCTGCCACTACTCTGGACCCCGTTGTTACGGAATATTTGTGAAGAAATCGTCAATATGGAAGTCAATGGCCACATTCTCTGGAGCGATGACCAGAGCTCGGTGACGGCTGTTATTAAATTACAACTGGAAGACCTTTGATCTGTTACTCAGGCAGCCAGCCGTCAGCAACACATGAATTCTGTTGCTGAACAGCGCTGCAAAACGTACATTCCATTTCCCCATTTCCAGATAAGAGGCAGCTGTGTCCTACCCACATTTTATTGCTGTTGATGCCAGTTCCTACGAAGAAGAAGCACATCCTATTGCGATTGCCTGGTCAATGGCCGATGGCATGATCAAAACCACCCTGCTCCAGCCCGATGATGGTTGGGATGACTGGGATTACGCCCTCGAGGACATTCACGGCATCAGCCAGGATACGCTCTATCAGCGCGGCGAAACCACCTGGGCCGTCGTGCGAGAGCTGGAAAACGATCTGGAACAAACCTTCCTGATGACCGACGATCCCGAGCGCATAGAACCCTTGCTGGCCAAAATCTACGAGGCCTGCAACCGTGAACTCAGTATCGAAGTCGGTAATCATGGTGAAGACATCACCGATCAAGCCGCTCTGGCAGAAGCCACAGAACAGCTGTTTCATCACCAGCTCACCTGTGATGAACGGGTGCTGATCATGCTGCAACTATGGGCTCAACAACATGGCATGATTGAAAAGTTACCGGTACAGGATCTGGAAGAAGACTGACACAGACGTGTCAGTTCTGGTAAGCCGTATCGATCAACCGCACCGCGAGCCACCGTTATCTGGTGAATCGCAAGGCACGGTCAATCAAGTGACCACTCAGCCTATGATGATTGTTAACGCCGGAAAGACGTTAACAATGGGTCGATATTTGTAACAGCTTAATGAACGCAACACTCCTGTGCAGCAAGCGTCTTTTCCTGCTCTGGCAGGCTTTCTACCAAGCCGTCAATATCATCCGCCAGCAAGCCATTCTGGTTGATTTTGCCTTCCCACTGCTGACGCAGGGTCTGTGCAACCCGCACCATTTCTCGTAATGATGGCTCCACTTCTTCCCAGCGGCGGGTTTTCAAACCACAGTCCGGGTTGACCCACAGATGACGTAAAGGAACCACTCTTGCCGCCGCTCGCAGTATCGAGGCCATGGCACCGGCATAAGGTACATTCGGGCTATGGATGTCATAAACCCCCGGGCCAATACCATTGTGATACGGATGCTGTGCCAGACCATCCAGTAATTTACTCGCTGACCGGGCGGTTTCCAGCGTGATCACATCCGCATCCATGGCTTCAATCGCAGGCAGGATGTCATCAAAATCGGCGTAACACATATGGGTATGAATCTGGGTGTCGGCCGCCACATCGGTAGTGGCATAACGGAAACTGTTCACCGCCCAGGCCAGATAGCCAGCCCGATCAGCCTGTTTCAACGGCAGAGCCTCACGTAATGCCGGTTCATCCACCTGAATCATGCCAATACCCGCCGACTCCAGTTCGGCAATCTCAGTCCGCAACGCCGCAGCCAATTGATAAGCAGTTTGTGACAAGGGCTGGTCGTCCCGTACAAAGGACCATTTCAGCAGGGTCACAGGGCCGGTCAACATGCCTTTTACCGGGCGAGAGCTCAGACTGGCAGCATAACGGCTCCACTCGACCGTCATTGCTTGCGGGCGTTCGATATCCCCAAAAATCAACGGTGGCTTGACGCAACGAGAGCCATAACTCTGCACCCAGCCATGACTGGATACCGCAACACCCTCCAGCAGCTCACCAAAGTATTCCACCATGTCGTTACGTTCTGCTTCGCCATGCACCAATACATCCAGACCAATATTTTCCTGGATACGGATGCAGTACTCCACCTCAGCCAGCAAACCCGAATGATACTCAGCAGGGCTGATCTCTCCCTGACGAAAACGGCGGCGCAGCTGACGGATTTCCGTTGTTTGAGGGAAAGACCCAATCGTGGTGGTTGGTAACAACGGCAACTGCCAGCGCACCTGTTGGCGCTCAGCCCGCTGCTCATATGGCAAATCGCGTTGCCACTCCTGGCTGGCTGCCGTTTGTGCAACCAGCTTGACTGCCGGCTTGTGCACAATGGCCGATTCGCGACGACCAGTAATTCGGGCCGCTTGCTGGAGCCAGACAGCGCTGCTCAGGGTAGCCTCCGTGTTCAAGGCATCGGCTAACAACCGTCCTTCTCCCAGCTTCTGCTGGGCAAAAGCCAACCAGGGCAGTACTGCCGGAGTGATGCGGCCGCTAGCAGACTCCTCTTTCACATCATAAGGAACGTGCAACAAGGAACAGGACGTTGATACCCAAAGACGGTCATCCAGCCGTGTTGTGATCGGTTTTAACAATTGATAACAGGCATCCAGATCGGTACGCCAAATATTACGCCCGGAAATCGCACCAACCGACAACACCTTGTAAGGCCCAAGCTGGTCGACCAGGGTATCGAGATTTTCAGTTCCAGCCACCTGATCGATATGTAACCCTTGTACTGGCAACGACAAGGCCAGTGCCCGGTTACTGTCGAGGCCACCAAAATAGCTTGCCAGCAATACATTCACGCCACTAAAACGCAGGCTATGGTAAGCCGGTTCAAAGGCCTGACGCCAATCGTCCGGTAGATCCAGCGCCAGAATCGGCTCATCCAGCTGCACCCAGTCGATGTCTTGCTCACGTAACAAGCGGAACAACTCGCTGTATACCGGCAACAGTTTTGGCAGCAGAGCCAGACGGTCCACTTCCTTTTCACTTTTGGCCAGGAAGAGATACGTCAACGGACCAATAATGACCGGCTTAACGTTATTCGACCGTGATTTGGCTGCTGCGATCTCTTCCAGCAACCATTCAGGCTGCAGATTAAACGTATCGTCGGCGTGGCATTCCGGTACCAGATAATGGTAATTGGTATCGAACCACTTGGTCATCTCAGCGGCATGGCAAGGTGTGCCAGAGGGAGCGCGACCCCGCGCAGCCAGAAACATCTGATCAATCAGGTTATCGGTGGTTTTGACCCGTTCTGGTAAATGCCCCAGCAGAACCGAGGTATTCAGTACCTGATCGTACAAGGCAAAATCACCAACGGTCAGAAAATCAACACCAGCGTCCAATTGACGTTGCCAGTTGGACTCACGAATCTCCGCCGCCAGCGTCAACAACTCTGGCTGACTGATATCGCCCGCCCAATAGCTTTCCAAACCACGTTTGAGCTGACGTTGATCGCCAATACGAGGAAACCCAAGAATATGAAACTTTGTCATGCTTTTTCTCTACATCATGAAATTATCACGCATTGTTGCAAACTTCATACATGAGAAAAAACGAAAAATATTGTACTTACATTGAGAAATATTAATTCAAAAGACAATGATGGCCAGTCGCAAAGCAAGATCCACACAGTGCTCAAAACCTGGAGCCGTCAGGTCAGGTCAGAGAGGAAGAGAGGAAGAGAGGAAGAGAACAGAAAAGCACTCACCGTGCACACCACCAGCATGCACGGTAAATATATCCATAAGCCGAAGAAAATTACGCCACCCGACGCTCTTGCTTCTGCAAACTATCCATGGTGCCGACCAGCAACGCCAACAACATCGCCACCACAACAACAGCGATCAATACCGCCAACACACCAGGGTTCAGCGTCGCCTGATACTTCAAGAGTGACAATTCACTCGCAGGGGTCGCAATATAACTGATGTGCATCGCCGCCATACCGGTGTAGTGCATGCCACAGACAGCCACCGCCATAATGATGGAACTGATGCTTCTCATCATAAAGGTATGGATATTAAACGACAGCCAGAATGCGCAAATCGCAGCCCCAACCGCAATCAGAACCGAGGCACCCACCAAGGCAGGGTCATAAATCATGTCACCTGGCATAACCATCGCTTCCATACCGGTGTAATGCATTGAAGCGACACCCAACCCGGTAACCAACCCGGCACCCAGCAATCGAGGCAAACTGTCCGGATTACGCCCGACAATAAGCAACCCCAGACCAACAACAACAACAGCCAATAGCAGGGATACCAGCGTCATACCCAGCTCATACCCATAATTGGCATCGGTGTCGAAAGCCAACATGCCAACAAAATGCATCGCCCAGACACCACCACCACCCAAGGCAAGAGCCGCTCCCACCACCCAGAACAGCACGCTTTCCTTTTGTGATGTAATCATGCCCTGCACAAGTCTTAGTGCTGTATATGATCCCAATACAGAAATGCAGAACGAGAGCAAAACCATTGCCCAGTTGTATTCAGAAGCCATTAATATCACCTCAAAAGCAGATAAGCGTACGCATTTTCCAGCGCACACTGATCCCATATAAAAATGTGGAAAAACACAGCCAAACCATCCTCTGGCCGCATTTAAATTGATAGAATTATCATCAATGAATAACTTCTGCATAAAGTCTGAACAAGGAGTACAAACAAGCAAAAGATCATAATCATCTGATGGATAGCTGGTAATATAGTCTATTTTTGATACAAATCAACTTTTATGACGTGAAATATCCGAAAAACCAAGAGTTTTCTATTGACTTTATTGTAAATTAACAAAAAGTTACATATAATTAACAAATAATGGCTTACAATAATTAGTTAAAAATAAAACTTATACAAAAACAATATATGCTGAAAAACCATCAATAATCCACAACAACAACAACAGGAATGCATTAAACCAACCTGGTTAAAAATCATTTAATAAGTGTTATATCAATATAAAAATCAATCATTCCGAAAAACAGAAAACCAATCGGCCGCCCACGACAACATCCGAATAAACAATAACGCTGTGAAATGGCACGCTTCGGCCACCCCAAGCGAGCCGTGCAGGATTAAATAGATATCCCCTAAAGCGAAGCCGCCAGAATACTCGCCGTACGGATTGCCCGCTTGGCATCCAGCTCACCGGCAAACTCAGCCCCGCCCACCAGATGAACACCGCAGGAACCATCCACCAACAGGGCTTGCAAATCATGGTAAAGCTGATTCACCGATTCCTGCCCGGTACACACCACAACATGATCCACTTCCAACACACGTTCTTCGGTCTCCTCTCCCTTCACGATGCGGATATGCAACCCCTGATCGTCAATACGGTCGTACTGCACCCCGGCAATCATTTCGACCTGCTTCATTTTCATCGTCGCCCGGTGTACCCAGCCCGTGGTTTTGTTCAGACCCTTGCCCAGCGCGGATGACTTGCGTTGCAGCAGGTAGACCTGACGCGGTGACGCTTCAACATCAGGAGTCACCAGACCACCCCGCACCTGACTGCGAACATCCACTCCCCACTCCGAGCGCCAGTGTTCGGCATTTAATGTCGTTGACTCTCCTTCCTGAGTCAGATATTCAGCCACATCAAAACCAATTCCCCCGGCCCCCATAATGGCCACCCGAGCGCCAACTGTTGCTGCATTACTCAACAACTGCTGGTACGTCATCACACTGGCATGGTCGATACCATCAACCTGAGGTAGACGAGGTTCAACACCAGTGGCCACCACCACTTCATCAAAACCGGACTGACGTAACCCGTCGGCACTGACACGTGTCGAAAGACGCAAATCAATGCCCAATTTGGTAATCATGGTCTGGTAATAACGAATGGTTTCCTGAAATTCTTCTTTACCCGGAATACGCGATGCCAGATTAAACTGCCCGCCGATAAAGTCCCGCCCTTCAAACAGCGTTACTTGATGGCCACGCTGGGCCGCCACCACCGCACACGCCAATCCCGCCGGGCCGGCCCCAACAACCGCCACCCGCTTCACCGTCGTGGCAGGTTGCCAGACCAGTTCCGTTTCATGACAAGCCCGTGGATTCACCAAACAGCTGGCGCGTTTATTGGCAAAGGTATGATCCAGACACGCCTGATTACAGGCAATACAGGTATTGATCTCATCTTCACGGCCCTGCTCGGCTTTAATAACCCATTCCGGGTCCGCCAGAAACGGTCGCGCCATGGCCACCATATCCGCCTGACCTTGCGCCACAATGGCCTCTGCCGTGGCTGGCATATTGATACGGTTGGACGCCACCACCGGAATCGATACCGCCTGCTTGACCTGCGCAGTCGCCTCGACAAAAGCCCCCCGAGGCACCGACGTTACAATGGTCGGTACCCGGGCTTCATGCCAGCCAATCCCGGTATTAAGCAGGTTCACCCCGGCTTTCTCCAACTCGAGAGCCAATTCGATAATCTCTTCTGCAGTAGAGCCACCATCCACCAGATCCAGCATCGACAGCCGGAACATCACAATAAAATGGTCCCCGGCCTGCGCCCGGATTTCACGGATCACTTCCAGCGCAAAGCGCATGCGGTTGTGATAACTACCGCCCCACTCATCCGTACGCTGGTTGGTACGCTGATTCAGCATCTGGGTAATAAAATAACCTTCCGACCCCATCACTTCGACGCCGTCATAACCCGCTTGCTGAGCCAGACTGGCCGCCCGACCAAAGTGTTTGATCGTGGTACGGATCTGGCTGGCGCTCAGTTCACGCGGTTTAAAAGGAGTAATCGGCGACTGAATGGCACTGGGAGCCACACTGAATGGCGTATAGCCATAACGCCCGGCATGGAGGATTTGCATCAGAATCTTGCCATTATGCCGATGCACCGCCGCCGTTACCTTGCGGTGAAACGGCACCTGCCAGGAACTGATCAACTTGGAACCAAACGGCAACAAATCACCCGCCCGGTTAGGAGCAAAACCACCGGTCACAATCAGCCCAACGCCGCCTTTGGCCCGCTCTTCAAAATACGCTGCCAACTCAGAGAAGTGCCAGGGCCGGTCTTCCAGACCCGTGTGCATGGACCCCATCACTACCCGGTTTTTAAGTTGTGTAAAACCAAGATCAAGGGGCTGAAAAAGATGAGGATAGCGGCTCATGGATGCATGCTCTGATTATTATCGTTACCTTCAGTGTAGTGGCTGGCAGCCAGCAAACAATAACCAGACAGAGCAAATAAGAAACCCAATGGAACATTAATCCCTTAATACCAATAGACTTATGACATCAAGCAGGTGGCCATCATCATCAGGGGTTAGATGGAGGAATTATGAGGTTATACAAAGCCACCCACTCTCAGCATATTCAGTTCGGTGGCTTTTTGAGCTTCGTAACGCCCCAGCTCCAGGACGCAGGCGACGATGTCGACCCATTGTTATTGCTTGGATTGGTCATCGACAACTGGTTACTGTCGATCAGGGCAATGGGGCGCTGAAACAGTCCGCCAGTTGGCAGTGATACACCAGATCAGAGAGGCTTTCGGCCAGTTCGGTGTCGATATAGCTGTCGTGCGGCAAGGCCAGTAAGTCGGTATCCAGCGCTTGCAACACCGGCTCCGGGGTAATAAAGCATAAAATCCAGCGCCACGGCGTGGTTTTCCATGGCGCTGCGGAAGAAGCGGTCGTGGGGATTATGTGGCTTATGGGGAGGCCCGGTCATGGGCGCAGGCCGACTCGGATGTGCAGGTGCGCGCAAGTATAGCGGATATCGGGTTGCGCTCACCCATCGGCTACCACGCCGAGCGCAGGAGCTGCTTACGTTTCCCCTAACGAACCAGAACCCACAGCCCCGCCACAATAAAGAAAATGGCCGTCACATAACGAACAGTATTCATTGGCAACCGCTGCAACAAGGCCTGACCAAACCAAATCACAGGCACATTGGCGATCAACATACCCAGTGTGGTTCCGAGTGTCACCGGTAAGGGTTGTTGCCATTCCGCTGCGAGTAATACCGTCGCGATCTGGGTTTTATCCCCCAGCTCTGCCAGCGAAAACAGTATCAGCGTAGCAACAAATGCACCCAGGGCCAGAAAGCGGGATTCATCTTCATCGTCTTTGTCGGGTATCAGAATCCACAATCCCATCACCACAAAACTGCCAGACAACAGACCGTCGACCCAGCCATTGCTTAGCCATATTGCCAGGCCATCCCCCAGCCAACTCCCAAACCAGGCCGACAAGCCATGATTTACCAGAGTCGCCAGAATAATCGCCAGTACAATGGCCCATTTATTACGGAATTTGAGTGTCAGAAACAGCGTCAGCAGTTGGGTTTTATCGCCGATTTCAGCCAGTGCAACCGCGACAGAAGAGGATAAAAAAGCCGAGGAAAACAGCTCGGAAAAGAAAAACGACTCGGGCGTTGTGATCATCTAACGTTACCGGGCGGCAAGACACCAAAGACAAATCCTGGCAGCCACCCATGGAACCAGTATTCGTCTCAGGTCTTGTCCAGCACAGTGTACTTCCGGTGCCATGAGCATGAGGCTCAAGTATGTTGACACAGGATACGAACGTGATTGTTTGTAACAAACAACTAACGCCCGTCAGACTACTCCCCCAAGAGAGGGCTGCAATCTAACGCGGAAGGCCGATATTGTCAAAAATATGGGCGAGTCCGGCTTAGTAGCCCATGGTGCGGGATGCACGCTGGCGAGAGTGCTCTGGCTCTGGCAACGCATTAACAAACATATCTATGCAATCGAGGGTTTTCAGTACCGCCAGCAAGTTGGATAAGCTGACACTGTCGGTGCCACCTTCCAGTCGTTTGATCGTCGAACGGCTGACCCTTGCTTCACGCGCTAATTGCTCCTGACTGAGGTTGACCATCAACCTGGCTGCCCGCACCCGCACACCCACTTCGGCCAACAGGTCCGGCATATCCAACTCTTGAAAGTTCATAACAAAACGCGCCCTTAATCTCTGTAATGCCCTGGCTCACCGCCCATGGCAATCACGGTTAAATACAGCCGAATACATCAGGAAACCAGCAGGTTTCTCTGTTCGTCTGTCTGATTCATATAATGTAGGTATAGCTGAAACCTGAAGATTCTCCAGAAAATCGCAGGGCGCAGTACAAATCGTGCTATTGAACAAACGCCAAGGTAAACTCACGGCCCGATATTCAGCTGCTGGAACCTCCATGGCCATCAAGGCAACCATTTGTAAAATCGAGCTGGCTGTATCCGATATGGATCGCCACCATTACCAGACGTACAACCTGACCGTGGCGCAGCACCCTTCTGAGACACTGACCCGTTTAATGACCCGCATTGCGGTATTTGCTTTGAATGCCAGCGATACGCTGGAATTTACCCGTGGACTCAGCACGGATGACGAACCGGAGCTGTGGGAAAAAGACTACAGTGATCAAACCCTGCTCTGGATTGAATTGGGACAGCCAGACGAAAAACGCATCCGAAAAGCCTGCCAGAAAGCCCAGCAAGTGCGTATTTATGAATACCATGGTCGTACCGCCCTGCCCTGGTGGGACAGCCTCAAAAATAGCTGCGCCCGCTTTGACAACCTCAGCGTTTACAACCTCGATGCCGATGCTATCGCACAACTGACTTCACTCTACGACCGCACCATGCGCCTGCAAGCCAGTATCCAGGACGCTACCCTGTGGCTCGGTAACGACCAGGGCAGTATCGAAATACAACCACAGCGATTACATCCGCACGATAGCTGACTGTTACGAGCCAGCGCATCGCGGGAATGGATGTCCCCACTAGCTACCAACGCTGTTCATCAACCAGCCGATCAACAGTACCTGCGGCACCGTGATCAACGGCAAAAACAGCGCGATCTTCCAGCTCCGTGTCGTGTCTTTAAGCGACATGATCTCGGTGTAATCCGTTGCAGCACCCGCCATCAGAAAGGTAAAACTGTTACCTGGTGCTGCAGCACGTGTCACCAGATCGGCAGCGATTGGGCTGGAGCCTTCCGAGCACACTTCAATCACGGTGGCCGCCAGCAAGGTCATAAACATCCCGGCGGCCGTTGCGCCAAACCAGGTATTAAAGCTTTCTTCCGGCACAAAGGCCCGCACCAGCGCAACCAGCACCACGCCCAGAAATACCCAGCGCAACACCGACCGCGATTCTTTTAATCCTTGCCAGAACATGGCTGCCAGGCCTGGCAAGCTCCAGTCTTCATCGCGCCAGACCTGCTTCAATATGGCTTTGGCATTTACTGGCTGTGGCTCTTGATGGTGGGGATTGGCAGGTAACACCCCCTTCACGACCAGCCGATCAAATATCAACCCGCTGATCCAGGCAATCACTAACGACGCGGCGATAAAGGTTAATGTCCACTGCAGGCCGATCAGGCCAACCAGAATGAGCGTCAGGGTTAGTGAGTTCCATGGGCTGGCAATCAAAAATGCCATTACCTGACCAATACTGGCGCCGCGCTCATACAACTTCATACCAATCATCAAAATGCCGTGATTACAGAGATCGAGCATCAGCCCGGCCAGAGTGGCGCGAAAAATACCCTGCTGCGTCCCCGCCTGTCCCAGTACCGACATCACCAGCTCACGCGGAATCCGCCCGAGCAGACCAACAAAGACAGATGCCGAAATAATCCCCCACCACATGGCGTTGACCATTTCGAACGAGGTGTGCATCAGGGTGGATACCCAGGTTAATCCGACATCGCCCAGTGACAACCAGCCCAGATAACCGGCAACGACAAACAGGCCGCTGCCCCACAATACCCAGTCAAACGAGGCACTCGGGGCACAGCAATCGGCGCCATCAGTCGATTCATCACCGCCGCCACAGCAACTGGAAGATGTGGCCCTGGCCGCTGTTGCAGCCGCCGCAGGTACAAACACAACAGGGCCAGCCGCCACTGCCGAGGCACCACCACAGCAACTGCCTGCCGATACTGCAGCAGGTTCGGTATTGGCTACACCCGATTCACTTAAACAAGATGACTTGCTACTGTCACTGCTACCGCAACAGCGCCCGGATTCACTCATTGTCGACTCCACCATGCCATATATTCAAATGACTATTATTCGCAGCCTGTATAGTGCCGAAAAAGTTAGCCTGAACACAATACTTTCGTCGGGGATACAGCAAGGGAATGGATTTGAACAGAACATACACGTTCCGCCAGAGCAGCGGCAAATCGATAATTGCCGCGGTGCTTTGATTCTGATGTGGCTGGCCACTGGCCAGCCACCAACAACCAACAACCAACAACTGACAATAACTACAAACTGACCACGACCGCATCAGCGCTGCGTTTGGCCTTGTTGCGAGCTTGTTCCTCTGACTCAGCCCGAGCCAACGCCACACCGAGACGTCGCTTGCCCTGTACTTCCGGTTTGCCAAACAGACGCAGCTGGGTATCGGCTTCCATCATGGCGGTAAACAGGTTGCCGTATTGCATCGTACCTGACTGCCCCTCCACCAGCACTACCGCTGATGCCGACGGCCCGAACTGGCGAATCGACGGAATCGGCAATCCGAGAATCGCCCGAGCGTGCAAGGCAAACTCTGACAGGTCTTGTGAAATCAGCGTTACCAGCCCGGTATCGTGTGGGCGTGGTGAGACCTCACTGAAAATCACCTCGTCACCTTTCACAAACAATTCAACGCCATACAGCCCCCAACCACCCAGCTCACTGGTCACCGTGGTCGCAATGGCTTGCGCCTGTTGTAACGCGGCAGCGGTCATTTGCTGTGGCTGCCAGGATTCCTGATAGTCGCCGTCTTGCTGGCGATGCCCAATCGGCTCACAGAAACTGGTCAATGTACCGCCGGCACCATCACTATGACGGATAGTTAACAATGTGATTTCAAAGTCAAAATCGACAAAGCCTTCAACAATCACCTTGCCCTGCCCGGCACGCCCACCTTCCTGGGCATAACGCCAGGCCGCAGCCAGCTCGTCGGCCGCACGGACAAAACTTTGTCCTTTACCTGAGGAGCTCATGATGGGCTTGATCAGACAGGGTAAACCGATCGTTTCCACCGCGGCGTAAAATTCACTTTCTGAAGCAGCAAAACGATAACTTGATGTGGGCACCCCCAAGGTTTCTGCCGCCAGACAACGGATACCTTCCCGGTTCATGGTCAGCTGGGTTGCCCGCGCCGTCGGCACTACGTGAAAACCTTCGCTTTCCAGTTCGGCCAGGGTTGCCGTTGCAATGGCTTCGATTTCCGGCACGATCAGAGCCGGTTGCTCCTGCTGGATCACCGCACGCAAGGCCTGACCATCAAGCATATTGATCACATGACAGCGATCTGCAACCTGCATCGCCGGCGCATTGGCGTAACGATCAACGGCAATCACTTCACAACCCAGGCGCTGCAGTTCAATCACCACTTCCTTGCCGAGCTCGCCCGAGCCACACAACAGCACCCGGGTTGCTGTCGCAGAAAAAGGAGTACCGATAACCGGTGGATTCAGGGCAGCAGTCACATCAGACATAATCAGATTCTCTAGCAGATTATCAGGCAAACAGGCCAGCAAGAGAGCTGCCACAGCAGCCGTCACTCATGGCAATAAAAAACAAACCAAACAACAATGAATAAAATCGACACATCAGGTGCCGTATGCAAAAGACTCAGGAAGGGGGCGTGATAACAAATACGTTGCCGGATGCTTGCTCTCGCTGTTGACACAGGGCCAGCACATCACGCTTTTCAGGATTGGTCATTCGTCCCCAGTGACTGATTTCCAGTCCGGTACGATAACAGCCCTGACAAATGTCCTGGTTATCCAGCACACATACGTGCACACAAGGGGATTTGACCGGTAAATCAGTTCCGGCAGATGGCGTCGTATCCGTAGACAAGTACGGCCTCCAGCAGCAGTCAGCAAAACGTGAATGCTACCTGCTGGGCCAGATCAGAACAAGACGATTGAATTACACGTCTTCAGGATCTTCTGCGGTGGCGGGCGCCACGCTCCCCAAAGCGATGTTCGAGGAGAAATAACGGTTCATCATTTCAGCGGTGATATAGGCCGTCAGCCCCCAGATCTGGAAACGCTCATACATCCAGGTAGGCATACGGATCCCTTCACGATGAAAATAATCAGAGGGCGGTTGATTAAAAAAGGTCAGCGGCACATGGAACAAGCAATCCAGCTCACGAGGGTCGGCTGTCAATGCCACATCATGTGGGATAACGGCCAATACCGGTGTCACCAGAAAGCCGAACTTGGAGACTACCTGATCCAGTATACCCACCACTTTGACATGCTCTGGAGCCAGCCCGACTTCTTCGTGAGCTTCACGCAGTGCCGTCGCGATCAGATCAGTATCTACCTCATCCCGTTTGCCTCCAGGAAAAGCCACTTCACCCTGATGGGTTGGCATGCCCTGTGCGCGACGGGTTAATAATAATGATGGCTGATGGGGGTGATCGGTAACAGCAACCAGAACCGCTGCTTCACGCAGACCGGCACGGGAGAAGTGTCGGGGTTCATGGTCCTGCCACTCCTGGGATAATCGTAAAAAAAGGTCGTATTGATTCATGTTTAACAGTTTAGTAGGGCGATCTTGTAATCGCCAAAAAAAGAGCCAGAAATTATTCCAGCACCGGACAACCGGCTAAAGCAGATTATATGCCAAAACATTCCTCATGATGAGTAAATATAGTCATTTTTTAAAAAATCAACTAGACGTCAGTCCAAACCGATGGGCACCTGATCACTCAGTATCCCGCTCCTTTACTGCGGCAGAGATACCGGACAGAGATACCGGACAACCACCGCAGCGGGATGCGCGGTTTCCGCAGCCGGGCAGGAATGAACAAGGTATACTCACGGCAAGTGTCTGATTGACCGGCCAGACCATCACCAGAGCATCGGCAAATCACAATGAGGGCGGGATGAAATACTGCAGCGAGTGCGCCAATATCATCGAGCGACGCATCCCCGAAGGGGACAACCATGAACGCGATGTATGCAGCGTTTGCGATACCATATTCTACAGCAACCCCCGGATTGTCGCTGGCACATTACCTGTGTATCAAGGCAAGATTTTGCTCTGCAAACGCGCTATTGAACCCCGATTGGGCTACTGGACCTTGCCCGGTGGTTTTATGGAAAACGACGAAGGTACCGAGCAGGCAGCCTTGCGGGAAACCTGGGAAGAAGCCTACGCCAAGGTCAATATCACGTCGCTGTTCAGCATGATTTCCGTCACCCATATCAGTCAGGTGCATCTGTTTTTTCTGGCAGATTTACCTACGCCCGAGTTTTCATCCGGCCCGGAAAGTCTGGAAGTTGCCCTGTTCGCTCCCGAAGATATTCCCTGGCAGTCGCTGGCATTCGCTACCGTCGAACAGACATTACGACGCTATCTCGACAATCCACATCCAGCTCAACCACACATTTTTAATATCAGCCGCAACCGACTGAGCAGCGAGCCGGAGTAATCCGGCACCTTGGCGCAAGAATCAGGGTAATTCAGACTCATCCACCAGCCTGACCAGATCAAATGCCGGCTCTTCGTACGGGTGTGCCAGCCGCAAGGCTGCCAGCACCGCCCGGACAGAATCGTCGGCAGAGACCAGTTCAACCCGGTATTCATCAACCCGGGTCAGCTGCCCGGACTGGCCGAGATAAGGGTTAGCCGCAGTGGACGGACAAAATTGTCCTGTTCCCAGCACTTGCCAGCAACATTGGCTGTATTCCCCCAACTGGCCACCACCAGCGGCAAAGACCGCTTGCTTCACCGATGCCAGATGGCTGACTGGCACGTAAAACCCCACTTTGTACATATACTTCTCCTGTCGGTTTCAACTCAGCTATCGGTCAGTTGCTCCAACCCCGTCAAGATGATGAGTGCCTGTTCACGGCTGTCGCCACAAAAATCGGCTTCCGCCTGAAACTGCTCGCACACCTGCGGCCGTTCCGGTGAAGCAAAGATACGGCAGAGATTATCATCTGCCAGCTGAATACAACGTTCCCCTGCCCGTTTGCCATCAGGCATACCGGGGATCGGCGCACTGATCGACGGTGCGATACAGCAAGCTCCACAACCAAGTCGACATTCCAAATACCATGCTCCTATCAACAACGATCAACAATCAAACCAACACATTACCAGGCCACTCAACCAGGCCACGCAAGCTCATACCATCCGGAAACGATACGCCACACTGACTCCCATACCAGAGGTCGAAGCAATTCACACAACGCAACAAAGCGCGGTAGCAACACCCGGCATGGCCGTTTCATACCCTTGCCATCCAGCGCCCTGTGGTTTAGCCTTCCGGCACTATTTATGTATCCAGGACGTCAATCCATGAAGGCTATTGCTTTTCGCCCGGTTTGTACGCTAGCGCTGCTGGCTTCCAGTCAACTGGCCTTTGCAGCAGACAGCAGTGAGGACGACCACACCAACTTTCGGGTTGGTCTGGCAGCCACTACGCTGGATATTGATCCTGGGGCGGATTACTTCACGGATGCTGGCGACACAGGCATGTCGCTGTTTGCTGAATACCCCCAGTCGGATCACACCGCCACACGTTTTTTAGTCTACCGCATACATCAGGATGGCAAGGATGTTACCGGCTTTGAGACCCAATTAATGTGGGGGTGGGGTTTGTCCCAACCCGGCTTTCGCCTTTATACCGGCCCGGCCTGGCACCGTGAAAAGATTGCCTTGCAGGGTAACAACGGCCGCCGAACCGGTGTATTTAATGGTTGGGGCTGGCAAATCGGTACCGGCTATCAGCTCGGGGCTGTCACGCTCGATATTGCCGGTACTTTCCGTGACGACCAGGATTATCGCAACCAGAATCGACGCACAGGCGCTTCCGGGCAACGCCCGAACGTCTGGCTGACCAGTGCCCTGATCAGCTATCGCTTTTAATTCAGATCCGTTTACTTGAAGCGCTTGGCCCCAGGCGCTTGCCATTTGGGAATGTTATGACCAACCCTGTCACCGTCCGCTATATGTCCCGCTCCGAAATTGAAAGCCTGATGTACAGCCTGACGGCTGATTCCGATAATGAGCAGGCCCAGTTGTTTGAGGCCATTACTCGCCGGTTACTGGAAATTCTGGAGTCAGAGAATCGCTAGCGAGCCTCTGATTCCATCCAATACCTACTCTTTGCCTTTGCCTTTGACACCCAGTCGCTGTTCCAGCTGCTGACACAGTATTTTCAGTGCCTTGATTCTGGCAAAACGTTTGCTGTTGGCTTCAATCAGGTGCCATGGTGCAACCTCGGTACTGGTGCGCTCCACCATATCATTTACTGCCTGCTCATAATCAACCCAGCGCTCCCGGTTACGGTAGTCTTCGTCAGTAATCTTATGGCGCTTGTAGCTGATGGTTTCGCGTTCCTTGAAACGCTTGAGCTGTTCGTCCGCATCGATATGCAGCCAGAATTTCACCACGACCGTTCCGTGCTCAACCAGCTGTGATTCAAAATCATTGATCTCACTGTAGGCCCGCAACCATTCAGATCGGCTGGCCAGGCCCTCTACCCGTTCAACCAGTACTCGCCCATACCAGCTGCGATCGTACATGGTTACTCGTCCATCACGGGGAATATGGCGCCAGAATCGCCAGAGATAATGATGGGCGTTTTCTTCATCCGTTGGAGCCGCAATCGGTATGATCTGATAATTACGGGCATCCAGCGCAGGGACAATACGGCGAATCAGACCACCCTTGCCTGCGGCATCCCATCCTTCCAGCACAATCACCATGGAGACCTGCTGCTCATAGGCTCGCCGTGCCAGTAACGACAACTTGCCTTGCCAGTGCTCCAGCTTCTGACGATAGGTGCTTTTGTCGAGTGACTGATCCATATCCAGATTCCCCAGCAGGGTTTTCTGACGGTGAATCAGTGCCACAGTCTCGCTGTTTTCGTCGTCCTGGGCGGCATCGCTATGGGCATGTAACGTCAGATGCTGCTGTATCCGCTCCAGCAAATGGTTGGCCACCGTGATATCGCGATAGTTGGGGTCCGCGCTTTCAATCACCACCCAGGGGGCTTCGGCGGTGCTGGTCTGGCGCAGGGTATGTTCTGCCGTTGAGCGAAAGTCGTCATACAGGGCCAGGTGAAGCTTGTCTTTTTCAGTAACACGCCAGGCCGTTGCCGGGTCCGATGCCAGTTGCTGCAAGCGCAATTGCTGCTGGTCTTTCGACAAATGCAGCCAGAGCTTGATAACCAGTGCGCCATCCTCAACCAACATACGCTCAAAGATGCGAATGTGCGCCAGATAACCATCCAGCTCAATGTCGTTCAGAGTCTTGTCGACCCGCAAGGCAATCGGGTCGCTGTACCAGGAGCCGATATACAGCCCGATACGACCCTTCTGCGGCAGAGCCTGCCAGAAGCGCCAGTAATCCGGACGTTCGCGCTCATCCTGGGTTTTATCATCAAATGCCAGCGTGCGCAGATAACGAGGATCCAGCCATTCGTTCAGACGATTGACCAACACCCCCTTGCCGGCACCATCACTGCCGGAGACCAGCACAATAACCGGAAAATCGGCCTGGCTCAGTGTCCGCTGCATTTCCAGTAACTGGGTGCGTAATTCCGGAACCCGTTTATCAAATTCCTCACGAGACAGTGCCTGCCCCAGTTCTGCAACCTCAAACATAGTCTCTCCATTCCAGTGTCTATCGAGCGAATAGTGTGCGCGCAATCCAGGCAAGCACAATGTCTTATTTTTGCAGCATTCAGCAGAACTGCAATGATCAGCATCAGCAGCCGATAACGACGATGAACCCGGGTTGGCGCTGGTTACAGTGATATTTTCAGCGCGAAAAAATCATTGCAAAGCAGAACAGGACGACCGCAGAACGAGACAGCCAGGCATAAAAAAGCCCCGGTTGGGCCAAATCCAACCGAGGCAATCTTCTTCCTGAGCACAGAAGACGTGAAGCTTATTCGTCAGAACCCAACACACCAAAGATTTGCAGCAGGCTGACGAACAAGTTGTACAAAGAGACATACAAAGAAACGGTTGCCATGATGTAGTTGGTTTCACCACCATGCAGAATATTACTGGTTTCGTAAGCAATCAGGCCGCTCATCAGAATGACAAACATGCCAGAGACCGCCAGTGACAAGGCCGGTAACTCAAACAGGAAAGCACCCAATGCCAGCACAAACGCCATGATAATACCGACCATCAGGGTTTTGCCCCAACCGGACAGGTCTTTACCAGTCGACAGCACCCAGCCAGACATACCAAAGAAAATCAGACCGGTTGTACCCAGTGCACTCATGATAATGCCGCTACCACCAGGAATGCTGGCGTACATCGACAGAATAGGTCCCAGGGTGTAACCCATAAACCCGGTCAGGGCGAACACAGACAAGATACCGACCGCGCTTTCCTTGGTTTTGTGTACCAGGAACAGCAAACCAAAATAACCAACCAGCGTCAGAATAAAGCCAGGGTGTGGCCAGCCCATCGACATGGAGGTACCCGCCACCGCCGCACTGAACAACAGCGTCATGGACAGCAGCATATAGGTATTACGCAGAACCTTGCGGCCAGCAGCCTGATCCTGAAAATCTTCCATCGGTACAGCGGTAGCGTCAGCTCGCGATGGTTTGGTGTAATAATCTGGACGACTCATACAGTTTCTCCTGATGAATACTAGTTAGAGCGTGTTTGGAGCGGTTTTCATTGTAGAAAGCATTGTACGGAGCAGCAATAAAAAATAATATTCGAATTATCTTTTACTCATTGCTCGGTTTTTTCGATCTATGCACCGCATAAACTACAAGCATTTACAGTACTTTCATAGTGTTGCGACAGAAGGCAGCATTCAGCTGGCAGCGATACGGCTGAGCGTCACTCCTCAAACCATCAGCGGCCAGTTAAAAATACTGGAAGATGACCTCGGCGTCGCCCTGTTTGCCAAGTCTGGCCGTGGCCTGGAATTGACCGACGCCGGTCGGGTGGCACTGGATTACAGCCGACAAATATTCCAGCTCGGGGATGAGTTACAAGAAGTGATGAATCTTGGCATCACCGAACGGCCTTCCGAATTTCGAGTGGGTATTGTCGATGCGTTACCCAAATCCATCGCTCACCGGCTGCTGAGCCCGGCCATGTTGTTGCCCGGCACCATGCGGATTGTCTGCCATGAAGAACAAATGTCGTCGCTATTGGGAGAATTGGCGGTACACCGGCTGGATTTGATATTGGCCGACAGCCCAATTCCTCCGGGTATGAACATCCGCTGCTTTAACCACCTGCTCGGTCGCAGCCGACTAGCCTGCTTCGCCACCCCGGAGCTGGTACAACAGCAGCAAGGTAAACGGACTTTTCCCGATATGCTGAACGAAGCCCCGGTTCTGCTACCCACCGACACCGCCTCCGGCTTACGTACCGACCTGCTGAGCTGGTTTAACCATACCGGTATCGCCGTCAGAATTGCCGGAGAATTTGACGACTCGGCACTGTTAAAAGCCTTTGGTAGCCAGGGCCATGGCTACTTTTTTGCACCCGATGTCATTCGCGAAGAAATTTGCGCCAAATACCAGGTGCGCTGCGTCGGCACAGTCAAAGAACTGATGCAGGAGTTTTATGCAATTTCAGCGGAACGCCGTATCAGTCATCAGGCGGTCGCTGCCATCACCCGACAAACACCGCTCGGTGAAATCGGCTGAGATACCAGAATAATCAATACTCTACTCTGCTACCAGAACTTCCGCCCGCCAGTTTCCTGTCTCACCGCCCAGAGTGTGGGCCAGGCGTGGCAACAGCGCTTCCATCCGTGCTTTCAGGGTATAAGGCGGGTTGATCAGAATCATGCCGGAAGCGGTCATGCCCCGCTCCTCGGTATCCGCCGCAATGCCCAGTTCAAACAACTGGATATTACGTATCCTCGAAGACTGGAATGCCCGTTCCAACTGGTCGATACGGTGCCGTTCCACAACCGGATACCACAACGCATAGGTTGCCGTTGCCATGCGGCGGTACGCTGCGACCAGGGTCTCAACCACAGTGTGATAATCGGTTTTGATTTCATACGGTGGGTCCATCAATACCAGACCGCGCTTGATATGGGTCGGTAACAGCGCGATCAACCCTGCGAATCCGTCTTCTCCCCGTACCTGAACACGGCGATCCCGTCGCATCATTTGTTCCAGAATAGCCAGATCCTGAGGATGTAGTTCATACAGGAATGCCCGGTCCTGCGGCCGTAAATAATGCTGCCCAAACCAGGGAGAACCCGGATAGACAGGTTCTTCTGCAGCTTGCTGGCACTGACCGACCGCGTCCAGATAAGCACCCAGCTCAGGCCAGTCGGCTGCCGCCAAGCGGCCAATTCCAGTGCGATATTCTTCATTTTTTATCGCTTCGACTGATTCCAGCAAATAAACACCAGCCGCTGCATGGGTATCGATATAAACAAACGGCTTGTCCTTGCGCTGCAGATACTCCAGCACTTCAACCTGAATCAGATGTTTGAGTACATCGGCAAAATTACCCGCATGAAACGAATGGCGATAACTGAGCATAAACACTCCGGTTGGTTAACAATCACTGCGTCCTGCTCCGTTACAAGCAAACGCCATAGTCATAAAACAAGAATGCCGCGGCCTCCATAAGAAACCGCGGCATTTAGCAGATCAGACCCCGATCAAGGACGGTCGTCGACCTCTTCTTCTGTTTCCGGTGGAATCAGATCTTCACGGCTGAGTTTCATCAACACCAGAATATTCACCGCGACATAGATCGACGAATAAGTACCCACCAACACACCGATCATCAGTGCCAGGGCAAAGTTATGAATCAGCTCGCCCCCGACTACCAGCAACGCCAGCAGTACCAATGCCGTCGTGATCGATGTCATCAGCGTCCGGTCCAGCGTCTGGTTCAGGGATTCGTTCATGATACCCAGAGCATCACTGCGGCGCAGAATGCGGAAATTTTCCCGAATCCGGTCAGCCACCACAATGGTATCGTTCAAGGAATAACCAATCACCGCCAGCACTGCTGCCAGTACCGTCAGGTCAAACTCCCACTGGAACAGCGAGAACAGCCCCAGAATGATCATCACATCATGGAACAGGGCAAATACTGCCCCCACCGAGAATTTGAACTGAAAGCGGGCCGCAACGTAAATCATTACAACCGTCAGAGCCAGCAGTAATGCCAGCCCGCCCTGATCGCGCAATTCTTCACCGACATTAGCCCCCACAAACTCACTGCGCTTCAGGGTCAGGGAATTACCCTCTGCGGAAGCCTGCAGTATATCCAGCACCTCGTTACCGAGATTGTCCCGGAAGGCTTCTGACATCCGCACCAGAATGTCGGTCTCAGAACCAAAGTTCTGCACCGTCACACCACTGTAGCCGGCCTCATCCAGTGCCGCGGAAATATCATCCAGCGGCTGAGGCGTTGCATACTGGACTTCCAGCAAGGTACCGCCGGTAAAATCCAGGCCAAAGTTCAAGCCCTGTACTGACAATGAACCAATCGATACCACCAGCAACAAGCCGGACAGCACCATGGCTCCCATACGCAAGCGCATAAAATCGAAGGATTTTTTCATCAGACCTTACCTCCGATAGACAGGGACTCAAGACGGCGGCCACCATAAATAGCGTTGGCCAGTGCCCGCGTCAGCATGATAGCGGTAAACATGGAAGTGATGATCCCGAACGACAGGGTTACGGCAAAACCTTTCACCGGCCCGGTACCTGCGGCAAACAGAATGACCGCCACAATCAGCGTGGTCAGGTTGGCATCAAGAATTGTTACAAAAGCCCGGTTATAGCCTTCATGAATGGCTTGCTGCGGTGATCGTCCAGCCCGTAATTCTTCACGAATACGAGAGAAAATCAGCACATTGGCATCCACCGCCATACCCACCGTCAAGACGATACCGGCAATCCCCGGCAAGGTCAGCGTCGCACCGACAATGCTCATCATGGCAATCAATACGACTACGTTTGCCATCAGCGCCACATTGGCAATCATGCCAAACGCCCGGTAGTACACCACCATCAGTACCAGCACCATAGCCAGGCCAAGAATGACCGAGTTAACACCCATCTCGATATTTTCTTTACCCAGGCTTGGGCCAACCGTGCGTTCTTCAACGAAGTACATCGGTGCCGCCAGTGCCCCTGCCCGTAACAGCAAGGCCAGTTCAGAAGCTTCGGCAGACTCCAGGCCGGTAATCCGGAAACTGGAACCCAGCGTGCTCTGAATGGTTGCCAGAGAAATAATTGATTTCTCGACCACCTGGATGGTTTTTGTCATTTCGACACCATCGACCATTTCATAACTGGTTTGTGGCTTGCGCTCAACAAACAGCACGGCCATACGGCGCTTGATCGACTTGCGAGTCACCTGGGTCATGATCGCGCCACCCTTGGAGTCCAGGTCGATATTCACTTGCGGGAAGCCGTTTTCATCAAAGGATGACTGTGCATTGGTCACATGATCACCCGTGGCAATCACGGTCTTTTCCAAACGCGCAGTACGGAACTGATCCGTGCGGAACAAATATTCTTCTGTTGTAAACCGGTTGGCACCCGGATCGGCTTCAAGACGGAACTCCAGGTTGGCAGCCTTGCCAAGAATTTTCTTCGCTTCGGCAGTATCCTGAACACCCGGCAACTCCACCACAATACGGTTACGACCCTGACGTTGTACCAGTGGCTCGGCAACCCCCAGCTCATTCACCCGATTACGTAATGTGGTCAGGTTTTGCTTGAGGGCGTAATCTTCCATTTCCTTGATTTTCTGTTCGCTGATGGTCAGTTCCAGACCATACTGATCAGCAACTTTGATTTCTTCGCGCCAGAATTCCGGGTACTCACGAATCAGAAAGCTGTTTGCCTCATCCCGAACAGCGACATCCACAAACTGCAGTACCAGCTTGTCGCCATTCACCAGCACCCGGCGATACTTGATCCCCTCTTCGCGCAAACGGGTGCGTAATTCTTCACGATAATTTTTTACACGGCTCGCCAGGTAGTCATCCATGTCCACTTCCATCAGGAAATGCACACCGCCACTCAGATCCAGCCCCAGTGTCATCGGGCCAGCCCCCAGCGACAGCAACCAGTCAGGGGTTGTCGGAGCCAGGTTCAGCGCCACGATATAGTCATCACCCAGTTCCCGTTGTACCAGGTCCTTGGCAGC
This sequence comes from Oceanobacter sp. 3_MG-2023, assembly GCF_030688925.1. Lineage (NCBI taxonomy): Bacteria > Pseudomonadati > Pseudomonadota > Gammaproteobacteria > Oceanospirillales > Oceanospirillaceae > Oceanobacter > Oceanobacter sp. 3_MG-2023. The sequence goes on from NZ_JAUYVX010000003.1 coordinate 42,410, forward strand.
CAACTGCTGACCCGAACTGCCAATCCGGAACAACGCACTGCTGCCATTCACTTCATCGCCCAGTACATCAACACTGTTGTCTGCCAGGATAGTACGGACTCGGGACATCAGGCTGGCGGACATTTCGGCACCGGCACGGGTAGGTGTGACCTGTACAGCCGGGTCCGGCGGATACAGGTTAGGTGCGGCATAAACCGCCGCAAGCGCCAATACCACCAGTATCAGCAAGTTTTTCCAGAGGGGATACTTATTGAGCATAATCTGCCCTTATGAAAACTCGATTCGGATGTGCCAGCAGTTGTAACACCACCACTGACAGCATCAGGAAAGATCAGCCCAAAACGTCTTTGATCGTGCCTTTTGGCAGCACCATGGTGACGGCTACTTTTTGTACCGGCAATTCAATGCCGTTCGCCACTTCCATGACCACAAAATCTTCTGTGACCTTGGTTACTTTACCCAGCATGCCACCAGCCATAACCACTTCATCGCCCTTGGTCAGGTTGGTAATCAGGTTTTTGTGTTCTTTCTGACGCTTGCTTTGTGGACGCCATAGCAAGAAGTAGAAAATCAGCAGGAAACCACCCAGGAACACCAGCTGACCAGTAATACCCATTGGTGCTTCCGCACCTTCTGCCATCGCAAACCCGGAAAAGGTCAACGCCATCACAGCAAACAAAGCTTTCATGAAATACATTCTCCAAAAACAACCGACGCTCCCAACAGGGTAAAGCGACATGATTTTTATGATGTGCGCAATTCCGGGCTGACAAATCCTGAGCCTGCGCATGAAGATACCCGCCAGTATCCAAACCGGTCAGCCAGTTTGCGATATGGGGCTAAAAGCCGTACACCACAAGTCTGACCACCAGGATTATTTTTCCAGCGCTGGCGTTGTGCCACCACGTTTGGCGTAGAAATCATCAACAAAGGCCGCAAATGTACCTTCTTCGAGGGAGCGGCGCAAACCGTCCATCAATGTCTGGTAATAATGAAGATTATGAATACTGTTTAACGTAGCCCCTTGTATTTCCCTACATTTATCAAGGTGATACAGATAAGCGCGGCTATAATTCCGACAGGTGTAGCACTGGCATTCCGGATCAATCGGACCGGTATCATTACGATTGGCAGCGTTCCGCAATTTCACCACACCAAACGACGCAAACAGATGACCATTACGGGCATTACGGGTTGGCATCACGCAATCAAACATATCCACACCACGACGCACCCCTTCGACCAGGTCTTCCGGCTTGCCAACGCCCATCAAATAGCGTGGTTTGTCCTGTGGCATTTTGGGGGCAATATGGGCCAGCACCCGCATCATATCGGGTTTGGGTTCCCCGACACTCAGGCCACCAATGGCATAACCGTCGAAATCAATGTCGAGCAAGCCTTGCAAGGATTCATCCCGCAACGATTCGTACATGCCACCCTGAATAATGCCAAACAGGGCCGACGGATTATCACCATGGGCTGCCTTGGAGCGTTTTGCCCAACGTAATGACAACCGCATGGAATCCGCTGCTTCCTGTTCCGTGGCAGGGTACGGCGTGCATTCGTCAAAAATCATCACAATGTCGGAGCCAAGATCACGCTGCACTGCCATCGAGCTTTCCGGTGTCATCAAGACGCGATCGCCATTCACCGGCGACTGGAAGGTCACACCTTCTTCCGTGATTTTGCGCATATCGCCGAGGCTGAACACCTGAAAACCGCCTGAGTCCGTCAGGATCGGTTTTTTCCAGCCCATAAAACCATGCAGACCACCATGCTGCTTGATCACTTCCGTGCCGGGACGCAACATCAAGTGAAACGTATTACCCAGAATAATTTCGGCACCGAGGTCTTCGACCTGATCTGGATTCAACCCCTTGACCGAGCCATAAGTGCCAACCGGCATAAACGCTGGAGTCTGGATATCCCCCCGAGGAAATGACACGGTGCCACGGCGGGCGTGACTGTGCTCATCGGAGGCGTGCAGGGTAAAGCTCATGGCGCACTGGCGCGCTGGGGTCTCGGATGTCATTCAGACTCCTGTGGGGCAATAGAATCAGCGGGAAAATGGGTAGCAGCGATCGCTTGCGATGTATTCTGAGCCGCCACGAATGGTCGCGACAGAAACATGGCATCACCATAGCTGTAAAAACGATAACCGGCAGTCACGGCATGCCGATAGGCGTCGAGTGTGTGTTGCTGTCCGGCAAACGCCGATACCAGCATAATAAGTGTGGATTCTGGCAAGTGAAAATTGGTGACGATTGCATCCACCGAACGGAACTGATAACCAGGATAGATAAAGATCCGGCTATCGCCATAAAACGGCGCTATTTCTCCGCTTTGGCTGGCACTTTCCAGACTGCGCACCGAAGTCGTACCGACCGCAATCACTCGCTTGCCAGCTGCTCGCGTCGCCTTCACCGCTGCCACGACATGCTCATCAACTTCGATGTACTCGGCGTGCATCTGGTGTTCCAGTACATTATCTACCTTGACCGGCTGAAAAGTACCCGCCCCGACATGCAGCGTAACAAACGCCAACTGCACGCCTTTCTCACGCAAGGCGGCCAGCATTGGCTCATCAAAATGTAACCCGGCCGTCGGAGCCGCTACCGCTCCAGGCTTTTCGGCATACACGGTCTGGTAACGCTGGCGGTCAAAATCATTGTCTTCCCGCTCCATATAATGGGGTAACGGAATATGCCCGGCCCGTTCCAGTAATGCCAACAAGGTCTCGTCGGTAACAAAGTGCAGATGGAACAGATTGGCTTCCCGACCGATTACCTCCACAACGCACCCGGCAATCAACAGCGTCTGGCCAGGTTTGGGGGAGCGTGATGCCCGGACATGGGCCAGCACGTTTGTACCTTCGAGCAGACGCTCGACAAGCACTTCGACTTTACCGCCCGAGCTTTTTTCACCAAAAAGCCGCGCCGGAATCACCTGGGTATTGTTAAAGACCAGTAGATCACCCGCTTCCACCTGCTCCAACAGGTCGGTAAAACAGGCATCGGTGGTCTGACCACTGACACCATCAAGCATCAGCAAACGGGATCCACTGCGTTGCTCGGTCGGATAACGAGCAATCAGCTCGTCCGGGAGTTCAAAACTGAAATCGCTGGTTTTCATGATGTCTATCGATTGCAAGAAAGAGGGATTGCCCGCCGCTGCACGCTATAATGCACTTTCGTTCGGGCAATAATGACCTCAAGGTTACCCAACAAGTCCGGCTAAGTTAAGAAATAACTTAAAATAATATTTGACAGAAAAATTTTCGACTGTAATATACGCGGCCACTGACAACTACTAAGCCAGAGTGGCGAAATTGGTAGACGCAGGGGATTCAAAATCCCCCGCCCTAGCGGGTGTGCCGGTTCGAGTCCGGCCTCTGGTACCAGAATGATTGTAGTTGTCAGCGGATTGTAAAATCCAAGCCCAGGTGGTGGAATTGGTAGACACGCTGTGTTCAGGTCGCAGTGAGCTATGCTCGTGGGAGTTCGAGTCTCCCCCTGGGCACCATTATTTTTCAGTAATGACCCTGTCGTTACCCTGTAAAAATAACGGTGCAGCAAGATGCAGGAAACACTGGCCGGAACAGTAACTCCGGGACTGGACATAACCAGTCAATAAAAATGCCCAGGTGGTGGAATTGGTAGACACGCTGTGTTCAGGTCGCAGTGAGCTATGCTCGTGGGAGTTCGAGTCTCCCCCTGGGCACCATCCTTTGTCCGAATCCGGACTGTCTTGATTTTCTTCTTTGCTTATTGTCCTTGTTTTTTATTGTCTGTTTTCCAGTGTTTGTCTACGCCTGGCTACCCCACGCCTGTCACACATCACTCCTCGACAATAAACGCCGACACAATACCATTAATGGCCCCAGGCAACGGACTCAAGTCAGCTCTTTGATGGCGGCGGTAATACCTTCAACCGTCAGCGGATACATTCGATTTTCCATCAGCTGCTGAATCATTCCGAGTGAGCCATAAGGCCCCCACCATCGTTGTGGCGTTGGATTCAGCCAAACGACATGGGGAAACCGCTGAGTAATACGTTGCAGCCAGACCGCACCGGCTTCGTCATTGTAGTGTTCGACGCTACCGCCCACATGGGTTACTTCGTAAGGGGCCATGCTGGCATCACCAACAAAGATAACCTTGTAATCACTGCCGTATTTATGCAGTACATCCCAGGTGCTGATACGTTCCTGATGGCGACGGTTATTGTTACGCCAGACGGATTCGTACACGCAATTATGAAAATAGAACCCCTCCATATGCTTGAACTCAGCACGGGCTGCAGAGAACAGTTCTTCGCACGCACGAATGTGTTCATCCATGGAACCGCCGACATCAAAAAAGAGCAGCACCTTGACGGCGTTATGACGTTCGGGCACCAGTTTCAGATCCAGATAACCCGCATTCTGGGCTGTCGAACGAATAGTGTCGTCGAGGTCAAGCTGGTCAGCGGCTCCCTGGCGGGCAAACTGGCGTAAACGACGCAGAGCCACTTTGATATTACGAATGCCGAGTTCAATGCTGTCGTCGAGATTGCGATAGTTGCGTTCTTCCCACACTTTAACGGCTTTGCGATGGCGGCTTTCGCCCTGCTCGATACGTATGCCTTCAGGGTTATAGCCGAATGCACCAAAGGCCGAGGTACCACCGGTGCCGATGTTCTTGCTGCCGCCCTGATGACGTTTGGTCTGATTTTCCAGTCGCTCCCGCAGGGCCTCAAGGATTTTATCGAGGCTGCCCAGCCCTTGCACTTCGGCTTTCTGGGCTTCGGTCATCACCCGCTCCAGCTCCTTGCGCAGCCAGTCATCGGGCAAGTCCAGTTCCTCCAGTGCTCCAGAGAAGGATTCCAGGCCACTGAAATAGGCAGCAAAGGCACGGTCAAAACGATCGTAGTATTTTTCGTCTTTGACCAGACAAAGCCGGGCCAGTGCATAGAACTCGTCAGCATCGGCAAACACCAGCCCTTGCTGCAACGCCCGCAACAGATCAAGGTATTCCCGCACCGAAGCCGGAACACCGGCGGCACGAACGGTCTGGAAAAAATCAATCAGCACAATCAGCTCCGGCGGCGGCTCATAAAGGCGAGTTTTTCTAACAGTTGTACGTCTTGTTCATTTTTCACCAGCGCGCCGTGTAGCGGTGGGATTGCCTGAGTTCCCTGTTTGTTTTGCAGGGCATCCAGACCAATGTCGTCGGCCAGCAGGAGTTTGAGCCAGTCGATCATTTCAGAGGTTGACGGCTTTTTCTTCAAGCCTGGTACCTGACGCAGGTCGAAGAATACATCCAGTGCCGTCTGCACCAACTCCTGTTTGATGTTGTCAAAATGCACATCGACGATACGCTGCATGGTGTCGCGGTCAGGGAAGTCGATATAGTGGAAGAAACAACGCCGCAAAAAAGCATCGGGCAGTTCTTTTTCGTTATTACTGGTAATCAGAATAATCGGCCGGTGTTTGGCAACGATTTTTTCCTGGGTTTCGTAAACAAAAAATTCCATTTTATCGAGTTCCAGCAGCAGGTCGTTGGGGAATTCGATATCGGCCTTGTCGATTTCGTCAATCAGTAACACCACCGGCTTGTCGGCGGCAAAAGCTTCCCAGAGCTTGCCCTTGACGATGTAGTTCCGAATGTCGTGCACCTGATCGGAACCCAGTTGGGAATCCCGTAGCCGCGACACCGCATCGTATTCATACAGGCCCTGATGCGCCCGGGTAGTGCTTTTGATGTGCCATTGAATCAGTTCGGTGCCCAGGGCATCGGCCAACTGCTCCGCCAGCATGGTTTTGCCGGTGCCCGGCTCACCTTTAAGCAGCAAGGGTTTTTGCAGTGTGATCGCGGCGTTGACCGCCATTTGCAGCTGTGGGGTAGCAATATAGTCGCTTGTCCCTTTAAAGCGGCTACTCGTGGGACTAGAATGTACATCAGTCATGCGAACTCTCCGGGGTTTCAGACATCGCAGTATAAAACACCTGCCTCTATTAAAAAGTCTCGCTATCACTCATGAAAATTATCAACCCTGCTGTGAATACCCCTGATCAGCATCCAACAAGCACTGGCCTGGATAGTTTTCAGAACAATTTCATATGGTTAAAACATCACAAAGCAAAAAACCGTTACCTGCAATAGGGCCAGATCACCCTATCACTATGATTGTGCCTAATGTCCAACGATGACGCTGTCATAAAAATGTCATAATTGTCGGGGAGTATCCTCGATTTGTTTGTACCCGCATAAAACCAACCGGATGAGCCATCTCTGTATGAACGATACGACTGCAAACGCGTCATCACCTGAGCTGAGCAACAGCCAGCTCTCTCCGAGCAGCCACTGGCTGAACTGGCTTAAAATTGCCGGTCTTGTTTATTTATTGCTAGTTTCTGTCTCCATTATTGGAGGTGGCTTCAAACTGGCGGCCGGAGAACACGCCAAAGAACTGTTCGATTTTGCCAGCAACCCGCTGACCGGCCTGATCGTTGGTACCATTGCAACCGCCTTGATTCAGTCATCCAGTACCGTCACGTCTATTATCGTTGGCCTGGTTGCCGGCGGCTTGCCAGTCAGCATCGCTATTCCCATGGTGATGGGCGCCAATATTGGTACAACAATCACCAACACCATCGTAAGCCTGGGTCATGTCCGCAAGGGTGATGAATTCCGCCGCGCCTTTGCCGCTGCCACCGTGCACGATTTTTTCAATCTGGTGTCGGTCGTGATATTCCTGCCACTGGAAATCATGTTTGGAGTACTGGAAAAGATGGGAGGGTTTCTCGCTTCCCTGATGGTTGGAGCCGACTCCCTGTCGATGCATGGCTTTAACTTCGTCAAACCGCTGGTCAAACCTCCGGTGACCTTTATCCAGCAACAACTGACCTCCCTGGCACCTGATACCGCCTCTGGCATCCTGATGGTGGTTCTGGGTATTGCGACCATTTTTGTGGTGATCACCCTGATTGGCAAACTGTTGCGCTCCTTGCTGGTTGGTAAGGCCAAGGCGATTTTACACTCTGCTGTTGGTCGTGGCCCGGTATCCGGTATTGCTTCCGGCACCCTGATGACCATTCTGGTGCAATCCAGCTCAACCACCACCAGCCTGATTGTGCCGCTGGCCGGCAGTGGTGTTTTCAGCCTGCGCCAAATCTACCCGTTTACTCTCGGTGCCAATATTGGTACCTGTATTACTGCTCTGCTGGCAGCAACCGCTATTACTGGAGTCAATGCTATTTTTGCGCTGCAAATTGCCTTGGTTCATCTGCTTTATAATGTTTCCGCTGTTATACTGATTTACGGTATTCCCTTATTGCGTAACATTCCATTGTGGGCTGCGGAACACTTGTCCATTGCTGCCTCTGCCAACAAAATCTATGTTGGTGTCTATATTTTGGGAATATTTTTTGTAACACCTCTGGTGCTGATTGGTGGCTGCCAGTTACTGGGTATTTAATCGGCATTTAAAAGAGTTGGCTATGAGCGAAAACAAACAAGAATTACAGCGTAAAATTGAAAAAATGGAACTGCGTCTGGCGGAGCTAAAAACCCGCCTTGCTGCAGTGGAATTGGCAGAACAGCACGAAGCCGTTGATCATCTTGATGAGTATCTGCAAGCAGTGGATCACGAATACGACAGCCTGCGCGCTTTCTGGCCTGTCGTGGTGCAAGAGTTTCGTACCCTGCTGGGAAAGAAACCCTGAGCCATTGGTAAGCGCTGCCCTTTCAGGCAGCGCCCAGGGTGTCCCCACTCACGCCCAACCAGTCAACACAGCCATCATCCGCTGCCTGGCTCTCATATAGTGGCCAGTGGCCGCTGACAGACGTGTCAGTCGTTTTCAAAGGCCGACAGGTCCAATACCTCTGCCGCCGCCCTGAAGGCTTCCTGAGTCGCTGGCGCTCCGCAATATGGCAAGCTGTGCAGCAACACTTCACGAATTTCCTGCGGCGTACAGCCGTTATTCAACGCCCCACGAATATGGCCTTTTAACTCAGCCGGCGACTTTAACGCCGTGAGCATGGCAATCGTAACCAGCGAACGTACATTACGCGGCAAACCATCACGCTGCCAGGTTGACCCCCAGGCATGTTCGTTAATCCAATCCTGCAAAGGCTCCGTCAGCGCTGTGGTATTTTGCTGCGCCCGCTGGACAAAATCTGCCCCCATAACTTCGGTCCGTACCTTGAGACCATTCGCCTTGCTCTGTTCCGACATAAACATTCTCCTGTCAGTCTTAAAACGGTGATAAGTACCAGAGCGTCAGATTATCAGGAAAGAAGATTCCCAGAACAATAAGGCCAGAAGATCAGAAGATCAGACCTCACACCAGTACGACATGAATTGCCGCACCGGAGCAGGTGGCCACGGATCGCCCTGGCGGGCGACCCGAGTGAGGTCAGGCAGACATAACGGGCACCCTACACCGCAGGTGGTACGCTTTGGTGAACGCGCTGATGCCGCTCCCGGATTTTTTCCGGGTTCAGTAACATGCTGGCCAGTGCAGGTAGCAATACCAGAGCACCGAGCATGTTCCAGAGGAACATAAAGGTCAGCAGGATGCCCATATCAGCCTGGAATTTGATCGGCGACAGCATCCAGGTAGCCACACCGATCGCCAGCGTCACGCCGGTAAAGCTGACCGCCTTGCCGGTAGAACGCAGGGTTTCCAGATAGGCATCCTTCAGCGACAGGCCAGAAATCAGCAGCGCCTCCAGTCGGTTGTAAATATAGATGCCATAGTCAACGCCAATCCCTACTCCCAGAGCAATCACCGGCAACGTGGCGACCTTGACGCCAATTCCCAGCCAGGTCATCAATGCTTGCCCCAGTATCGAAGTCAGCGCCAATGGCAGCAGGATACAGGCGACCGCAGTCAACGAGCGGAATGTCAGCAGACACAAACTAAACACCACCACATACACAAAAATCAGCATGGTATCTTGCGCATCGGCGATCACCTGATTGGTGGCGGCTTCGATCCCGGCATTACCGGAGGCCAGCTGCAGGCGCATAGGCACTGCATCTATCTTGCCTTCGGCAATGGCATCCTGGATGGCGTCGGCCCGCATGCCGAAGTACATCTCGTCCACTTGATCGTCGTATTCTGACTTGAAGGCTTCCACCGCATCCACCACGGTTTGTAACGTCTCCGCCTTGTGGTCGTTCAGATAGATAATCACCGGAGCCATGGAGCAGTCGGCATTCAGCAGCCCACCCGGTGCCCGCTGGATGGAGGTATTCAGAATGGTTTGGTTGCGCGACAGGGCGTACCAGTTAAGGTTGCCTTCATTCATCGCCTTGGTCACCAGCTTGGAGACCGTGACCAGCGACAAGGCAGACTGTACGCCGGGAACGTTTTCCATACGCCACATAAACCGGTCGAGCACATCCATCACCTTGAAGGTGTTACACATCTCGATCGGGGTTTCGGCCATCACCACCATCACGTCCGAACTGGTGGAATAGCTGGCTACCATAAAGTCGTTATCGAGGTTGTAGCGCGAGTCTGCCCGCAGTTCCGGCGCGCCCTTGTCCAGGTCGCCAATTTCCAGATCCTGGCTGTAATACACGCCAAACGCACCCAGCACCACGGCCAGCGACAGCACCGTAACGGCGTAGCGTTTATCGGTAAAACGACCCAGCCATTGCCAGATCACCGGATTGGCTTTTTCGGCCTTTTGCGCCTGGGCAATACCGGCGGGACTGATGCCAATGTACGACATCACAATCGGCACCAGTACCAGGTTGGTCACGATGATCATGGCAACCCCGACCGAGGCCGCAATGGCCAGTTCCTGAATCACGCCGATATCGATAAACAGCAAGGTCAGAAAACCCATCGCATCACTGAGCAGCGCCAACATGCCCGGCACATACAAACCGCGAAAGGCCTGACGTGCCGACGACATCTTGTCCAGCCCCTGGCCGGAATGAATGGCAATGCCATTGATCAGCTGCACGCCGTGACTGATACCGATGGCGAACACCAGAAACGGCACCAGCACCGAATACAGGTCGATACTGAACCCCAGCAGCGCCAGTGCTCCCAGCTGCCATACCACCGCAATCAGCGAAGCGGCAATCGGCACCAGCGTGCCTTTGGGGCAACGGGAATACAGATACAACAACACTGTCGTCATCAGCATCGCTGCCAGAAAGAAGTAGCCAATGGACACGGCACCATCAAGCAAGTCACCCAGTTTTTTGGGCGTGCCGGTGATGTAAATGCGAATGCTGTCGGACTGGTAGTGATCGCGAATCCGCTCTTCGAGCTGGTGCGACAGCGCCTGATAGCCAAGCTTTTCTCCCGTTTCCGGGTCACGCTCCAGCAGCGGAACATCGATCACCGTAGACACAAAATCGTTGGCGACCAGACGGCCCACTTGCCCTGATTTGAGAATATTCTGGCGTACTTGTTCGATACTGGCCGGACTGCCGTCATAATTGGCGGGAATCACCGGGCCACCCTGAAAGCCTTCTTCGGTCACTTCGGTCCAGCGGGTATTGGGGGTCCACAACGACTGCATGCCGGAGCGGTCAACACCAGTCACAAAAAAGACATCGTCGTTGATTTTACTCAGCGTTTGCAGATAGGCATCGTCAAAAATATCGCCCTCGACGGCGGCCACGGCAATCTTGATATTGGCCATGCCGCTTTTCATATCATCTTTATGCACCAGATAATTCTGGATATAGGGGTGCTGCAGCGGAATGTATTTTTCGATGCTGGAGTCCAGCCGGATCTGGGTCAGGCCAAAGGCAAACACCAGCGTCAGCAATGTCAGTACCATCAACACCAGCGAGCGATTGTTAAACAACACTCGCTCTAACAAGGGCTCTGTCTCTGGCGACAGAATAAAGTGTTCCGGCTCGGTCGAATAATGATGTTTCTGGGTCATGATTACTGCGCCTCCACAATTCGGGCAGCGCTGATCAGCTCACCACGACGATTAATACGCTGTATACCCACTTCACCCACCAGCACAAACCCCTCTTCGACGGCGGCCAATGCGGCAACCCCCTTGCGGCCTGCCAGGTTGATGATTTGAGTAGCCTGATTATCCAGTAATATCACGGTGCCTGAATTACCGACCAGTACCCGGCTACCGTTATCCATAGCCAGGCCCTGAAACAGGGTCTGTTCATTATCTAGCGCTAATTCGCGCCAGTGTGCCCCGGCATCGGTTGATTGAAACAGATGGCCTCGTAACCCCATCAAGGTCAGCTGATTAGCGCTGCTGATCATGCCAAACAGTGAGCCATCATAAGGGGACTCCAGTGCTTGCCAGCTGTCACCGTTATCCGTGGATGTCAGGATCAATCCCATTTCGCCAACAATAAATAATTGTCCATACGCAGCCTGGGTCAGGCTGTTCAGGTGGGAACGTTCTGTTAATGGCAAGCGCGAGGTAAATTCGCTCCAGCTGTCACCGCCGTTATGGGTTTCAAACGCCATCCCGTAAGCCCCGACGGCCAGACCATGCTTATCATCAAGAAACAGCACGTCCAGTAACGGCTTGGTTGAGCCAATCGACACATCGTACTCAGCATCTTCAACCGCAAACATGGCGGTTTCCAGCACGATTTCGGCTTCCTCAAGTGCCTCTTCGTCGCGCTCGTCAGTCTCTTCAAGGCTGGCCAGCGCTGCTTCCGCCTGACTTAACAAACGCTCAGAGGCTTCAACCATGGCGTCGTTGGCAACAAAACCATCCAGCTGCTTGCGCCAGTTCAGGCCGCCATCCTCGGTTGCCAATATAATGCCGTCATGGCCGACAGCCCAGCCATGGCGCGCATCGGCAAAACTCACAGCGGTCAGAGTCACGCTGACAGGCACTTGTGCCTGTTGCCAGCTCGCTCCCTGATCATCGGAATACAGGATATGACCAAAAGCCCCCACTGCCACCAGCCGCCCACCGGCCTGGGTGATATCAAGCAGTAAGGCAGTATGGGCTTTTGCGCTGGTTTGCGCGGGGGTTTGCAAGGGATCGACCCATTGTGCCAATGCGGTCGTTGTCACCAGAGACAGGGTGACCATAAAGCAATATGCCTTGATCAGACGCATCAAGAACTCCGTTATTATTATGATGTTGATGGGACAGGCAAGCAGCTCTTTATGTGAACAAAAGGAACAACTCTATATCCTAATATTTGGATAATCGCATGCCTTGAAGAGTTTGCCAATACAGTAGCGCATTCAATAACAGTCCAGACCAGCCCGAATCCGGGCTGATTGATGCCTGGCGTAGCGGCCCTAGTGCCAACAAGAATAGTCGCGAATGCGGTCGTTCGCCGGGTTCACCCACCCGGATGGCAAGTCAATCGGCGTCGACCCTGATTACCTCAACCGGCAGATCAAATCGCCGGACGTCGTCCTGACCGGATTCCAACCCGGTGATGCTATAGCGGCCACTCGAAAGGTCATGAATCACAGTCGCCGCCGACAGTACCCCCGGCAGCTCATAGAAACTTTTCAGCAGCCCCAGCCCGACCCGTTGTAACTGGCCATCGGCCCCATAAAAATCCGCCAGAGCAATCTGCCAACTGTCTTCATCTATATAATAGACCCGTTTGCGATAACGGTTACTGGCACCTTTTTTCAAGGTACCGTCCACCACCCAGACACGATGCTTTTCAAACCGCAAGGCGGAGCTGGCCAAATGCCCCGGCCCTAGCAAGGTGTCATCACCCAGGGTTTCAAAACGGTAATTGTTGTAAGGGATATACAGCTCGCGTTTACCCAACAGCAACCAGTGATATGACTGCGATGAACCACTGAACAAGGCAATGTCTTCTGTCCCCCGCAGGGTCGGGTCCCAGCCATCCGGCCAGGCACCTTGCTGACGACGATAGCCATACTCTCGCCCTTCTTTTACCTTCAATTGATCCGAGACCCGTAACAGCCCGGCTCCGATAGCGCTCCACTGGCGCTGGAACAAGGTCATGTTTTTGCGTTCGGTATGACCAGTACGCCGGTCCGGTTCACACTGTGACAGAGGCAAGAAACAACGCGATCGCTGCCAGTAATACGGGTAGTTTTCTTGCACCCGCCAACGGATAGCTTGCCGGTGCTGGCCAGATACCTGTATCTCACGCCATTGCGCCTGGAGCTGCTCCCCTTGCCAGCGAGCGGCATGGTTCCAGATGGCTTGCACACCATTGTCCGGTATCGGGAACGGAATGCCGCCCCAGGCATAATAAAACCCGGGGCCATCCCGACTGGTTTCGGTCCGAATAACGTTTTGGTAGGTTTGTTCGTACACCATATCCGGTGCAGCCGCGGTACGGCGAGAAGGATAAACCGGCAGATAAAAACTGTCGGGATAACGTTCCAACAGAGCCTGCAGGCCCGGAGTTACAAAAGAACGATAGTCTGGCAGGTTGCCTGCCGCGATCCGAAACAACGCGGATTCTCCGGCAAAAGGGTCAATATGAGGTTGCCCTGCCCGCTGATAACCCAGCGGTGGCATGCGCAAGCCTCCCCGCCAGTCCGGGATATCGGTGCCGTTACCGGCTCGAGTGGCTCCCAGCGGGGTTAACTGATCCGACAGGCTGCCGGCACGTTCCAGCCGCATGGCCAATGCGGCATCGTCCAGCTCGGCAGCGAGATAATCCGCAGGATAACTGACCTCAAGCGCCTGGACTCCCGGCGTCAGCCACCCCCATAACGGCCATGTTAATAACCACCAGCGCCACAAACAGGACATCCTCCAGCATCACTCAGACAACAACGCAGCGCCTGGCGGGTCAGGCCAGGCTTTTGCTCACGATTTCATACACATCACGGGACAGGTCTGGTTGCGCCGCAACCCGTTCCAGCTGTTCTTTCATCTGTTCCGACAGTGCCGGTACCAAGCGTCGCCATTTGGTTAATGGTGTCAGCAAGCGTGAGGCAATCTGGGGGTTGGTGGCATTCAGACGAATAACGGCATCCGCCAGCAAGCGATAACCACTGCCATCCTGAGCATGGAAGTGACACAGCGCCTGATTGGCAAAAGCACCAATCACAGAGCGAATCTTGTTCGGGTTACGCCAGTCAAAGGCTTCGTGCTCCAGCAACTGCTGGATACGACTGAGTGTACCAAGATCGGCAGAACCAGCTTGTACCGATAACCACTGGTTCACCACCAGCGCATCGTTTTGCCATTGCTGGTAGAACGCTTCCAGGCTCTGTTGTGCCAGCTCGTCATCACCACTGCAAATCAGGGCCTGCAACGCCGCCATCTGATCGGTCATATTGTCGCTACTGCCAAACTGCGCCAATGCCTGACGAACTCCGGCATCGGACGCTACGCTCCAGTAACTCAGCGCCAGGTTTTTCAGCGTGCGGGCGGCCATTTGTTGTGGTTCTGGCTGATATTCGGCATGACTGAGCAGACGTTGATAGCAGGCAGCAAACTGTTCGTTCAGCGCCATCGCCATCGCCAGACGCACCCGTTGACGGCCAAGGTGAATCGCATGAGGGTCAACCTGATCGCTGAACTCAGCAATATAGGCTTCTGACGGCAAGGTCAGCAGGTAGCTGACCATGGCTGGATCAAGAGTATCGTCAGACAGCAGTTCGGCCATCACCTGACGAGCATCCTCCGGCAGTTCAAATTCATCCAGACGGGCCTGGTCGATCCAGCCCAGCATCAGACGCTGACCGGCGTCCCAGCGGTTGAACCCATCACTGTCATGCTGCAGGCGGAACAACAAGTCTTGCGCACTTTGTTCAAACTCGACCTTGACCGGTGCCGAGAAGTCACGGAATAACGACAGTACCGGCTGGCTCTCCAGCCCGGAGAACACAAAGGTTTGCTCGGCTTCGGTCAAGTGCAGCACCTGGCTGGCTGCAGTCCAGGTTTCCATACCCGCGGCGTTCACCGAGGGGGTCACCTGTACCGGCAAATCCTGCCCCCTGGCATCAAGCAGACCCAGCTGTACCGGAATCCACATCGGCTGTTTGTTGGTTTGTCCCGGGGTGTCTGGGCATTGCTGACGCAAGGTCAGGTACAAGGCCTGCTCGTCGGCACGATAGTCAACCTCCGCGCTAACCACTGGCGTACCCGCTTGCTTGTACCAACGCTTGAATAAAGTCAGATCAATACCGTTGGCATCTTCCATGGCAGCAACAAAATCATGGATAGTGACGGCCTGACCATCATGGCGCTCGAAATACAGATCCGACCCTTTGCGGAAACCATCGGCTCCGAGAATCTTGTGGATCATACCCACCACTTCTGCGCCTTTTTCGTAGATGGTTACGGTATAAAAGTTGGCAATTTCAATAAAGGAATCCGGCTGTACCGGATGCGCCATCGGGCCGCCGTCTTCAGCAAACTGTACCGTACGCACCATACGGGCATCTTCGATACGCTTGACTGTGGCTGAGTGCATATCCGCCGAGAAGCTGGCATCCCGGAAAACAGTAAACCCTTCTTTCAGGCTGAGCTGGAACCAGTCGCGGCAGGTTACCCGGTTGCCCGACCAGTTGTGGAAGTATTCATGGGCGACAATGGCTTCGATACGTTGATAGGCGGCATCGGTGGCAGTAGCCGGGTTGGCCAGTACACAGGAGGAGTTAAAGACGTTTAAGCCCTTGTTTTCCATTGCGCCCATATTGAAGTCATCCACGGCCACAATCATAAAGATATCCAGATCGTACTCACGACCATAGACTTCTTCGTCCCAGCGCATGGAACGCTTGAGTGCGTCTAGCGCATATTCCGTCTTGTCGATATTCTGTGGTTCAACAAAAATTCTCAGGGTGACATCGCGACCACTCATGGTGGTGAAATGGTCTTCCTTGTGCAGCAGATCTCCCGCCACCAGCGCAAACAGATAGGCCGGTTTACGGTGTGGGTCAAGCCAGCTTACCTGGCGGCGACCGTCGGCCAGGGTTTCGTCCGCGATACAGTTGCCGTTCGACAGCATTACCGGGTAACGCTCGCCGTCGGCAATAATATGGGTGGTGAACACCGACATCACATCCGGGCGATCCAGATAATAGGTAATACGGCGGAACCCTTCCGCTTCACACTGGGTACAGTACATGCCACCGGAGCGGTACAGACCTTCCAGCGCGGTATTCGCTGCCGGATCAATACGCGTCACAATGCTCAGCTGGTGCTGTTGTGCCAGACCGGTGATGGTTAATGAATCGTCGGTCACAGTGTAGGCATCCGCCGCCAGCGTGGTGCCATCCAGCGTCAGTTGCAGCAGCTCCAGCTGTTGACCCTGTAATTCCAGCACACCGGACTGATTGCCGGCGTTGTTGGCTTCCAACGTCAATACCGCGGTCACAACGGTGGCATCCTCTTGCAGCTCAAACGTCAGTTCCGTCTGGTTGATCCAGTATTCCGGCTGACAATAGTCTTTCAGGTAAATACTTTGGGGTTGGGCATCACGCATGGATATTTTTCCTTCTGAAGTCGGTTCACTCCGCCGCCCTGGCCATCGAATCATGAAAGGCCTTGTGATCAGGCGGGCGTATTAATCAGATCGCATCAATATGAGTCAGAGTGACCTGATAACTGGTGTATTTGCGCAGATTGATGACGCCACTATCCAGCATCAGATACTGCCCCTTGATACCAAGTAGCCGCCCTTGCAGCTCTGGTGTCTTGTCCAGGTTGTGGCTGGTTACCTTGGTGGGGTATTCCAGCACAGGGTAATGAAAACTGTGCGACACAGTACGACTGGCGGGTAACCATTCAATGGCATCGTCGCCCAACTGGTCGGTCAGTGCGCGAATCGGGTCGTCGAGCTCGGCCAGCAAGTCATCCCGGGCGGCGCCCAGGTCGAGTAACGGGTTCTGGCCTTTCAGCATCGTCCGCCAGTTGGTTTTGTCGGCAACCCGTTGACGCAGCAGGTCTTCCAGCATTCCGGACACACGACGGCTGGCAACTCTGGCAATGGCCATGCCCTGTACGGCCCCCTGATCCAGCCAGCGGGTGGGCAGCTGACCGGCACGGGTAATACCGACCTTGATGCCGGACGAGTTGGCCAGGTAAACATAATGAGGCTGAAAACATACCTGTTCTGCCCAGTCCGGCTCGCGGCAGGTACCCAGATGAAAATGACAGGTTTCCGGGCTCATCATGCAGCGGTCGCACTGGGCCAGTTTGCTGAAACAGGGATAACAATACCCCTGGCTGAAACTTTTCCGGGTGCTGCGGCCACAGGCACAACAGTGAATGGCACCTTGCCAGCTCAATGCCACACGCTGGCCGATCAGGGCATTCATATCGATCTGGTCACGCCCCAGTGACAAGCGGTAAGCCACTTGTCCATCAGCCGCAGCCGTCGCGGCCATTTTGCTGAGCGCACCCTGGTAACGGTCGGTCATGGGCTTACTGCAGCGTCAATGGCTGAACGTCATCATCACGGCCAATGGTCTCAACGTTGCCACTGGCACAGGCGCCACCGACATAACCTACCCGTTGTTCGGCCGGTACCTGATGGGTAATTTCATAGTGCAGAATGGCTTCCATACACAGTTCGCGCTGGCCTTCCTGCAACGCGGTGCCATTGGGCCATTTGCCCAGCGCCACGGCGTTTTTGAGGTTTTCATAGACGGCCGGGGTCAGCGACTGGATCAGATCTTGTAATGTCATCGTTTTATCTCCAAACAATTTACGTATCGGGGGCAGCTGGTCGCTTGCTCGGCCACACCGTGGCCAGCAACATGCCGGCGATCAAGCCACCCAGGTGCGCACCATGAGCAATACCGGTCAGGCCCGGTATCAGACTGTCACTCATCATGGTCAGCAGCAGCCAGCCCACCATCACAGGCAGCAGCATGGCCGGGATGGAGTACGACAGCTTGCGCTGATATTGCCGCCAGCCGACCCAACCCAGCAGTCCCAGAGTGACACCGGACAGCCCACCAAAACCGGGGCCGCCATACCACCACTGCACCAGGTTGCCCACCAATCCTGTGATCAGGGTCAACAGTAGCAACATGCGCGAGCCATCATGCTGTTCGATACTGCGCCCCAGAATCCACCACCACATGCTGTTAAACACCAAATGGACCAGCGAAAAATGCACCAGTATCGGTTTAAGCCAGGCCAGCAAGCCGATGTCCAGATAGGTGGCCAGCTGCATCCGCTGCTCCGGCCACAGGCCATCTCCGGGTTGCACCCAGGCCAACCAGTCGGTCGAAATGTGCATCCAGCCAAAAATCAGTACCAGTACCAGGCTCATTGCCAGAGTCACCGGTACTTGCGCCAGGGTCAGAATAAACGCCACCAGCGGCCGGGGCTTACCGGTCTCGACCTCTGGTTTGCCCAGCTGGCCTTCCCGCCACTGCTCGACCCAGCTCCGTACCTGGGCAATATCAGCCTCATGGGCCAGGTACAGGTGTTGCTGACCCTCCACCATGATCACCCGGTGCGCGATACGATGCGCCCATAATTGTTGTGTGAGCGGCGACAGATCAACCGCCGCATCCGCCACCAGTACCAGCAAAGCTTCCATCAGCGCTCGTTCTTGTCCACTCTGACCCAGGTGAATTTATTGGGCTGTAGTTGATGTTCAGTATCCATGCGATAGGCCACCAGGCGGCCATATTTCACGGCACTATAATCGATACACGCCAGATTGGTACTCAAGGGTGACGGAATACCTGACATCCAGTAATGACCAAAAAACAGCGGTTTTTCTTCCGTGCTGTAATACAGCAGCTGACGTTTCTCTGCCTCACTCAACAGCGAATGCTGTAAATCCTCTGGTAAGGGATCGGGCTGAAACAGGACATCACTGTAGCGCTGGGGGTCATGCTCCCAGAACTTGGTGCGGAAAAATTGCCGTACAAAGCCATCGGTAGCGGTCATGGAGCGGCCTTGTGGCAGCTTCAGCGAGGTGCCACGCAGCATCCGGTCAAGGAACTTGTGCAGGAAGCTGGCAGGATCAACCGATTCCAGCAGCAGCTGGCGATCCAGCTGATTACCACCGTAGCGGGCGATATATTCGGCGATCATATCGCTGTCCCAGCAAGCGTGTACAACCCGAAAATGGTCGTATTCGGCAAACAGTGGCCGCTCCAGAAACCAGTCGAGCATATCGTTCAGCTCTTGCGGATGGTGGGCAAATTGCTCCATCGTGGCTTCAACAATATGGCTGTTGCGGCGTGTGTGTTCACGCAAAAACGGTTGCCGCATACCGGCGGGAGCCTTGGTACAGTAGGTAATCAGGTTGTACTCGTGATTCCCCATCAGCATTTCTGCTTCACCGGCCTCGACCATATTCCGCACGACTTCACAGGCCAGTCGAATATGAGGGCCACGATCCACAACATCACCCACAAACACGGCCTTGCGCGTATTATGACGATAAACGCCATGCTGCTTGCGATAACCCATTTGCTCCAGCAAGGTAACAAGGGTATCGCCACAGCCATGTATATCCCCGATCAGATCATATCCCTGGTGCATATTCAGTCTCCAAGGTTACTGCTCCAGCCCAATTTGGTGCGGCATATCTCGTAGAAGTTATGCCCTTTGGGGTGAATCAATTTAAACTTGTGCGCTTTTTTCCGGATGGTAATCACATCACCGGGCGCACATGGAAGATGGGTTTGACCATCACAGCTGAGCGTTGGATAAATATCCAGATCGCCATCAATATGGATTTTGATTTCGCTTTTGCCATCCACCACTATAGGCCGACTCGACAAGGTATGTGGAAACATCGGTACCAGTACCAGAGCATCCAGTTTGGGATGCATGATCGGCCCGCCACCGGATAACGAATACGCCGTCGAACCGGTCGGAGTGGACACAATCAAGCCGTCTGACCGCAGGTTATAAACGTACTGTCCTTCGATATACAGGTCGAAAGCAATCATGCGAGCCGACTTGCCCGGGTGTAACACCACATCATTCAGGGCCGCAGCCCCACCGATCGGATTACCATCCCGTTTGACTTCTGCATCCAGCAAAAATCGCAGTTCACTGGTGTATTCGCCATGCAAAACCGCAAGCACTTCGTCACACATGGTGTCGCCAGGGCTGATGTCGGTCAGAAAACCAAGACGGCCACGGTTAATACCCAGTACCGGAATATGGTACTTGGCCAAAGCACGAGCCGCCCCAAGCAAGCTGCCATCACCTCCGACCACAATCACCAGGTCGCAGATTTCACCCAGCAAATTGACCTTGCTGACCTGCATATTATGGCCCGGAATCACCTCAGCAATGCGATCGTCGAGAATGACGTAATATCCCTCATCGGTCAGAAAGCGGGATAATCGCTTGACGGTTTCAATGACCTTGTTACTGTTCAAGCGGCCGATAAGGCCTATATTACGAAACTCTTCCATCACCTTAACCCAAGTCGTTGTTATCGATGCAGCCTGTAACCGGCGCTGCGATGCCACCCAATCCTGCCAAATGGATACTGCCAGTGTCGGGAGAGTGAAGTGCGCGATTTATATCACAGCAACTACCAAAAGGCTTGTTGACCTGACGCATGCAAATCTCCGAAGACGCCTTTTTCCAACTGCCAGACAAACACATCCGTGATTTGACCTGGGCGCTGACATCGCCCTCATTACTGGCCTGCCCCTGGTCACCATCCCAGCCACCATGGCTGGAATCCCTCTGTCAGCAGGCCGGTTGCCCGACCCAGTGGCATCACACCAGACGCAGTGAACAGAGCCGCCTCGGGCTGGTGTTTGAGTCGCTCTGGCACGAATGGCTACAGCACAGCGGCTGGCGCTGGGATGCCAATATCCAGATCGCCGGACGCGATCGTACCCTCGGTGAACTTGATCTGCTGATCGATAACGGTCAGCAACAATGGCACCTTGAACTGGCCCTAAAGTTTTATCTTGGCATTGGCAATGACTGGATCGGTGCCAATCGCCGGGATCGACTGGCGAACAAATTGCGCCACACCTATGAACAGCAACTCCCTCTGGCCCGCCATCCACAGGCACAGCCACTGCTGGCGACACGGGGCTGGTTTCCGCGCCGGTCGGAAGCCGTCTTCCGTGGTTGCCTGTTCTACCCGGCCAATCCTGCCATCACTGCCCAGCGACCGGCGGAAGTGAATCCTCACCACTGGCAAGGTCGCTGGTGTCATGCCAGTGAGTTGCAAGAACATATCCGCACTGGCCATTGGGTCATTCTGGCCCGCGATGAATGGCTCAGCCCGGTCTTGTCTCCGGTGGCCGCCAGCGCAGCCGATATCGTGCAATTGCTGCAGTGCCATTTTCGTTATCTGGATATCCCGCTCTGCCTGGCCCGGGTCAGGCCACAGCAGCCATACTGGGCAGAGCAGCAACGCTGGATGGTTGTTGCAGATCATTGGCCCAACGAACGGACCTGAGCGACCTGGCCGCCAGCAGATACATCGACATCCAGGCCGATCCCCCGTCGGCCCTGCAACCCGCCGCCATGAATCAGCAGAACGGATTGCCCCTGCCACAACGCAGCATGCTGTAACCAGGTGTCGACCAGGGGCGCACCGTACACCGGATCGAGCGGTAACCCCTGACGGTCAAAGGCGGTGATTTGCCCTCGCAACGCATCGGATTGCGCCCCGAAACGGCGCATGCTGCTGGCAACAATCTGCCATGACCGACCGGCAAACAACCGCTGCCAGCGTTGCGCCAGAGCGCCATGATCGGCAACGGTATTCACCGCCACCAGATGTACATCAGCGGGCAGCCTTGGCAACAAGCGCTCGGCTGTTGTCCCGCTGCCGGCTGCCAGCCACACCTGATCATATCCGGCACAGACAGCCGCCAAGGCCGCAAATGCCTGCGCCCCGGGATCTTGCTGGTCATCGCCATCAAGCCCTGACAACAGCGCCATCTCTGTCGATGCCGCCCAGGCCCCACCCTCGCCGATAAAATAGCTGTCAGTCGCCGCCGACCAGTGGCGCTGCCAGTCCTGGTCATAGCGCTGGCGATAATCAACTCTGGACTGGAATACCAGCTGCATGCCCCAATCGACACAATCCTGCAAGGTTGCCGTCAACGGCACATCGTCATAACCCCGTACCAGGCCGGTTGTACGAACCCCAGCCCACTGCCCCAGAAATGCCACCGCATGCAAATGATTTGACCAGACACCTCCCGGCGTTACCCAGCCGGAACGGCCACTGCCCTGCCAGGGCTGCCAGTGACACAACAGTTTGAACAGCTTGTTACCCGACAGCACCGGATGGATACGATCCAGCCGCAACACAGACACACCGGATGTATCGATATCAGCCTGAAGCGGAAAACGTTCCACCTCCAGATCATGGCACAAAGACAGCAACTTCTGGGCAGCCCCAAAACCCGTCAAAGAAGAAAACACAGCAGTCATTCCTTATCGGCTGTTACCCCAAAAGGTCAATCAACCCGTATTGAACGCCACAGCACAGTGAATAATTTGTCGCCGCCATCATACTCCTATTAAAGAAGGCTCTGGCCAGAGTCGGATAGCTTAATTGGCAAGCTGGTCAGCAGCCCCTGAAATCAGTATTTGGCCAGCACTCACTAACCGGCAACAAGTCAGGCAGCATAAGCCTGACAGCACAGCCGCAGCATCAACCCAGAACAACAAATCCCCCTACTGGGGATACCCCGAACCATTCATAAAAGTTACTTAAAAATACTTGGTCAAAATTGATATTTTGCGTAAAAAACGACCTCGTTTTTTACTGTTCATGGCAGAGAATGTGCAGAAGTTCCTTGCTTCAGGCTTGACCAAACCCAGGGGTCTACCTATAAAGTGTCGCCACAACTGGGCTGAGTTAACACGTATTTAAGGGTAAAACGGAGAATATGGGCAGATCGCTGGTAATTGTGGAATCGCCTGCCAAGGCGAAAACCATCAATAAGTACTTGGGTAAGGACTTTATCGTCAAGTCCAGCGTCGGCCACGTGCGCGATTTGCCTACATCCGGTTCCGCGTCAACAAGCGATCCGAAGGAGCGTGCCAAACAGGCCGCCCTGACGCGCAAAATGTCGCCGGAGAAAAAAGCGATCTACAAGGCTCGCAAAGCCAAGGAACAGCTGATCAACCGCATGGGCATCGACCCGGAAAACGGTTGGGAAGCCCACTACCAGATTTTGCCGGGCAAGGAAAAGGTCGTCGACGAACTCAAACGCCTGGCCAAGGATGCCGACCAGATTTATCTGGCGACGGATTTGGACCGCGAGGGAGAAGCCATCGCCTGGCACCTTCGTGAGATTATTGGCGGCCAAGACGAGCAATATCGTCGAGTGGTATTTAACGAGATCACCAAAAAAGCCATTCAAAAAGCCTTTGAACAGCCCTCCGACCTGAATATGAACCGCGTCAATGCCCAACAGGCACGGCGCTTCCTCGATCGCGTGGTGGGCTTTATGCTGTCGCCACTGCTGTGGAGCAAAATTGCCCGCGGCCTGTCAGCCGGACGTGTGCAATCGGTAGCCGTGCGCCTGATTGTCGAGCGCGAGCGGGAAATCCGCGCCTTTATTCCAGAAGAATTCTGGGAAGCCTTTGCCAACCTCAGTACCGACAGCGGTGAAGTGTTACGGGCGCAGCTGATTCGCTATCAAGGCAAGGAATTCCGCCCCACCAATGCCGCCGATACCCATGCCCTGATCGACCAGCTGAGCAAATTGCCCTTTGCCGTCAGCAAGCGTGAAGACAAGCCCACCAGCTCCAGGCCGGCAGCGCCATTTATTACCTCCACCCTGCAACAAGCGGCCAGCACCCGCATGGGCTTCAGCGTCAAGAAAACCATGACCCTGGCCCAACGGCTGTACGAGGCCGGTTACATCACCTATATGCGTACCGACTCCACCAATCTGAGTCAGGATGCTGTCGCCAGTGTGCGTGACTACATCCAGGACAAGTTAGGGGAGCAATACCTGCCCGACCAACCACGCATTTACAGCAGCAAGGCAGGTGCACAAGAGGCGCACGAAGCCATCCGGGTTTCCGATGTCACCCTGCGGGCCGCCGACCTCAGCAGCATGGAACCGGATGCCCAGCGCCTTTACGATCTGATCTGGCGTCGTTTTGTTGCCTGTCAAACCGCCGATGCCAAATTCACCAGCTCCAGTATTACCACCAGTGCTGGCGATTTCGATTTAAAAACCCGTGGCCGGGTTATCCGCTTTGATGGTCATTTGCGCGTACTGACCTCCGGTGGTGGCAAGGACGATGACGTCTTGCTGCCCGATGTGGCCGAAGGTGATCACCTCAATCTGATTGAGCTGGAACCCAAGCAGCATTTCACCAAACCATCGCCGCGCTTCTCTGAAGCCGCCCTGGTAAAAGAGCTCGAAAAACGTGGTATTGGTCGCCCATCCACCTACGCCTCGATTATTTCCACCATTCAGGAACGTGGTTACGTCAGCCTCAAGGGCCGTCGTTTTTACGCTGAAAAAATGGGCGATATCGTCACCAGTCGTCTGGTCGAAAACTTCGATGACCTGATGGATTTTGGCTTTACCGCCAGCATGGAAGAAAAGCTCGACCATATTGCCGATGGCGACAGCAACTGGACCGAAGTACTGGACAATTTTTACGGCGGCTTCCAGAAAAAACTGGACAGTGCCGGTGAAGACGGTGGCATGCGTCCGAATACCCCGGTCGATACCGATATTCCCTGCCCGACCTGTGGTCGCCATATGCAGATCCGCACCGGCTCCACGGGTGTCTTCCTCGGCTGCTCCGGCTACTCACTGCCGCCCAAGGAACGCTGCACCCAGACGCTGAACCTGATCCCCGGCGAAGAAGCCATCTCCGCCGATGAAGACGAAGAAGCAGAAAGCCGTCGCCTGATGGAAAAACGTCGCTGCCCGATCTGCGACAACGCCATGGACAGCTACCTGCTTGATGAACAGCGCAAGGTACATATTTGCGGCAACAACCCGGATTGCGTCGGCGTTGAAGTCGAAACGGGCCAGTTCAAGATCAAGGGATACGACGGCCCGACACTGGAATGCGACAAATGCGGCAGTGAAATGCAGCTCAAATCTGGCCGCTTTGGCAAATACTTTGGCTGCACCAACAGTGAATGTAAAAACACCCGCAAGTTGCTCAAAAGCGGGGAAGCTGCGCCACCGAAAATGGACCCGGTCCCCATGCCGGAACTGAAGTGCCTGAAAGTCGACGATACCTATGTATTGCGAGACGGCGCATCGGGCCTGTTCCTGGCCGCCAGCCAGTTCCCGAAAAACCGCGAAACCCGTCCGCCACAAGTACAAGAGTTATTAGCTCATCAGGCGGAACTGCCACAAAAGTACCACTTCCTGCTGGATGCTCCGCGAACCGACAAGGACAACAACCCTTCCGTCATTCGCTACAGTCGCAAAAGCAAGGAACAGTACGTGATGTCGGAAGTTGAAGGTAAGGCTACCGGCTGGTCAGCCTGGTATAAAGACGGACAATGGGTTGAAGAAACCAAGAAAAAAGCCTCACCCAAAAAGACGACAAAAGCCGCTGACAAGTAGCGATAAATCGCCCTTTAGACTGAACCGGCGGCTCTTCGGATAAGAGTTTCGCCGGATTCAAAACCGGATAGTTGATTGCTAGTTTGACATCTCACCCCATCAAGGAGATGTCGACATGATGTCATTTAAAACCGATCCGACGACTTCATTATTCCAGCGAACCCTGCAAACCCTGCTCATGGCCCTGTTGTTGGCCACCGCCACCGCCGCCTACAGTGACGCCAGTAGCAACCCCTTCTCCACGACCTTCAGCATCCCCGGCCTTACCGACCTCAGTGGCGCACAACCACCACAACCACAGAAACAAGGGGCTGCCCTGCTCGCAGTCAACGATAGCTCTGGAAACACGCCCAGTGCCGTTGAAGCCACGACGACCACAGCCATGGCCAGTAAAATCAATATCAACACCGCCAGCGTCGATGCGCTGACGCACCTTCAAGGTATAGGCACCGTCAAGGCCGAAGCCATCGTGCGTTACCGCCAGGAAAATGGCCCGTTCAACAGCATCGAAGACCTCGCTCAGGTACGAGGCATTGGCAGTGCCACCATTGAAAAGAACCGCTGGCTGGTAACGACCCAGTGATGGCTAAACCGTCCACTGACAACGGGGATCAAGCTGTACCCCGTGTTGACTCCAGTTGGCCAATCCGGCTATGCCCCAGCAGCCAATAGCTGAACAACCGATAGATGAAGTAACAAATAAATCCGGCAAAAATCGTATCGCTGAGAAAATGCCCGCCCTGGGTAATCCTCACCACACTGACACTGACTCCCACCGCAACCCCAAGATACAGCCAGACTTTACGTCGGCTCCACCAGGCAAACACCATCAGCCAGAACCCCATCGCCGAGTGACCACTAACAAACGACCGGCATTTGCCATGGCACTGATCCGCAATCACAAAGGCAGGACTGAAACCACTTTTGCCGCCAAATTCCACTACCTGCTTTGGCCGTGGCCGCTCAAAACCTTCTTTAAATATATTGTGTACCAGAATGCCAGGGCCAATCAGCAAGGTCAGCAACAGGAACAACCAGACCTTCCTCTGGCTACGGGGCAAGCCACGAGACCAGAAGGTCAACCCCAACCCAATCATCAACAAAGGCACCAAGGCATAGGGCAAATAACGGAACAAGCCATACAAGGCCAGATTCACCGGATTGTCCCGATATGGCCAGCTGGCCGAGGCGTCATCGTAAAACCAATGGCTGACCACAAGATCCAGCTCTGGCCAAAGCAAAAAAACCAGCACCAGCAGCACAAAAAGCAACCAGTCAGCATGCTGTTTCAGAAAAAACACGTGTTACCCCTCAACCAATAAATGCGGCGCAAAGCATAGCGGCAAGCACACAGGAAAAGCCATCAAATCCCGTTGCCAGGTATTATTCCAACCTTGATTGATTGCTACCCTGGTGTGGCGCTGTCACCAGCGTCAAAGTGGGTAAACGAAGAATGTACCAACTCACTCCCAAGCCGGTCAGCGACAGTGTGATTTGTACCCAAACAGAGGGCACCAGAACCAGTGCCGTCAACAACAGCGATGCCCACATCAGCAACAGGGTATAAATCTTGGCTTTTTTGGGCATTCCCTTGCCGTCGAGGTAATACAGTACATAACTGCCCAGTTTCGGATGCCCGACCAGCCAATGATAAAAACCCGGCGAACTGCGCACAAAACAGGCGGCAGCCAGTAACAAGAAAGGTGTGGTCGGCAACACCGGCAGAAATATCCCGACAGTTCCCAACGCCACAGCCAGCCACCCCACCGCCAGCAAGCACCAACGTAATACCGGATTGGCAACCTGGCGACGACCCGGCTCTGACGATTCAGGAACAGGCATAAGTTCAACCTCGTAATACAAAACAGTCGAAGATATTGTTGTGGTAATCATGATGTGGCGGAATCCATACCACCGCAATACAACAGTACAAGCCTGGTTGACCGAGGCGGCTGACATCAGATTAAACAACCAGTCCAGCACCAGCGATAACGGCCATAGAGTCGGGCATAACCTTGCTGGAAGCCGGGCCGTCGTCTCTCAGGTCACAGTGAACTGCTTCACGACTGAAAGACAAAGGCGCCGGTGTGGCCAGGGGTTGATAACAGGTGTTACGGACGGTTTATTGCGGCGGCGAAATCGGTGCAACGTAAGGGCATTCAGGTAATTTGGTACAAATCCAGAAGTACTGGCCAGCAAATTCACCCGTTGTCGCCAATGATAGTTTCAGGGGTGACTGACAACGAGGACAGACATTTTTATGTGCTGTCTCTGTCTCTGCCGCCGGAGCCGGCGACGTGTCATTCCCGGAAGCAGCAACAGGAGACACAGGAGTCTCAGCAACAGCTTCTGTTGCAGCAGTAACCGCCACAGTCTCTTGCTCATCTTCGCCGCTGTCCACACTGGAATCAGGGGCGCTGTCCGGCTCCTCAGACACGCCGTTATCCGCCAGTGTCACGGTGATTTCTTCCTCCTCCTGATAGATATCAGGCGTATCATCAACCGCTTCATGTTCAATCGTTCCTTCATAACCACCGCTATCCCTAGGCAGCAAATAATTCACCTGTTCCCGTATCTCCCTGATGGTATAACCACGCTTCATATCCACCAGCAAGACCGGCAAATTAGCCGATTCTGCCGACTTGCGTAATATCTCGCGCTGAATCTTGCGCAGCCCTTCACGCTCGCCCATACCATCCAGTTCGATAACACCAATCACTGAAAAATCGCGGGCATCACACAAGACAAAATCGAAGCGCTGGGTCGCTAGCTGGTCGGCAGCAAAATAAGAATCTTCAAGGCTCAGGTCGGATCTGGGATTCAGAATATCGGATGCTCGAACCTTACAAAAAATCTCGGTGTTATCCGAAATCGATGTTTTGAGATCACCATAAAACAGACGTTCCAGCGGCGTCAGCAGCGGGCCGCCAGCCATATAGGGGTAGTTATCATCGTTACGACGTGCTGGTGTTGCCAGCTTGATTTCTTCCAGTGGTCGCCGCAGCGTATCCTCCGGAATAGTGGCTCGCTCCACGGGAGCAACGGGAGCCGCGGGACGTTTCTCTTCGGTACTGCGGGTGTCTGGCTGTTTGGCAGGAGCAGGACTCTCCGCTTTTGGCTCAACCTCGGCAGGCTCGTTATTCACCGGGGCCGGGCCGGCTTTCGATAACAGCTCTTCGATCGTTGGTGGTACATCAAGCTCGATCTCTTCATCCAGAATTTCATCCTCATCCTTATCCACAGGCGCGGCAGTATCGTTGGACGTGGTTACCGGCCCCACAGGAGGTGGAGA
Organism: Oceanobacter sp. 3_MG-2023; assembly: GCF_030688925.1. Lineage (NCBI taxonomy): Bacteria > Pseudomonadati > Pseudomonadota > Gammaproteobacteria > Oceanospirillales > Oceanospirillaceae > Oceanobacter > Oceanobacter sp. 3_MG-2023. The sequence continues at coordinate 71,128 of NZ_JAUYVX010000003.1, forward strand.
GATAAGATCCATAACCGATCCGATTGAAGCTGGCTCGGTTGCCTCAGATTCTGCAGCTGGACTGGGCTTGGCTTGGGAAGCCTTGGCGCGTTTGCTGGATGCCAGTGCCTGAACCGATACCAGCACCACTGCCACAATCAAGGCAATGAGTACCAAAGCGATCAATAACACCAATATCTCGAGTACATCCATAATCCTGAAACCTCATGACTGACAGCGGAAATGATAGTGATTGTCCAAAGAACAAGAGACCAGAATCACTGCAATCTTGCCAAACCAGGCATACCCGATAACAGTGACCGTCAATGAACAGACAGATAGCTAATTATCATAGCAGAAAGCACAATTTGTTCCTCTCTATGGCACGATTGCGCGACATTGCCAAAGAGATTACCAAAAGAGTCGCTTTCTTTACGCTGTAAAATTCCCGCCAGAGCAGTGCATGAGGCGGCCGGATCAGCCCGTGCCGCGATTCAGCTGTGGTTCATCATGGGCATCAAAAGGCGCGGCATAACGACACTCAGGAAAGGTGCTACAGATCCACAACAACTGACCCACCAATTTGCCGGATTTTGGCGTGTGTTGCACCAGGGGCGCATGGCAACGGGGACAATGTGGTTCGGTAACAGCATGCAGAGGCTTGGCAGCTGGCCGTGGTATGTGCTGATGATGAGAAGTGTCTGCCTCAACAACAGCTTCTGGTGTTGCAGCGGGTTCTGGCACCACAGGCGCCGGGGATGGTGCTGCCGCTACCGCCTCTGCCTCTGCTGCTGGTGCAGATTCTGCCGCTGCGGGTGTATCCTCGATACCGGAAGCCAACACACTGTCAGAGCTTTCTTCACTGCCCCATGAGGCAATATCGCTGTCAAAGTCCGAGCCGGTTTCTTCTGGTACCGGATCAGAGATCAGGGAAGACAAAGAGAAAGGATCTTCTTCTTCATGTTGCGGAGCCGCAGCTTCTGGCATCAAATTGGTTTCAGGCAAGACCGGAGACAGCGGCGCCTGCTCGCTATTCTGAGGCTCGGTTACCGTATGGTCATGATCGGTATTACCAACCAACGCCGGATCGGCAGCCTCGGCCGTCTCAGGAACCACTTCCGTCTGTTCAGGAAGCGGGCTTTCCAGCGCTCTCAGCTCCTCAACCGACAAGGATTGCTGAACGTCCACCAGGCGCATGTTGACAGCAGCAGACTGGCAAGCAGAGACCAGCAGCTCGTTATTTTGCCGCCGCTCTTTATCTGATTCACCATGATCCAGCCGAATGACACAACGTACAGACAAATTGTCTGGGTCACACAAGACAAAATCGAACTCATTGGGTGCGATACGTTCGAGCAGAGCCTGGCTTACGTCCTGCTTCAGCCCTTCTTCTGGCTGAATAATATCCGCGGCCCGGACTTTACATAAAATCAGTGCCGTATTGTCGTATGCAGACTGTAAAGCCCGATAAAAATCCAGCTCTACAGATGACAGAACCGGCCCTGCGGCTGCATAAGAAAAATGACTGGCTGACCCTTTTCTGGAAGAAATCATCCAGACAATCACGCCCACAGCAAGCAGAATGCCGCCTCCAAGACCAACAATCAGGTAATCCATGTGTATCTCCATATAACACCCGGTACATTAGCAACGGACTCTACAAAAAATTACCGTCAATAAATACCCGGAGCGTGACGTTCCCATGACCAAACAGCCCAAACGCCAAAACAATAATACCAATGTGCTCTGGTCTCCATGCCATCACCACCGCGTAGCACAAAGACCCTCAAAAAGCACCAAACCAGCGCATATAATACACATGAGGAACTATTACGGTTATCCCAATCCTGCAAAAAACAGTAAAAACCTGGCTGAAATCAACGCCTTTGAAGACAGTAACCGGAGGCTCTTTATCATATCGTCGTCGGCAGTCAAACCCGCCTATATCAAGAGTGATCAGTTATTAACCCGGAAGTGAGCCAGCCCTTCAGCCACAATGGGGGACATACGATACTGGTACGATCCGGTATCTATAAACTGATAGGTACAATCGTCTGGAAAAAGGTTGCTTTTTTCACACTGGTGAGGCAGCAGCCAGTAACGACAATATATGCCGTACCACGGAAATATGGCTTATCAAAATGGCCAATCGGGAGTTTGATATAACGCCGAGAGCACGACGTTATTGCGATCATGACCCGACACCTGACGTATCAGGTATCAGGTATCAGGTATCAGGTATCAGGTATCATATTTTCTGGAACCTTAATCTTCGGAGATACTGATTTCCGGCATCGCTTCCGCTGCTTCACCACCACGAGCCAGTGCTACCGCCAGACGACGGGCAGCATGACGATACATCATCGCCACTTCCGAACTCTCATCAGCGGCCACCACCGGCACACCAGCATCCGATTGTTCCCGGATATAGGTCGCCAGCGGCAAGGAACCCAGCACCTTGGTGTGGTAGGTCGTCGCCAGACGTTCGGCGCCATCCTGGCCAAAGATATGTTCTGCATGACCACAGTTGGAGCAAATGTGCATGCTCATGTTTTCGATCATGCCCAGCACCGGAATCCCCACCTTACGGAACATTTCCACGCCTTTTTTGGCATCGGCCAGGGCAATGTCTTGTGGAGTCGTAACAATTACCGAACCCGACACCGGGTATTTCTGGCTCAGGGTAAGCTGGATATCACCGGTTCCCGGTGGCATATCGATCAGTAAATAATCCAGTTCGCCCCATTGGGTCTGGGTCAGAATCTGGGTCAATGCCCCCGCTACCATAGGGCCACGCCACACCATCGGTGTTTGCTCTGTCACCAGATAGGCCATCGACATGGTTTTGATACCATGGGCTTCTACTGGCACAAACCACTTGTTATCAATGGTGTCCGGTCGTGTGCCATCGGCAACACCAAGCATGATGCCCTGGCTCGGGCCATAAATATCCGCATCCAGCAGACCGACTTTGGCACCGTCCTGAGCCAGGGCAATCGCCAGATTGACTGCCGTCGTGGATTTCCCCACACCGCCTTTGCCGGATGAAATCGCGACGATGTTTTTTACCGCAGCCAGGGATTCACCACCATCATGGCTCTTGTGAGCTTCCACATGCCAGCCCAATGTGACATTGGCGTCATCACAACCATCGAGGTTTTCCAGTGCGGTCGTTAACAGTTGCGTCACACCGCCGCTGAGAAATTCCGACGGATAATCCAGTTCCAGCACCACCGCAACGTTGCCGCCGTTAATCTGGACAGACTGCAAGGCACCGGCAGATACCAGATCCATTTCCAAATATGGGTCGATGTAGCTCGCCAGGGCTTGTTCTACCTGGGCTTGGGTCAGTTGGGACACAACAAACTCCTGAATCGGTCAGACGGTTTACACCGCAAAAAATAAAGAAATGCGTTCTGGTGCTCTAAATGGTGACAATCACACCGAGAAACAAGGTCGTGATTATAAACCCGTACATATAACCGGTGCCGCTGCCAGCAGAGCCTGAGTATAAGAGTCTTGAGGCTGGTTCATCACGCTGGCGCACTCCCCTTGCTCAACCAGGACCCCCTGACTCATCACCGCCACCCGATGAGCCAGATGTGGAATAATCGACAGGTCGTGGGTAATAAATAGATAGCTCAACCCCATTTCTTGCTGCAGCTCCTGCAGCAACGCCAATACCTGACCGCGGATACTGACATCCAGCGCACTGGTGGGTTCATCACAGATAATCAGATCAGGCTCGACTGCAATCGCCCGGGCAATGGCGATTCGCTGACGCTGGCCCCCGGAAAATTCATGGGGATAGCGGTCGAGGTGCTCCACCGCCATACCAACCCGCAGCAACAGTGTTTGCAGCTTGGCTTCACGCTGTTGATGGTCATCGGCCAGGCCCAGACTGATCATGCCTTCGGCAAGAATCTCACGAATGGTCATACGCGGATTCATGGAAGAAAACGGGTCCTGGAAAATCACTTGAATACGTTTGCGGTAAGCACGAAATTCAGCCTGGCTCAGCTGGTCAATCCGCTGGCCGTCGAAAGTGATACACCCCGCATACAGAGGTTCCAGAGCCAGAATGGCCCGACCTACCGTCGATTTGCCGGAACCGGATTCTCCCACCAGTGCCAGGGTTTCACCTTTATGAATCTGGAATGATACGCCATCCACTGCGCGGGTATGGCCTACCACCCGCTGCAGCACACCATGGCGTTGTGGAAACCAGACCTTCAACCCCTCCACCGTCAGCAACGGCTCGGGGGTGGTCAATGGCTGACGGAAGTCTCGCCGTGGCAACGAGTGAATCAGCTGGCGACTGTATTCGTGTTGCGGCGACACGAAGAACTCATCACCAGGACGGTACTCCAGAATCTCACCATGGCGCATCACCGCCACCCGGTCGGCCATTTCCGACACCACACCCATATCGTGAGTAATCAGCAAGACCCCTAGTTTCCGGGCGCGACGGATCTGGTTCAGCAAATCCAGAATCTGCTTCTGGATGGTGACATCCAGTGCAGTGGTCGGTTCATCCGCCACCAGCAGCTCCGGCTCACAGGCCAGAGCCATGGCGATCATTACTCGCTGCTTCTGACCGCCGGACAACTGATGCGGATACCAGCTCAGACGCTGGCGAGGGTCAGGAATACCAACTTCTTCCAACAGATTGATAACCGCTGTTTTTAGCGCCGCACCGGTCAGGCCCTTGTGTAAAACCAGTACTTCACCAATCTGTTGCAACAGGGTTTGGACCGGATTCAGCGCACTTTGCGGCTCCTGAAAAATCATCGCTGCGCGATAACCCCGAACCGCATTCATCTGCCGTTCGGTCCGTTCAAACAGATTATCGCCAGCCAGCTCAATCACACCGCCGGTGATACTCAGGGTATCGGGCAACAATCGTAAAATAGCCAGTGCCGTCAGCGATTTGCCGGAGCCACTTTCCCCGACCAGCGCCAGGATTTCACCGGCGGCAATGCTAAAGGAAATCCCGTTGACCAGCGGCTGCCGCTGGGCTTGCCGGGCATTGACCAAGGCAGGTAATTCGATCGTCAGATCACGTACAGTTAACAATGACATTGCCACTACCCTGCCGACCGGGGGTCAAATGCATCACGAACCTTGTCGGCGAACAGGTTAGCGGCCAAAACCAGAATAAACATCAACACAAACGCGGCTGCCACCGACCACCACACCACTGGCTCACGGGACAATTCTGCCCGGGCTTCGTTAATCATATTGCCCCAGCTGGCCATCGACGGATCAACCCCGACCCCAATATAGGACAGCACCGCTTCGGCCAGTACAAACCCGCTGAAGTCGAGCACCAACGCAATCAGAATCAGATGGGTCACATTGGGCAGGATATGACGGCCGATAATACGGCCATGCCGCACCCCGAAGGCCCGCGCCGCCTGCACATAATCCAGCTGGCTGACCTTCAGGGTTTCGGCCCGCAACAAGCGACACAGCCCGGTCCAGCTGGTCATGCCAAGAATGAAACACAACGCCAGGAACTTGAAATCTGCCCGTTCCGTGGTGAGCTGGAACTGTTCGGGATGGGTTTCGATATACACATCAATCAACAGCACCGAAGCCGCGATCAGCAAAATGCCCGGAATCGAACTCAGGGTGGTGTATACATACTGCACCAGATCATCCACCCAACCGCGGAAATAACCGGCCGAGATACCCAGCAAAATCGCCAGTGGCAAGGTCAACAGGGTAGCCAATGTACCAATCAGAACCCCAGTCCGAATGGCTTTCAACCCCTGATACAACACATCCTGGCCGACCTTGTCGGTGCCAAGAATATGGTAATACTGGCCCAGCTCCAGCACCCAGCAAGCGCCTACGACCAGCACTCCCAGGGTGATATAAATTGTTTTCCATGGCAGCACAGCCCCCATGTCGTCACTCTTTAGGCCACAGCCCTGTGCCGTGCAGCGTAAACGCCATTGCCAATGCAGGATCACCAGGGCAGCCATTATTGCCACCCCCGTCAGAACAGACTTGAGAGAGCGCTGCCATACATCGGCCGCAACACTGTCACCCTCTTGCAAGTGACTGCCCGCATGGGCCAGCCGAGGAAACGCCCGCACGACGTTGCCGTCGTCCGAGGTCTGGTTTTCACGGGCAAACGAGTAAATCGAAAACGGTTCGGAATAGGTGGTTTCATCCTGTCCGTGTAACCCTGCCAGCACCGCATCCAGGACACTTTTGACTTCCTGGCTGTAGTGCACCACTGGCTCGGTCATGGTTTCCGAGGCCGGCTCTGCAACAGACCCGGACGTAGCAATGGCGGGTAATGGCTCGCGGTAATGCAATGAATCCAGCAAGGCCATCAGGACATAAAACAAAATCACCAGAAACGCCGCCGACCCGATACGGGATACAAACACCGAACGCCAGCGCCCTCTGGCCAGAGGGTCCCTGGCCAACTGCACAAAAAACAGTATCAGTGCAGCCACCAGGGCAAAAATCAATAAATCACTCAGCAAAACAACCGGTTGAACAGCCAGCATTACGACAACCTCACGCGTGGATCAACCAGGGTATAGGAGATATCGGTCAGAATCAGACCGATGATATAAAGCACCGATCCCAGAAATACCATACTGCGCACAATGGCAAAATCCTGCGCCTGAATGGCATCCAGGGTATAGCTGCCCAGGCCGGGGATACCAAAAAACGACTCGGTCAGCAGGCTGCCCATAAACAGCGACGGAATTACCACCACCACACTGGTCAGAATCGGAATCAGGCCGTTGGGCAAAATATGCCGGAACAACACGGTCAGTTCAGGCACCCCCTTGGCTCGGGCAGTACGCACATAATCCTTGTTGGCTTCTTCCAGAAACAGGGTGCGGTACAAACGCGTACCGCCGCCGATACCACTGATCACCCCGATAATCACCGGTAATATCAGGAAACGAACAGCGTCGATGCCCGCCAGATAACCGGAGATCGGCACCAGATTCCAGGTTTTGGCAAAAAAATACTGCCCGGCAAATACGTAAAACACCCCGGAAATCGACATCAGCACCACACAGGCCACCATCGCTGCAGTATCAAACAGGCTGGCGCGAAACATCACCACAAACAGCGCAAAGGCGATATTCACCGTCAGCCCGACAATAAAGGTCGGCAACGCCACCGCCAGGCTGGGCCACATGCGCTGCTGGATATCATCACCAATGGCACGGCCTTCGTCGGATTTACCAAAATCCAGCACAAACAGGCGCATCGATTTATCAAAGAAAATGGTATCCGTCAGCAATCCCTGACTGTCGTCCCGATCGTTTATAAACAGCGGTTTGTCATACCCCCGTTGTACTTTCCACTGCTCCACCGCCTGTGGATCAATATGTTTGTCGCCCAGTTGCACCAGTGCCATCTGATCGGGAGAGTTGACCACAAAAAACAGCGCAAAGGTCAGTACGTTCACCCCAACCAGAATCGGCACGGCATACAGCAAACGGCGGATAATATAAGCCAGCATCAGTGTTGCCCTCCGGTAGTCGCCCGCGATCCGGTTATCACTCGAGCCTGTTGCCGCCGCTGATAAGCACGATAACCGGGGATCATTAACAGCACGACCAAAGCCGCCACCAGCATCAACGGCCACCACACCGGCCGGTTACGCTCTGCCCGGGCCTGTTGCCGTTCAACATTATCAATGCCGTAATATTTCAGTACCGCCTTACTGATGCCGTGAGCCTTGGTGTTCTTCACCCAGGGATTGTTCAGCACATAGGAGTGGGGATGCCAGCCTGACGCCCAGGGTGCATCGTGATGATAAATCGCCAGCATTTGCTTGATAATGGTCATACGCTCGGGAGAATCCGGCATCAGTTTCATCGCTTCAAACAAACGGTCGTAATCGGCGTTGGCATAGTTGCTGGAGTTCACCCCGGCACCGCCAGTCACTACCTGGCCATTGGCGCTGTATAACAGGAACAGGAAGTTTTCCGCATCCGGGTAATCGGCGATCCAGCCCCACTGGAACAACTGGGCATTACCCGAGCGCATTTTTTCCTTGAAGCGGTTGTAATCAGTACCGCGGATATTGAGCTGGATACCCAGTTTCTTGAACTGCTTGATCATCCAGATTTGCATGGCACTGGCACTCCCACCACCACTGGGGGTATCCAGATTCAGTACCAGCGGCTCACCGGTAACGGCATCACGACCGCCAGGATAACCGGCTTCGGCCAGCAAACGCCGGGCTTCATCCAGTGATTTGCGTACCGGTGCACCGGCCGTTTTGGAGCCAGTCAAACGAGCGTTGGCGTCCCAGTCGAAAACATAGGGATTCATCCCTTGTGGCCCCGACTGATAACCAAAAATCCCGGGAGAAATCGGGCTTTGTGCTACTTCACCACGGCCATTGGCAAAAATGGAAATGGCCTCTTCCTGGTTGTAGGCAATAGCGATGGCCTGACGTAATTTACGCGCCCGCTCCTGCTGCAGCGGATCAGGAGCCGTATTCATGTCAGCACCAGCAGTATCCGGCGAAGGCAAACCACCCACCACAGGGTCCAGCATATTAAAGGCCAGATAATAGGTACCGGGCACTACTTCGATTTCCATCCTGATACCCATATCCTGCATTTCCTGACTCAGATGGATGCCCGCAGCACCGATTGAGATGGCCTGGTCAAAACTGTCGCTGGCAATGCCAGAGCGATCGTAATAGCCCTGCAAGAATTTGGTCCATAGCGGGATCGATTCTTTTTCCAGCCGGTACACCGCCTTGTCAATCAATGGCAAGCGAGCACCGGCGGCATCCAGCAATCCGGCTGCGGCGTCACCGGGTTCACCTTCGGCGGGATAAAAGTCGTCGCGGTAATTGGGGTTACGCTGCAGGATAATGGCTTCGTTAGGATCGTTTTTGGTCATCATGAATGGCCCGGTACCCACCGGATACCAGTCCAGCACAATATTGCGGTCGGCCAGTCCGGGCTGGTGATAGAACTCGTCCACCAAGGCTGGCAGCGGCGCAAAAAAGTGCATCGCCAGCCAGTATTTGAACTGCGGGTATTTGCCATTCAGGCGCACGCTGAACTGGTAATCACCCAGCTGCTCGACGCCGGATAACGGGTAATTATCCAGATTCAGCCAGCCGGTTTGTTGATAACGCTCGTCGCTGTCGGCCAGTTGCTGCCGGGCAGCAGTCACGGTATCGGCAAAATCGGCCATACCGACAATGTACTCCGCCAGCAACCCCCGAATCGGGGATAGATTGGCAGGGTCAGCCAGCCGCTTGATCTGATAGATATAATCGGCGGCAACCAGTTCACGGCTATCGTGCTGATCAAAATCATCCAGCCCGAGAAAACCGGCGCTGTCGGCGGCCGTCTCAAACCGGTACCGCGGCGTGCCATCGGCATTCCGGGCAAACGCCGGGTGCGGCTGATAATAAATACCCGGCTTGAGGGTAAATACATAGGTACTGAACGCCAGATCCTCGGCATCTTCTGCAACCGGCTCCCCATCGGCATTGCTGTACACGATCTCAGGCAGGCCAGTCAGGGTATTGGCTTCCAGTTGGTACGGGCGCTTCAGATAATGGTATTGCAGCGGCGGATCATAGATCTGGTCGATAAAGCGGCCTTCGTCGGAGCTGTAGGAGCGGGCCGGGTCAAGGTGTTTCGGGCGTTCGGAGAAACTGGAATACAGTACGATGTCATCCGCGTCTTCACCTCCGGGATGGGGGCTGTTAATGGCACTGTCAGAGCAACCGGCCAGACTGGCCAGCATGGTGACGACCAGCATCATCGCTCCCGCAATGCGCCGATGCCGGGACCATAATCCCATTGCATCCAGTACGCTGGTCGTCTTGCCCGTCACCGACTTCAACCGATAAATCGCCATAATCATCCGCTAGAAAAAAACCTGCCACAGTGTGCCATCAAATCAGAAACAGGCAAGTATCCCCCCTGAAGCGCTCGATATTCTGTCTGAACAGTCGATCAATAAACATTCAGGGGCCATTAATGGCTTCAACCGCCACTTCACTGACCATTACTTGCGCTGCCTCACAGTACCGCCTTTGCGCCGCATGGCGTGCTTGATTAGTATTCCTGCCCGGGCGCCAGCATAAACAGGCAACAGAGGGGGCAAAATGTTTCCAGGTCATGAGAAAAAAGCCTGCAGTCGCCCCATTACCGGTTATCCCCATGCCCTGCGCTCACGTTGTCCAGCTCATGAACATGGATCACCGACCAGCACCCAGTCAGACACCCGGCTTTGCCAGGATCACGACATGTCGACTGCGTTTACATCCAACCGCTTATCCATCCAAGGAATTTGTCTGTGAGTAACCCCGCCCTCTCCCTGCAGCAACTACACAAAAACCTCGCCAAAGTCATCCATTGTCAGCCGCAGTCATTGCTGTTCACCCTTACGACTCTGCTGTGCCGCGGTCACTTGCTGATTGAAGATGTGCCGGGGTTGGGGAAGACCACACTGGCCCGGGCGCTGGCCAAATCGGTACAGGTGGATATGCGGCGTTTGCAGTGTACGCCGGACGTTATGCCCTCCGATATCACTGGGGTATCGGTGTTTAATCCGCAAGATCAATCCTTCCATTTGTCACCTGGGCCGATTTTCACCAACCTGCTGCTGGTCGACGAAATCAACCGGGCCACCCCCAGAACCCAGTCAGCCTTGCTCGAAGCCATGGCTGAAGGCACCGTCAGTATCGATCGTGAGATCCATGCCTTGCCGGCTGTCTTTATGGTGATTGCGACCCAGAACCCGGTGGAGTTCAGCGGGACTTACCCGCTGCCAGAAGCCCAGCTGGACCGCTTTTTTATGCGTATTTCACTGGGCTACCCCAGCGAAGAACAGGAACTGGGCATCCTGCAAGCACAACTGAGCGGTCATCCACTGGATACACTCGAGGCCGTGATGTCAGACAAAGCGCTGCAAGCATTACAAGCCCATTGTGAAAAAATCCCCCTCAGCGAAGCACTGCTGGGTTACATCAACCAGCTGGTACGTGCCACTCGTGAACATCCCAAGGTGCAGCTGGGAGCCAGCCCCCGGGGAGCACTGGCACTGATGCGGGCAGCCCGAGCCATGACACTGTTAACCGGCAAAAAACAGGTCACGCCCCACACCGTGCAGCTGCTGGTTGATCCGGTGCTCAGTCATCGGCTGATATTCCGCAACCCCGGCATGAACCAAGCGGAACAACGTCAGGCATTCTGGGATGACCTGCTGGCACAAATACCGGTACCAGACTTTGCCAGCACCCCCCAAACCCAGGCACCAGCCGCAGAATCATCCTCCGACCAGACCAGGGAAACGGAGAGCAAAACCACCCAAGACACCAACACCAACACCCCCAGAGGCAGAGTCAAAGCCCGCCCTGGTAGTGAGAGCCGCTGATATGTCCTTATCCAACGGCCCAGGCCGATGGTTACAACAACACCTCACCGCCCAGCATTTTTTATGGCTACTGGCGCTGGCCAGCCTGCTTATTGCCTGGAACCGGGGCCTGGCGCTGCTGTACGGCATGCTGGCACTGGTACTGGCGACCTTGTTGGTGTCCTGGTTATTACCCTGGCTGGCACTGCGGCAGATCCAGGTATCCGTACGGCAGATCGACAGTGCCAGCGCCGGGGGCGAGGTGACACTGGAGTATCAGTTCCAACTCCCCAAAACCCGCTACCTGATGCTGTTACGGGAAGATCTGGAATATATCGACCAGCCCGTCACCCACAGAATCCCGATGCTGGCCAATGGCGATCGCCTGCGCACCTATAGTCATTGCCCTTATCGTGGTGTATTTCCGATACAAAGCGTTGAGATTGGCTGTTGCTGGCCCTTCGGTTTTGTCAGTCAGTATCGACAGCTGGAGATTCCCGAACGTCAGATTATTGTCGCCCCCCAGGTCGTGGCGGTGCAGACCTTGCCCGGCGGAGCCGGTAACGATAACGCCCTGATTGAATATCAGCACACCAGCCAGCCCCACGCTCAGGAAGAATACTGTGGCTTGCGCGAATACCGGCCTCACGACTCACTCAAACACGTGCACTGGTCCGCGTCGGCCCGTCACCAGCAATTACTGGTACGAGAGTACAACAGCCATGCCCAGCCAGACTTTTTACTGGTACTGGATAACGATCGGGCTGACGACATCGGCGAAGCACCACTCTCCACCTTTGAATTTGCCGTATCGCTGGCAGCCTCGCTGATGGAATGGGCCAAACACCAGCAGCAACCCATGCGGCTGCTGGTCCACGGCAACCACGCCACCGATATCGCCATTGGTGGTCACCATCGCGGCAGCAGTGATTATTTATCGGCGCTGGCCTGGACCCAGGCAGATGACGATGAGCCTTACGGCGCACGCGTAGAACAGGCACTGATGAAATACCCCAACAGCGCCACCCTGATCACCGTGCGGAACCTCAGCCAACCGGCGGTATTACCCGATATTCATGGCGGCCATATCGACATACTTATTGCTGATCAGAGCTTTATTTACCCAATGCAATCCTGGCAAGAAGGCTGGAGCCAACCCTCAGCCAACCACTACCAGCTTCACCTTCATGCCAGCAGCAAGCTAGAGAGACAATTCCGTTATGGCGCATTCTGAACGTCGTCCCCACAGCACCGATCTGGCTTGCTCGGTACGCACCACCATTGGCTGGTTTTCGGCACAACTGGCGCTGGCCGTTGCCGGAGCAGGTATCACCCTGTTCGGACCATGGCCAGGGCTGGGGATGGGATTACTGGCGCTGGTCAGCAGCTTGCTGACCCTCGGCCTCGGCCAACTGCCCGCCAGCCTGGCCGAGGCAGCCAACCGCTCCGGAAAGAACCAACAGACCCGCAATGCAGCACCCACTCTGGATGCGGAAGCATCCACTAAAAGCAAGGCCAAGACCGTCTCTGACAGCCTCGCCATCATCGGCCTGATCACCTTTGGTGGACTGATCTTCACCGTTGCTATCCTGCCCGCACTGATGGCCTTGCTGCTATTGGCACAACTGGCCATTAACCTGGTATCCGCAGATACCTCACGGCTGTTCTATGGCTTGATGAACGGCTTTGCCTTTTTACTGATTGGGGCAGCAGAGTCCACCAGCGGTGGCTATTTACTGATCATGGTCGGATATGCCTTTTGTGTGGTAATGACCCTATCGATGCTCTGGTGCATACAGGCCATGACCACCAGCCAGGTCACCCGCCTGGCATCGTCGGCCAACGACCAACAACCCCACTTCCTTATGGCAGCCGAAGCGGACACCCCGACACCCGGTGCAACGTCCAGACGCTTCAATAAGCGTTTTTTCCAACCCGCTGCCGCGACCGGAGCCGCTCTGCTGCTGGTTGCCATTGCCGGAGCCATTTACCTGTTTATGCCACGCTTGCCCGCCGCCAACCTCGGCGGCCAGTTAGCCAGCGCCGACAGCCTCTACGACAACGCCAGCTGGCAAACACAGGCCAAACGCAGCGGCCAACCCAGCCCGACCGATCCCCAGAACCTGCAGGACGACCAGCAGAGTGATGGCCCGATCCCGTTATGGGAAGGACTCGATCCCAGCGCCCCACAGTTCGACTACCGGAGTTTTCGTGATGAGATGAACCTCAATGACAACCCCTATGGCAACCAGAGCACCACTGCCGCAGACCTGAACCAGGTTATTGCCCTGATGAAAGCCCCTCACGGCAGCTACCTGAAAGTACGCACCTTCGACCATTTTGATGGACTGCGCTGGAGTTCATCAACCACCGCCTTCCATAAACACAACACCAATCAGCAGGGCAAGGTGATACTGCCCGGAGAACAAGAAAATCGCGGCAACTTCCAACAACAAATCACCATAAAACAAGGCATGACAGCCCAATTACCTGCCGCCGGAGACCCTGTCGCCCTGTGGTTGCCTGCCACCGTCATCGCCACCGACCCATTCGGCCAACCGCTCTTGCCAGCACCGCTCAAACCCGGCACCCAATACACGGTGCTGTCGCAACAACAATGGCTTGACCAGCGCCCGGCCTCTCATGCCCCCAAACCCCGCGACAATGACCTGCAGCTCCCCTACAGCCTGGACAAACGGATTCCGACGCTGGCCCGCAGCGTAACCGCCAACGCCGACACCCCTTACGCCCAGGCCCAGGCACTGGAACAGCACCTGCGCAGCGACTATCGTTACAGCTTTGAATCGGCGCTGACCTCGCAAGGCATCACCCCATTGCCCTCCTTTCTGTTTGAGCGTCGTGAAGGCCACTGCGAATACTTTGCCAGCGCCATGGTGGTGCTGTTACGCACACTGGATATTCCGGCACGTCTGGTGACGGGCTTCTCCGCCAATCAGCAAAACCCGCTCACCGGCTATTTTGAAATACGGGGCATCGATGGCCACGCCTGGGCAGAAGCCTGGATCGACCAGCGCTGGGTAACATTTGAGCCCACGGCGTTTTACCAACTGCCCAGCACCACATCCAGCTCGCTCAGTGCCGACCAGATCAACGACTACGTCGACAGCCTCAGCCAACGGCAGCACGCGCTGCCCGGTGATTCGGCATTCTCTTTCGACCAGATTCTGACCACCCTCTGGAACGCCTTGTACCTGCTGTTGATCTTGCCCTTGAGCTACCTGCTGCGAGGCATATTCTGGCTCTGGCCCCTATGGCTGGTACTGGCGCTGGTACTGGCGATAGTTGCCGCAGTTGCCTACCCCAGCCGCCAACGTTGGTGGCGTACTCTCGTAGGACGCTGGGTGACCTTGCGCCTGCAACGTTATCGCGCCAAAGATCCGGCAACCGCACTGACCTTTTACCAGCGCCAGCTGCAACAACTCAGCGCTGCCTGTGGCATTCAACGCTCTCCCGGCCAGCCGCTGGAAGTATGGAGCCAGGCCCTGCAGGACTACCTGCTTGCCAGAGCCAATCAGGGCACTGCCGCAGACACCAGCAAGCCAGAACCAACGGCCGCCTTGCAACAACTGGTCGCCTTGCTCAACACCTGCTGGTATGGCGACCCGGAAACCAGCACCGCCATCCAGTTACCAGAAACACTGCAACCCGGCCTGATCGAATTGGCGAACAGACTGACGGCACGTGCGTAATAACCCGAGCCGGTATTCACTGGCTATTCCATACTGATTCCATACTGGCCTGTTATCCATTCGCTACAGGCCTGGGAGTACAGGGGACATATATAGATACAGATCAGTGATCCAGCATTTTCTGCCAGAACAAGGCATGGCCAGCTTGCGGGTCGAGTTCGTAACCGGCAAAGCCGTATTTCAGGTAGGCGTTTTGCGCTATCTGGTTATTGGATAATACTTCCAGCGTCACTTTACAGCAGCCCAGTGCGCGGGCTGTTTGCTCAGCTGCGGCCAGCAGTTTCTGGCTTAATCCCAGACCGCGGAAATCTGCATTTACCGCCAGATCGTGTACGTTCAGTAAGGGTTGTGCCTTGAAGGTCGAGAAACCCTCAAAAGCGTTCAGCAGCCCAGCTGGCTGGTCATCGACATAGGCTATCCAGCTGTGTGCGTGGGGTAACTCGGCCAACCGTGCCACCAGTGTTTGTCGACAGGTATCACTCAGAGGCTCAGCGCCGCCCATGGGATCGGTTGCGTAGGCGTTTAGCAGCTCAACCAGGTCAGTTGCATGACGAGGGTTTGAATAATCAACTGCGGTGATTGCAATTACGGCGTGCGCTTGGGTCATTGTCTTACTCCTTTTTACAAGCCGTACAGATTATCACATTGGTTATTCTCCCATTATTCTGGCACTGGAAAATCACTTTACCTGCTCTCATACCTCACCGGTTCCGCAGCCACCCTCCTCTCCACACAAGCCCATAGCGATAAAAAAACATAAAAATGCCAGTCGTAAGTTCCGTCAGAGGCTATGGCGTTATCGAATGACCCAAAGCATGAGCCGTCGTGGCAACTGCTGGGATAACGCACCGATGGAAAGACTGTTCCGAAGTCTGAAATCCGAGTGGATACCGGCCCTAGGCTATCGCAACCTAGCCGAGGCCAAGAAGGATGTTGGTGGTTATCTGATGGACTACTACAACCGGCAGCGACCTCATACATTCAACGACGGCATTTCGCCCGTTGCAGCTGAGGAAAACTTTAAAATACTCTCCGGGATTAGTTGACCACTACAAAGACCAAAGGTGGCTTCGCCAATGAAAACGCGTTGCTCAAGCTGCTGTACGCAGGTACGTTGAAGGCATCCGAAAAGTGGACGCATCCGGTGCAAAACTGGAACCTGACGCTGTCGCAGCTAAGCATCCACTTCGAAGGACGGATCGACGGCTACGTGGATCTGTAAGTAATGGGTGACACAGAACTATGAACACCCTCGAAGCGAAACGTAGCCAACTGTTACGTGTCCTTGTTTATTTTCTTGTTAAATATCCTTTTTCTCATCAGTAATAACCGAAGAGACTGTTAACTGACTGCCAGAAATATTAGCAAATTTATTTACGATGAACTCAGCCTATTTTAATACTTTTTCGGCTATTTTCTTCGCTTTGAATTGCCCTCGATGAACAACATTATTTCTTTCATCGTTAATATCTTTGGAGCGTTTCTTTACTTCTTTTAATGCATTTTAAGAATCGATGTTTTTGTATATAGGTAACAATAACCGACCTACTTTACCTATTAATCCATTTGCCCACATCATCAGGTTATCGACGAAGTGCTCAGGGAGTTTTCGATTGTGCTGAAATTCATGCTTCACTAACAAATTTGCAGCAAGCTCTACAGTCGTTGCAGCTCGAATAATAACAGTGGAAAACTCACCTCGTCTCATTAACTCGATGGTTTTATGCCAATTCGAATGAATTTTTTCTTCTAGCGCACGTTCATTGTACGGCTTACTAGATTTATCACCCATACTTTCCTTGGATACTTAACGCCGCCATAAGTTGCGGCTTTGGAGTTGTTTGGTTTGTGGTAGCGTAGCGTTAAGCCACAAAAAAACAGCGGAAAAGACGTCAATCTTGATGGCCTTGTTAGATGATTAGTGTTCAATAAGATCTTCCCAACATGCAATGGTGACTGTTTTAGGTAAATTCACTTCCTTCAAGAAACGCTCGTAAAAGCGTTCACCTTCTTGTTCTTTTGGTAGAACTATAATAGCGATATCATCAGTATTGAATGAATAATTTTTTGTGCTTCGCCATTCTCGTTCACAGTATATTGAATCAAATTCTGTTGTATCGAATGTTTTTATATATGCTAAAAAATTCTGAAAGCTTTCATCTATTGTTTCTTGAGCAGTTTGAATCCATTCCAGCTCGAAAATCACGCTAGATGTATCTACAGAACCATCTAGATCATTATCTTCGATGATCTTATCAATATCGTCTTGAACTGACTCCGTTTCGCTTATTGCGCTGTAGGGGTGGACATCATCAACTTTTGAATACCCCTGATAGATGCTATTAAGTAAAGCTGTATCTTCAAGTGTGTACATAACGGGATTAAAGCCAGATTTGACAATTGAATCTCTGTGAAATCCAATCGCTATTTTCCCATATCTGTTCGAATGGTATTCAATATGCTGAAGAGGAATGTCAGCGACACAACATGCTGGCATTGATTTAACAGTAACAGGGTGATTTTTTAAAACATGGATTTCTTTTGTTTTTAAATCAAATCGCCTCTTTTCAGGTACGATTACCTTAACTATTTCACGATATCGACCTACTCTTAGCTCCAGAGATTCCAAGATCGATTTGAGAGCTTCGTATCCGTTTTTCGCCGGCTTAAGCTCATTAAGTTGCTTGTTGGTGACATCGTCCCATACCGGGCCACCAGTAAAATGCCAAAGTATTTTCGATACTGTTCCTGGTCTAGATGCCATAACTTTCCCTTATCATATAACGCCCTGTTAACAGGCAAAAAATAGTTGGTTAAAATTAGCGGCGAAGGAGCAAAGCCAACTGTTTTTTGTCCTTGCCTAACAGTTTTTTAGGCTACTTTGCATCGATTATCAAGTCTTCTGGTAAAGCATACAATAATGAGCGTTTTATCGAACCTTTAAAACCAACTTTTTTAGTAATTTGTTTTTTTATTATTTCTGCTTCACTAGCATCTAGACGGGGATCTAACATTAACTGATCAATTACGTCATGAGCATCAAATTTATATTGAAATAGTTGTTCATTATATTTATTAACGTCATGTTCGAAATAAATTAATCTAACCTCATTTTCATGTTTGAAAGCAGGTCTTTTTACACATAATGAAGATGCTAAAGAGTAGGTCTTAGTACCTGCTTGCTCACTAAAAATTTCAGATGCAAATACTTTCAACTGACTACTTGGCAAATATTTTACTTTACCAATAAAACACTTTTCATCTCTTAGTCCTTTATTAGACTGCGAACCATATAAGCTATTAAATAACTTCCTTATTGTTGTTCTGATTCGTACCGACCGTTTATCTAAAGAGTAAATTCTCCACATAGCATCGGATGCTTTACTCCTTGTCCAACACTGTCCATAAAATCCATTTTGATGATTAAAACCGTATGTTTTACCATTTTTAAAGCGAACTCTAGATTTTAAAATAAAGTTCTCAAAAGGGTCTTCCCACAAACTAGGTTTAACTAAAACATTTTCTTTGTTTTCGAACAACTCATAAAGTCTCGATAAAGGCATAATTCTGTATATGTATTGTTCTCGTTCAGAATCTAGAATATTGATAAAATTATGATTCATATACACCTTGTAGCCTAACAGTTTATTAGTGCGCATGCGCGGTTTCTGGGCAAGCCGGTTCCTGGGAAATCACCGTAACTACTTGAATGATAGGAAGTAAAATCGATTTCCAGATCAGTCCATTGTGTGAAAGCGAGCATGCGCATTAACTCCTTTGTCCCTTGTGCATTAATCTGTAAACCTGCGCAACAACTTTCCGTGTATCAATGCCTTGACGATAACAACGTCCGGGAAAGCGCGCAAGGCTTCCAGATCAAGGAGTGATCCATGACTTCCAGCCCCTTTCTCAATGACATTCGCCGCTTTATGCGCACCCGCGGCTACAGCCTGCGAATCGAGAAAACCTGTGTTTACTGGATTCGGTTCTTTATTCGTTACCAAAAGCGGAGACATCCCAAAGAGATGGGCTTCATCGATGCTCAGGCCGACAAACCAGCGATAGAGCATGTTGTACTGAATCTGCTCGACCAGCTGCCGTTCGCTGCGAATACTAAATACTGAAGAGGATTTGCAGCAGCAAGGCTCTCAATAAACGCTCCGGAGGAATAGATCAGGCTGAGTTTCCAATCGATGTGGGTGAGTGCCTGATCGAACAGGGTTTTGATGGATCGTAAAGGGTGATCGTGTGGAACCCGTTCATCCAGTTTGATGGTGGCGATATTACCACCTACGTTGGTGTCCGGAATCATTGAACGACTACACGGTGCCGGAGTCATGGTGAAATAAAAAAACCGCGACCCAAGGGTCACGGCTTTTAATGTCATGCCAAGGTGCAACCACCACTGGCATTAACCGGTCATGATCGCCACAGCGATACGCTCACCATGGCATGACATCGCCGCTGGATTATTCGTCCACGGCCACGGGGATCGGCCCGAAGTAGCCAATTTCAGCTTCATTACCAGCGCTAGGGTCAACCGAGATATCACCTGGATGCTGCACAACATTGGTGATGTAGGCAAAACCGTTAATCTGGTTGAACATGTAAGGGCCGGTGTTTTCAGCGCCATTGGGAGCAGAGAAAATACGGGTCACTTGCTTGCTTTCCAGATTGTAAGACCAGACGAAGTTGTTGGCGTGCAAGCCTGTGTCTTCGGTGATAATCAGGGTGTTATAACCGACGTAGGCGACGTTGTCCGGGCCGGACAAGCCGTCAACAGAACAGGCATAACCGTCCGCTGTGCCTGCGACTTCTCCCTTGGCAGCGCCAATCACAAAGTCAGAACCAATCTCGGCATTGCTGCCCATCGACAGTTCGTAGATACCACCACACTGGTTGGCAGTCACTTGCATGTGGTTGGGTCCACCGGTCTCGCTGGAACCATTCAGCATGCCTTTGCTGACGTTGGCAATGGCGATATAGGCTTTATGGTTATGCGGGTTGTAGGTAAAACCTTCTTCTTTGGCAAACTCAACCGTGGCATCAAGATAAGCAGCATAACGACGGGTTTCCAGTCGTGAGGCCGCTTGTTCCATTCCGGGTTTCAGGCTCAGGCATTCCTGGCTACCCAGGAAGTTGATGCTTTTGTAACCCAGGGCACACGCACCACCGGTCGGTTCCACGGCATCAAAGATATCGGCAAACGACAGTGGGTTGTCACCATTTACCAGCTCTGAGATATCAGCGTTGGTGGCATGGCCGAGACTGATCCACTCGATGTCCGCCGCGCCCATAAAGGCGTTATCGTCGCTACCGGAATCGGTCTGGTTCCATTTCATGGCGTACAGAGTACCCGCACTCAGGTCTTCTGCTTCGTCGGCAATGTACATAAACAAACCGCCACCGGTTGACTGGTCGTCGGTCAGATACATGGTTTTGCGATCCGGCATGACATAAGGCACTTCCAGTGACACACGGGCCACGGAGTAGTGTTTGACGATGTCGGTCCGCACATCGGTTCCTTCAACGTTTACCACCACTTCCACCGGGTAGCCGTACCAGTACGGGTTGACCTGTAACAGGCTCAGGTCGGTGTGGTAATCGGCAATGGAGTCGTAGTAGCTGTCGATCGAGCCGGTTGCGGCCGAGCGGGCACGGGCATTGGGTTCATACTCTTCTGACGCCAGGTGGGTGTTCCATGGTGTCACAACAGCAGCACAGTGGTTGTAGCCGCCATGAATGGCAGAGAAGTCCAGCACTTCGGTGGTCATCGGCGTCAGTTCGCCCGTGATGCTGTCCTGGCTCAGTTCCAGCAGGTTCATGCCACCGGGAATATTCTCAAACTGGCTGACGGCAAAGATGCGGTCGCCAATCGGCAGAATCGACATAAACTCGTTGTAGTTGGAGACAAACAGGTCGGAGCCAGCACTGTCCCGTACCTGGGCGTAGACGTTGCCATCCACCAGCTGGCCAGACTTCACCAGGGTTTTGTAGCCCGAGTTGGCAACCGCTGCGCCATTCACACTCAAGCCGGTAGAGCCAATGGCAATGTACGAGTCGGCAGAACCTTCTACCGGCGCTGCAACAGCCTCAAACGACAAGGTGCCTTCGCTCCGCTGGTTCACTGCGTTCAGGGCCGTATAGGACGGGGCAGTCTCTGCGATCTCGGTGGTGCCCGTTGTGTTGCTGCTGTCGGTATCAACTACCGTGCTGGTTTTTTCTTGAATCAGGAAATTGGCAATTTCCCAGGTCGCGGAATTGGCCGGGTCACTGGTGTAAACAAACGCGACATAAATCGTCTGACCAACATACGCAGACAGATCGATCTCACCGGAGCTGATGGCATCGGTATAACCTGACGACGGTTGGGCCGCCCAGTTCACCAGATGACTCAGGTCATCCCAGGTCGCTGTGGCGGTATCGGAACCATCAAAGTCGGTTGAGACCATCAAAGCAATTTCAGAAGCATCCGACGGGCCATAGCTGTTGCGCAGGCTGTCGAATGTCAGCACAGGCACATTGGCACTGGTCAGATCAGCGCTTTTGATCAGCCAGTCGTTGCAGTTTTCTGCACCGTTGTAACAAGAGATTTTGGCGTATTGCAAATCACCGTAGCTGCTGGCGTACCAGTCGTTACCGTCGGCACCACCATTAATTACGGTAGCGTCATCAAGGCTGGCGAAATCATCTTCGGCATAAGGGGCAAGCTGCCCAGTCACTTTGAAATTGGCAATTTCCCAGGTCGCGGAATTGGCCGGATCACTGCTGTATACGATGGCGATATATACCGTCTGTCCTTCATACGCTGACAGGTCGATATCACCAGAGCTGATGGCATCGGTATAACCCGACGATGGTTGTGTTGCCCAGTTTACCTGGCCACTCAGGTCATCCCAGGTTGCCGTGGTGGTATCGGTGCCATCAAAGTCGGTTGAGATCATCAAAGCGATTTCAGAAGCATCCGACGGGCCATAGCTGTTGCGCAGGCTGTCAAACGTCAGTACTGGCGTATTGGCAGTGGTCAGGTCAACGCTTTTGATCAGCCAGTCGTTACAGTTTTCTGCACCGTTGTAACAAGA
Source organism: Oceanobacter sp. 3_MG-2023 (assembly GCF_030688925.1). Taxonomy (NCBI): domain Bacteria; kingdom Pseudomonadati; phylum Pseudomonadota; class Gammaproteobacteria; order Oceanospirillales; family Oceanospirillaceae; genus Oceanobacter; species Oceanobacter sp. 3_MG-2023. The sequence goes on from NZ_JAUYVX010000003.1 coordinate 93,278, forward strand.
GATTTTGGCGTATTGCAGATCGCCGTAGCTGCTGGCGTACCAGTTATTGCTGTCGGCACCCTGATCCAGCACGATGAAGCCATCCAGGCTGTCAAAATGGTCAGCGGCCAGCTCTACACCATTGTTGCCAGTACCTGTATCACCGCCACCAATGGCTGTTGTGCCGTCGGTAAGGGTCAGATCCATCCACACCATGCGGTGGTCGGAGCTGGCAATATCGGTGCTGTCGATAGCTTCTATCAGGTAGTTCAGGTTATCGGCGCTGGATGGCCAGAAGACACCTCCCTGCGCGACTTCCAGACCAAAGGCCGATGGCAGTACATAGTCCGCCCGCATCGCCCAGCTGGCTGTATGCGTGGATGAGTAAATGCTATCCGGGGTATTTTCGGTACCGGCAACGGACGTCGGTGCCTGGAAGGTGGTGCTGTCTTCGTGCAGGTTGGGGTTAACCAACTCGGACAAGGTCAGTTGTTCAATCGCCCGGACACCGTCCTTGGTGTAAGCGTCGCCTTCTTTGGCGGAGGCGTTCTCATCACCCAGAATCACAAAACGGGTGTTTTCTGCCAGCGTGACGCTAACGCCATCATCGTCGTACAAGTAGCTGCTGGCTGGGTCGATGTAATCAGCCCACATCCGGATTTCATCGAAGTTACGCATGCCGTTGCGGTCTTCGTTGCCATCAAACGTAGGAGGCGTCGGATGCGAGGCCAACACGTGAACGGTGGTGCCATCAATGGTGACCGGCAGGTCGATATGAGTTTTGGAAGACAGACGGAATACCGTCATTTCTTCGTCGGTGTACCAGTTGCCATCGGTTACATTACCGTCGCTGTCCACGGCGGAAGGCACCAGATAGTCTGGCATATCGGCCCATTTGAATTCCTGGAAGGTGCGGATATTGGCTTCATCAATGGGGTACTTGGAGAAAATCGCCATGCAGTACTGGCCATTGTAGTTACCAAAACCGTAACGATCTTCCGGATCCAGGCTGTCGCCGTCCTTGTTGAAGTCGATTTCGATGCCTTCTTCAATCGGCGCACCGGTGTTGCAGTAGTTGGTGTTGCCGTTGTCGCCGTAATACACATAAGGGTATACCGCCGCATCCACGTCATCTGCTTGCGCGACTTGCAGGTATGCCTCATTGAATGTGTTTACTGTAGCTCCATCGTCGTTACCGTCGATTTCGTTCAGCAACAGAACATCCGGGTTGGCTCGCTGGATGATTTCGGCCACTTTCTGGGCTTTGCGGTACTCGCCGCCGCTGAAAGCAGTGTTCTGCTCGCCGACAGCGGATTGCAGATCAAAGCCGGCATTAAAAGTCGCAATACGGAAGTCACCGCTTTTCTCCGGTACGGTATACACAGAACCGGTCGCTACATCGATAAACAGGCTGCTGGTCTCGGTATCACCGTCGTTATCGCTTACGGTCAATGTCACTTCGTAGCGACCCGCTTCGGTAAAGGTGTGATTGGCGACCGCATCGGTTGCACTGGCACCATCACCAAAGTTCCAGGCATAGGTGTACGGTTCACCGGCACCGTTCACGGCAGCACCCGTAAACTTGATACTGCGTTCGGTGTAGAACTCATCGCCAGCGACACTGATTTCTGCCGCGAGCGGGAAGTCTCCGGTGCCATTACCCTTGATCAACACATCATCAATTTCCCATTTGCTGGCATCGCTGACCGGATGGGCATAGTGGAACGCCACATACACTGGCTGGCCAACAAAGTCCGACAGATCAACCGTACCGGATTCGACAAACTCAAAGCTGCCCGGGGACCAGGTCGCCCGATCAGAAATATCCGTCCAGGTGGCGGTGCTGACATCCCCATCGTAGTTGGTAGAAACCATCAACGACATCTGATCAGTACCGGTACCATAGTTCCAGGCACTGTTGAAGGTCATTTGCAGATCTTCAAAGTTGGTCACATCCAGTGCCGGTGTCATCATCCAGGCATCACACTCACCGGCGCTGCCGTAGCAGTTGGCGACGGCAAACAGGTCTCCGGCATAGCTCTCGGTGAGCCATGAGTTGCTGCCAGCAATACTGTTGATCACAGTCCATTTGGCGGTGGAAGCGGATTCGAAGTCATCTTCAAACAGTTTGATTTCGCGCGGCTCTTCCGTTTCGCCAGCATCATCAACGCGGTTAATCGCCAGCGTGAAGGTTTTTTCCAGGCTGTTAACACCATCGGAGACAGTGACTGTGGCGCTCAGCTCCGTCAGGTTGAGATCATCATCGTTGATCGCCTCAACACCTGCTTCAGACAAGGTGATCTGATTGCCTGTCAGGGTGAAATAGCTGATGTTCACACCCTCGATATGAACACTCAACGTATCCTGCTCAGGGTCTGACGCTTCCACGGTTGCCACTTGGGTATCAGTAGTGACATCGTCTTCAGTCAGGCTGCTAACCGCGTCAACGCTCAGGACTGGCGCATCGTTAACACGCGTCACATTGATCGTCAGCGTTTGCTGGGCAGACAACTGGTTGTCGCTGACCACCAGCGTGACACTCAATGCCGTCAGGCTCAGGCTGTCGTCATTGATGGCCGTCACACCGGCGCTGGTCAACACAACCGTCGAACCGGAAATCATGAAGTAACCATCGCTGTTATCGTCCAGACGATAGAACAGCTCGTCACCTTCGGCATCGGTGGCATCAAATGTCGCTACAACCGTGGTGCTGCTGACGCTGTCTTCGGTCAGGCTATTGGTCGTGGCGCTCAATTCAGGGGCGGTGTTATCGGCCACGGTATCGTCAATACGTGTAATCGCCACGGTGGCGGAGTCGGTCGCCGACAGCTCACCATCCGAGACAGTCACGGTCACAGACAATGATGAAAGGTTGAGGCTGTCATCATTAACAGCGTTAACCCCCTGGCTGTTCAGCTGGACAGTATCACCAGAAATGGTGGCGTAGGTGTTGTCGCTGAGGCTGTAGCTGAGTGTATCGCCATCGGCATCCGTGGCGGTGATGGTTGCCAATACGGCACCTGCCGAGACACTGTCTTCGACCAGCGTATCACCTGCCGTCAGAACCAGCTCGGGGGCCGTATTCACGCTGACGTCATTATCATTATCGTTATTGTTGTTGTCGTCATCAGAGCCACAACTTGCCAGTGCCAGAGAAGCAACCAGCACAGACATCGGCAATAGCCGTTTGGTCAGTGCAGGCGTTCCGGACAGCAGCAAACCGTCATCGGTTGCTTGAGTCATCGGGATTTCCTCGTTTCTTTAACGTGTGTTGGGTTTGAACGTCCTGACCTGCGGCTCAGCCGCAGGCAACCTGGCGGATACGACGCCGCAGCATCGCCACCAAAGTCAGCAACACCCCCAGGGCAGCAAAAGACCATGCACCACCATGAGCAGCACCAGCGTCATGCCTGGCCTGGCTGGCATCTGCAGCGCTTTCATTACGGTGGGAGTCGGGGGATGAAATATCTGCGGCCACCATGGCCGGACTGAGATCGGGCCATTGCAGCCGGAGGTCGTAGTGATACTGACGACTGGCTGGCAATACCGGAACATGGTCCTGATCGACCGTCGCAAACACATTGACGGGATCGCCCAACACGGCATCTCTGCCCAGATAAAAGGATTGTTCCAACACGGTGCGCTGATAGGCTTTGTTAAGCGCCAGCGCACGTTCAGAAGAAGGGATTAACAAGGTATACACATCGGCCGTTGCAACGGCGGCTTTCTTCACCGAACCATCGCCGTTAAACCAGCGCTCGATCATCTCACCGTTTTGACGAAACTCATCGCCACCACCGACCCGCTCAAAATAGCTCGCTATCTCACCGAGAGAATCACCGTAGTTCGCAACGTCATTCATACCTTTGAGGTTGATATAACCCCAGCCAGCAGCACCGGTCACTTTGCGTGGAAATGCCAGAGTGCTGTCAATATGAGTGCCTGTTGTGGTATGGCAGCCCATACAAAATGCGTTTTCTTCGTAGTTCTGCAGACGCAGATCGCCAGATTCATTTTCAATCCAACCCTGAATCTGCCAGCCCAATTTGTTGTTCATCCCTGCTTGTGGCGCGGGTTGTGCCCAGGAGTAATGCGGCAGTTTTTCTTCTGCTTTTTCCCGATGCTCCTGATTAAACGCATAACGTAGCGCCACTTCAGACAGCTGGCGATACTTGCGGCTGTAACGGAGTTCTTTCAAGCGCCGCGACGGCTCAATATCACCATGGCGACTGATATCCAGATAACGAACCGTGTGAATAAATTCGGTGCCAACCGGATATTGCTGACGTACCAGGTCGATCGTGGCTGCAGCACCCAGATATTGCTCGCGCCGCTGCATGCGTACCGCCATGCCCAGGGTATTGTCGCCATCCAGATCCAGCCCCAGCAGGGATTCATCCGTTACCGGGATCGAGATGTTATCGAGATCCTTGATTGTCATTTCCAGCAAGGACAAATTCAGTAAATACAGCGATCGACTGTCATTACCACCGGTATCCTGCCGGAACACTGGCGGCAAGCGGATCATCACATCATCAAAACTGCCATTGGTCGGCCAAAACGTACTCGGCAACGGCTTGTAATTAAAGGCTACCCAGCCAGAGCCATCGCGGGCAAACCCCTGTCCATCAAATGCCAGCCGAGGATCAGCCAGATGCGTTAAGTCCGGCGTATACCCTGCATTTGGAGTCGCCATCAGCGCGCTGTAGTTATCCTGGCGGACATAATCAAGAATATATTCATCCGACACATTGGCGATTTCTGCCAGCCGGGGTTTGAACAGATTGCTCCAGTGATTGGTCTCTCCCAGTTCAGAAAAGCTGTAATCCCCCTGGATATCACCATCATCCATATAGTTAATGCGCGTGCCTTGCGGGTGGCTTTGGTGGCAAACATAACAAGGGTTGAACTTGCCTTCTGTTTGGGTATAGCACTGCGGTGGAATCACCGCTTCGTGGTTGTGCATGGTCTCGGCAGACGCCAGCAACGGCCCACCGGCGATCACCATGCATATCAGCTGCTGCAATTGTTGCTGCTGTCCTCTGCCCCACACCTTGCTCAACACCATAACCATCCCGCTGCGCCTACTGCTCACCGGTCGCCAACAGACGAATAGTTTGACCTTGCGTGACAAAGCGCCACACAAACCTTCATAACTTGACCGGGACGTGCACTGTGAAGGTGCAAGATGAAAGGTTCGTGTGATTTATATTTCACTCAGGTTAAAATTTTTATTCTTCTTGTTAATAATATAATGAGATAAAGGGTATCGAAGACTGAAGAAGATCAGCATAAATGCCAAGGTTTTGAGTTGGGTTCAGGGGTAGAGTTGGGTATTTAAAGGGAGTGTTCAAACTGTGCGTATAGTATAAATATCATACACAAGTATTTATATAATGGGGTGTATTTATATATGGTAGTACATTCAGACAATGGCCCGTCAACCGAAGAATAATTTAACGCCAGCGCATATTAATAATATCATCAGATCAATATGGCCATTTTTATCAGTATATTATTATAATTAAATTCATGACAAAAAAGCATTAATATTTTTCTATTTTATTACCATTGTTCAACACAGTAGAGTACTTCTCGCTTACTCAATGAGACAGCGGTATATGCTATCAGATTATGATTCCAATTCTCCTGGATGTCCTCGAGGTCGGAATCAAAGAGAAAAATTCTGAAACCTTCAGGTAATTCGCTGAGCTTCCCCAGACCATTTTCTTCTGAAGATTTTTCAATCCTATAATCCGGATAACAATTTGATACAGAAATATCGCCAAAATCACTGACTTCCATTCGACCGCTTTGCTCCAGATCATTCAATAACCGGGAAATTTTCTCTTTGGGTAAACGCTGTCGCAAACCGAGTACATCATTACCCTGCAGAATACCTGGAATATGAAAAAATGCCGTGGCTTCTGCTTCAGTATCAATCACGCTTGGAAGGAATAAATAACTGGATGAGTATTTCACTTTGGTTGAAATAATTTCTTCATAATCCTCCAGGGAGACCTTTGGCTCGAGATCAGAGAGACCCCAGACCAACAGATTTGAAAGAAACAAAAAAAACCAAAAAGGAATCCATATAGATCCAGCAATCCCGAAGGTAATCAGGATTGCGATAATGGCACCAATCGACTTAACAGTACGTTTCATTTTTACAGCAAACATGAGGTGAGCTTCCCTGGTACCTTTTACATCCTGAATTCAGATAATAACCATAACACTTGAACGCTGACAGGAAAAAGAAATGATCGGACTCGTTGACAAAGCCCCGTGTCGACAGACTCTACCAGGTTCCTTGAGCTGCAGTGGGTGATCACAGTACCTCTTTGAAAACCATATCATTGACAGGGCAGATCCCGCGCGCCTTTAATCCACCAATAAACACGGTAAATCGGAGTCTATATTGTGATTGTGCAGCATCCAGACCAAGGAAAACCTGTATGGATCTACAACTGTATATTAGGAAATAATATTAGGAAGCAGCTAGTTTGGGAAAATAGCGAAAATATAAGCCACTGATTTTTAAAGGAAAAATTGGTCGGGACGGAGTGATTCGAACACTCGACCCCTTGCACCCCATGCAAGTGCGCTACCAGGCTGCGCTACGCCCCGACACTCTGAAACAGAGGCTGTTCCAGAAGCACGCATTATACTCAAGTAGTTGATAGATGGAAGTTTTTTTACCATTCCGAGAGCAGAGTCTCGATTTCCTTCAACTCGATAATCATGGATTTTATCAATGCCTGATCCATGGCGGCGGTATTCTCGCTTGCTCCGTATTCCAGGCGCTGACGTGCCCCCTGAATGGTGTAGCCTTCGCCATACAGCAGTTCACGAATTTCACGTACCAGGATCACATCCTGACGCTGGTAATAACGACGATTGCCGCGACGCTTGACCGGGCTAAGCTGTGGGAATTCCTGCTCCCAGTAGCGCAGCACATGTGGTTTGACGTCGCAGAGATCGCTGACTTCACCGATGGCAAAGTATCGTTTTGCCGGAATGGCTGGCAATTCGTTATTGTGGCTGGGTTCCAGCATAAGCTTCTACTCGAACCTTCAGTTTCTGGCCGGGTTTGAAGGTAACAACGCGGCGAGCGGAGATCGGAATCTCCTCGCCGGTTTTTGGGTTACGCCCTGGCCTTTGGCTTTTGTCGCGCAGGTCAAAATTACCGAAACCGGATAATTTGACCTGTTCGTTTCGGCGCAGACTATCGCGGATCTCATCAAAAAAGAGATCGACCATGTCCTTGGCCTCACGTTTGTTGAGACCAAGTTCCTCGAACAGTTTTTCTGCCAGTTCCGCTTTGGTCAAGGCTGTCATGCTAACCCCGCAACGTTGCTCCAAGTGTTTGCTCCAAGTGTGACAAAACAGCATCCACTGAATCGTTCACTTCTTGGTCAGTAAGAGTGCGCGATGGATGTTGCCAGGTCAAGCCCAGAGCCAGGCTTTTTCTATCTGGATCAATGCCTTTACCTTCGTATACATCAAACAGATTAAGCTTGGCGAGGTACTCTCCGGCCTGGCTGCGAATCTGCTCCAGTACGTCGTCAACGGCAAGATGCTTGTCGACCACCAAGGCGAGGTCCCGACGCATTTCCGGGTACTTGGATAACTCTTCAAAAGCCGGAATGGTGGTTTGCAGCAACAGGCTCATATCCAGCTGAACCACAAACAGGGTTTGCTTGATATCCACCTGTTTCTGGGTTTCCGGGTGTAATGCCCCCATCCAGCCCAGTTCCGTCCACTCACCATCAATCAGCTTGTCGATTCGGGCGGTTTGTCCCGGATGCAAGGCTGAGTGCTTGTCGGCCACAAAGCGGAATTCATCCAGACTGCCGGTTCTTGTCAGCAGGGCTTCGACGTCCCCTTTGACATCAAAGAAGTCGACGGGAGTTTCTGTGGCAGACCAGTTTTGTTGCAACCGATTGCCCGTCGCCAGCATGGCCAGTGTTGGCAACTGCTTCAGGCCATCTTCCGATGGCACAAACCGCAAGCCGGTTTCAAACAGACGCACTCGTGGCTGTTGGCGCTTGAGGTTGTAACCTGCGGCCGGTACCAGTCCGGCCCACAGATTGGTGCGCATGACAGACATTTCCGAAGAAATCGGGTTCAACAATGCCAGACCGGCAAGATCAGGGTCCAGCGCCTGTTGCATCGCCGGATCAACAAAGCTGTAGGTGATGGCTTCGTGATAACCCCGTGCCACCATCATGCGGCGAACATCGCTGATGGTGTAGCGGTTTTCTGGCACGATAGCCAGAGGCATCGCGGCTTCCGGTGTACGCACAGGCAAGCGGTTGTAACCGTAGATCCGGGCCAGCTCTTCGATCAGGTCAGGTTCAATGGCCATATCAAAACGGTAGCTGGGGGCGACGGCTTTCCAGCCGTCATCAGTGCGTGTCACGCTCATGCCCAGGCGCGCAAGGATATCTTCTACTTCTGCATCCTCAAACGTCAGGCCCAGAATCAGCTCGATACGGGCTTTACGCAGATGAATTTCAGCGGCTTTGGGCAGGTGCTCTGCTGCTGCAATGTCAACGACCGGGCCAGGCTGGCCGCCACAGATATCCAGAATCAACCGGGTTGCACGTTCCATGGCTTGTACAGCCAGGTCGTAGTCCACCCCACGCTCAAAGCGATGGGAAGAGTCTGTGTGTAATCCATGGGCACGGGCTTTACCGGCGATAATGATCGGATTAAAAAATGCCGCTTCCAGTAACAGGTCAACCGTTGTATTACTGACGCCGGAATGCTCACCGCCCATCACACCGGCCATGGCCAGCGGTTTGTTATGGTCGGCAATCATCAGGGTATCGGAACCGGGTTCTATTTCCTGGCCGTCGAGCAGGGTCAGTTTTTCGCCTTGTTCGGCCATGCGGACACGGATACCACCGTCGATACGGGAGTAGTCAAAGGCGTGCATGGGCTGGCCCAGTTCCAACAGAATAAAGTTGGTAATGTCGACCACTGGATCGATTGAGCGGACACCGCTACGACGTAATTTCTCGACCATCCACAATGGAGTTTCGGCTTTGACATCGACCCCTTTGATGATGCGACTCACATAACGAGGGCATGCTTCTGGCGCAACCACGTCGATAACAGGTACATCGTCAATCACGGCGGCAACCGGCTCGATCGCTGGTCCCTGCACTGCGGCCTTGAACAGCAGGCCGGTTTCACGTGCCAGGCCGGCAATGCTCAGACAATCACCCCGGTTGGGGGTCAGGTCCACATCAATAACGACGTCGTCCAGATTCATGTAGACACGGAAATCTTCACCGACAGGAGCCGATGCTGGCAGCTCCATCAGGCCATCAGAACTTTCTGACAGGCCCAGTTCGGCTTCGGCACACAACATGCCGAACGATTCGACGCCGCGTAATTTGGCTTTCTTGATTTTGAAGTTGCCGGGCAAAACGGCACCAATCTTGGCGAACGGGATTTTTAACCCTTCGCGTACATTGGGAGCACCACAGACAATCTGGAAAGTCTCGTTGCCGTCGGTCACCTGGCACAAGCTGAGCTTGTCGGCATCAGGGTGTTGTTCTCGTGTGACAACCTGGCCAACCACAACGCCAGAGAAATCACCGGCGACGGCTTCAGTGCCATCCACTTCCAGGCCCGCCATCGTGATCTGATCAACCAGTTGCTGGGTGTCTGCTTCAGGCTGCACCCATTCGCGCAACCACTGTTCGCTGAATTTCATGTGTTTACCTTTTTCGATGAGCCTGAATTAACGGAATTGCTGCAGGAAGCGCAGATCGTTCTCGAAGAACAAGCGCAGGTCGTTGACGCCATAACGCAACATCGCCAGACGCTCTACCCCCATGCCAAAGGCAAAACCGGTGTACTCATCCGGGTCAATCCCTACGTGTTTGAACACGTTCGGGTGAACCATGCCGCAGCCCCCCACTTCGAGCCAGCGACGCTTGGTGCCTTCCGGTGTTTCGATAACCCATTCGATGTCGATTTCGGCAGATGGCTCAGTAAACGGAAAATAGGAAGGCCGCAGGCGAACTACCAGTTCTTTTTCGAAAAACACGCTCAAAAACTGCTGGATCGTACCCTTCAGGTCAGCAAAGCTGACGCCCTTGTCGACCAGCAGCCCTTCCACCTGGTGGAACATCGGTGAGTGGGTCTGATCGTAGTCACAACGGTATACCCGGCCAGGGCAAATAATCCGTACCGGTGGCTGACGGGCTTCCATGGTGCGAATCTGTACCGGTGAAGTATGAGTCCGCAACAGGGTGTTCGCATCAAAGTAGAAGGTATCGTGCATCGCACGGGCCGGATGATGCGATGGAATGTTCAAGGCTTCAAAATTATGGAAATCGTCTTCAATTTCTGGCCCTTCTTCAACCTGGTATCCGGCATTACGGAAGAAGGTTTCGATACGCTCCAGGGTGCGGGTCACAGGATGCAGACTGCCTTCCTGCTGCGCTCGACCTGGCAGGGTAACGTCGATTTTTTCTGCCGCCAGCCGGGCTTCCAGGGCTGCGGATTCCAGCGCTTGCTTGCGGCTGTTGATCGCGTCCTGAACCTGGCTTTTGGCTTCATTGATCACCGCACCGATTTTGGGGCGATCTTCCGCAGACACTTTGCCCAGGTTTTTCATCAGGGAAGTAATTTCCCCTTTTTTACCCAGAAACTGAACTCGAACCTGATCCAGCGCGGCCACATCCTGCGCATCGGATACAGCGGCCAGGGCTTGCTGAGTCAGGGCCTCAAGGTTTTCCATCGCTGATTCCATCGTTGTCTTGAATTTGGACAAAAAAATAGGGGAATCGCCTTGGCTATTCCCCTATTTTCGTTGCTTCCAACCATAACAGAAGTTATCGCCAGAAGCTGAATTTGGCATTACCTTGCTGTCTGGATTATATCCATCAGGCAAGGCAACCCAGAGAAATTACAGGCTAACTTTGGCTTTCTCAACCAGAGCTGCAAATGCTGCTTTCTCGTTTACTGCCAGGTCGGCCAGTACTTTACGGTCAATTTCAACAGAGGCTTTTTTCAGGCCGTTGATGAATTTGCTGTAAGACAGTCCGTTCTGACGAGCACCCGCATTGATACGAGCAATCCACAGTTGACGGAACTGACGCTTCCTTTGACGACGGTCACGGTAAGCATACTGACCAGCTTTGATCACGGCTTGTTTGGCAACACGGAATACACGTGAACGTGCACCGTAATAACCTTTGGCCAGTTTCAGAATTTTTTTGTGACGACGACGAGCGACTACACCACGTTTTACGCGAGCCATATTCTATCTCCTGGACTTAAAGGTTAGGCAACATGCGGATAACAAGCTTTTTATCTGAGGCATTGACTTGATTCATGCCGCGCAGATGACGCTTACGCTTGGTGCTCTTTTTGGTCAGGATGTGGCTGCGGAATGCATTACGGTGTTTGAAGCCGTTTGCAGTCTTTTTAAAACGCTTGGCTGCCGCGCGCTTAGTTTTGATTTTAGGCATTTTGGTACTCCAATAGTAATGGCGCGCACAGAAACTAAGACCCTGTACTACACCTGCCGTTACACCCGCTCTGGCCCTTGGGCACGGACGGGATCTGTTCAGTAGTCGGTAGAAAAACAGAAACCCCGGCTAACGCAGGGGTTTCTGGATGTCGTTTGCAGAACCGGACTACTTCTTCTTACCTGGTGCGATCACCATAACCATCTGGCGACCTTCCATTTTGGGATGTTGCTCAACAACACCCATCTCAGCAAGATCAGCTTCGATGCGTCTCATCAGCTCCATACCGATATTCTGGTGGGCCATTTCTCGGCCACGGAAACGCAGGGAGACTTTCGCCTTGTCGCCGCCTTCCAGGAATCGAGTGAGGTTACGCAGCTTGATCTGGTAATCCCCTTCTTCAGTACCAGGGCGGAATTTCATTTCCTTGATCTGAACCTGGTGCTGTTTTTTCTTGGCTTCGGCTTTCTGCTTTTTCTCTTCGTAAAGCTTCTTGCCAAAGTCCATGACTTTACAAACAATCGGGTCACCGTCTGAGATCTGAACAAGATCCAGCTCGGATTCTTCCGCTATTTGCAGAGCTTCCTGGATGCTAACTACCCCGACCTGATTGCCATCGGCGCCGATCAGTCGGACTTCGGTTGCACGTATCTGATCGTTAATAGCAGCCCGATCGTCGTTGCGGCTGCCTCTTCTATTGTCGCGTCTGATATTCAGTTCTCCATTCCAAACCGTCCGCGCTGTTCTATAGCACTATCGAGGAGGGCTTGGAATGCGTCAATAGTCATTACGCCTAGATCATCTCCCTTACGAGTGCGCACAGCTACGGTGTTTGCTTCAACTTCTTTATCCCCTACCACAAGCAGATAGGGTACCTTGTGCAAAGTGTGCTCACGAATTTTAAAGCCGATCTTCTCGTTTCTCAAGTCCGCATTCGCCCGATAGCCTCTTGATTTGAGTGTTTTTGCCAAATTCTGGCAATATTCACCCTGATTATCGGTAATATTCAGAACGGCAACCTGCTGCGGAGCCAACCAGGGTGGCATGGCACCGGCATAATGCTCGATCAGAATACCAACAAAGCGCTCAAACGAGCCAAGAATCGCCCGGTGCAACATCACTGGTGTTTTGCGTTCGTTGTCTTCATCGACATATTGCGCGCCCAGTCGTTCTGGCAGCATAAAGTCGAGCTGGACGGTACCACACTGCCAAACCCGACCAATACAATCCCGCAATGAGAATTCGATTTTCGGTCCGTAGAAGGCTCCTTCGCCAGGCTGCAGTTCCCAGTCCAGGCCGGCATCATTCAAGGCATCTTCCAATGCCGATTCTGCCTGATCCCACAATGTATCATCACCGATACGGCCTTCAGGTCGGGTCGACAGCTTCATCTCAACCACGTCAAAGCCGAAATCTTTGTAAACATCCAGCGTCAGACGGATAAAGTCGGCCGCTTCCTGGCGAATCTGGCTTTCGGTAACAAAGATATGGGCGTCATCCTGGGTAAAACCACGTACACGCATAATGCCGTGCAAGGCACCGGATGGTTCGTTGCGGTGACAGGAACCAAATTCGGCCAGACGCAGCGGCAGGTCACGATAGCTTTTCAGCCCCTGGTTAAAGACCTGGATATGACACGGGCAGTTCATCGGCTTGACCGCGTAAGTGCGTTTTTCCGATTCAGTGGTAAACATCGCGTCGGCGTAGTGTTCCCAGTGCCCGGATTTTTCCCACAGCGTGCGGTCAACAACTTGCGGGGTTTTAATTTCCAGATAACCGGCATCGTTCTGCACTTTGCGCATGTACTGTTCCAGCACCTGATAAATGGTCCAGCCATTCGGATGCCAGAACACCATACCCGGTGCTTCTTCCTGCAGGTGGAACAAGTCCAGTTGTTTGGCCAGTTTACGGTGATCCCGTTTTTCCGCTTCTTCCAGGCGCACGAGATATTCTTTCATCGCCTTCTTGTCGTTCCAGGCGGTACCGTAAATACGCTGCAACTGCTTGTTGTTGGAATCGCCACGCCAGTAGGCACCGGACACACGCTGCAACTTGAAGATGCGCATGACTCGGGTATTCGGCACGTGAGGGCCAACACACATATCAATGTATTCTTCGTGGTGGTAGAGGCCGACGCTGGTTTCACCTTTTTCAATCAGGCCATCAACCAGTTCAACCTTGTACTCTTCGCCACGTTCAACAAACACCTGCCGAGCCTGCTCGATAGGTGTCATTTCCTTGATCACGGGATAGTCTTTTTTGACCAGCTCCTTGATACGCTTTTCGATCGCTGCCACGTCTTCCGGTGTAAATGGACGCTCATAATCGATGTCGTAATAGAAGCCGTTCTCGATCACTGGACCAATCGCCATTTTGGCGGTTGGGTACAGTTGCTTGACCGCATGGCCAACCAGGTGAGCAAAGGAGTGACGAATCACTTCCAGACCTTCCGTATCCCGGCCGGTAATCAGCGTGACATCCGCATCATCGGTAATCAGTTCACAAGCATCCACCAGCGTGCCGTTGATACGGCCGCAAACGGTGGCCTTCGCCAGACCCGGGCCAATATCTTCGGCCACTTGCATCAGAGTTACCGGTTGCTCGAACGTACGTTGAGAACCATCGGGAAGGGTAATAACAGGCATAGTATTTCCTTGGTCAGTGGTGGCCCCTACGACAGGCCACGTGCGATCACAAAATTCAGGCGGGGTACTCTAACGCCACACTGGCGGGCTGTAAACCGGACAGCGGCCCTCACGCCCTCAGACAGGGCATTATCCTGTATCCGTAACATTACAGTGCAGCGACAATAACCAGTGAAAAGTCATATATCTGTCTTTGAATAGTCTCTGAACTGTCTTTCATCTGCCATCGAAGGGTATCAACACTAAAAATCGAACCACTGTCATTGCTTTTGCAGGCAGACAAGCAGTGACAATTCGCCGCATCCCAATCAAATGATGAGAAGGCCGGATTATGCTAGCCACTCCGACCTTATTCTTGCTCTCCTGTCACCTCTGGCAGCCATCAAGGTGATCAAGACCAGCCGGTATTTGTGGCGTGGCTCTTGCTGTTTGAAGCAGATACTCTTTTATTGGCAGTTGCGGCATGACAAGTGTTCAGCCTCGTATCGAAAACACGGTTTGTAACGAAGTCAATTCCTTCGCCCATTCACTTTCTTCCTGGCCGCAGCAATACGACCAGGTAGTGCCAGGGCATTTCCATGGCCGCTTGCAGGATGTCGAACTGCCATCGGTCCGGCTGTTCCGGGAAACCATGAATCTGTCGGTGGCCCAGCACACCCACACTCCAACAGGCAAGATCAGTGTCCTGATTCCGATCTCGTTCCATAATGCCAAAACCTCGGATCAGGCGCGTAATATCGCCAGTGACGGCGTCACCCTGCTGCCCTATCAGAATGAGTTCTTTTTTGTTGGCCCGGCCAATACCGACTACATCGTGATTTCACTGGATCAACAGGAACTGACCGCGTTATTGACAGAAGAGGATATGAACCAGCTGCTGTCGGCCCAACGCAGTTACGAAGTACCCGTAAATACGCGCCATCTGGCCAGACTGCAAAGCCAGGCAATCTCTTTGCTGAACCAGCTGCTGGCGCTGCAATCCGAAGACGACGAGCACACGGTTGTCTTTCCGGACGAGGCCGAACTCTCGCATCAGGAGGAACGCAAGGCCACGCGCCGGGCGGCACTCGAGCACACCATCCAGCACCAGCTGATCAGTATGACGCTGGATCTGTTTATACCGTCAACTGACCATAACCGGCCGATGCGCCCCTTGGGCAACCAGCATCATTATCTGGTGCGCAGCTGCCATCAGCATGTACTCTCGGAACAAGGTGCCGACGACAGTATTCTGGATATCTGCAAGACGCTGAACGTACCTCGGCGGACGCTGAATTACAGTTTTGAACGGGTGGCAGGTTGTTCTCCGGCGCAGTATCTGCGCGCCGTCAAACTGAATGCGGCACGGCGGGAATTATTATCCAGTGAGTTACCGATTGGTTCGGTTGCCGCCAATTACGGGTTTTACCATGGCGGCTATTTTGGGCAGGAATATCGACGTCTGTTTGGTGAAACGCCCAGCGCTACCCGCACAGGACGCCCGTAGTCTTCGGCGGCATGATTCCACTGCTCACCGGCTCTGAGCCAGACCCCGAAGGATCTGACAAAGGACCATGCACGACCCGACTCATTAACCAATAACTGAATGCGCCGCTCAGTAACACGGCCCCTCCCAGCCATTGGTCGACAATGCCAGGCAGTGCCAGGGGTAGCCATGCCAGCAACGGAGCAGCCTCGGGATAGGCCGTGATTGCCGTCGTCATACGATACATCAACGGGTTAAACACCATCGCCAGACCCAGCCCTACCAAGGGTAGCAACATCACCAGGGCAACCGGCAAGGCATGCTGTTGCAGGCGTTGAGGATTCAGACACAGCCATACCCCCCCCAGCGCCATGGCCCATTTTCCCAGGGCATACAGCACCGGACTGTCCATCAAGGGTTGATGCCAGGCTGGCAACATGCCGATCCAGGATAGCAGCCCCGCCAGAGTCAATCCGAGCCAGAATGGCAGTGATGTCTCTTTATGCTGCTGGCAATCACCTTTGCTGTCCGCTTCCTCAGCACGCTTGGCTGAGAGACCAGCCTCGGCAAAAACCGCCAGCCAAAGCATGGGAACCAGATGGTGGACAACCACACTTTGCCAGCTGTGCAACCAAATGGAATGACGTGCCAGGGTGTCCAGCCAAGGGTTCATGGCCACCACAAACAGTGCCACGGCGAACCAGAACAAGGGCTGCTTCCAGCCACCGGATTGCCGGGCGATCCAGACCACAACCAGCAAAATAAACCCACACTCCAGCCAGAACTGATTATTCAGTGCAAACATGGCGCTCTCCATCATATTTGGCGCAAAGGCCAACCCGCCGCTTTCCCGGTTGGCTGGCCTTCGGTCAGGACATCGTCTCAATCATGTATTGATCGTTTCGATGCTCATGTCCTAGCTGGCACAGCAATCACCACCATCTCCACCATCACTGTCGTCATCGGCGACGCCGACACTGCGATGATCCTTGCCGGCTGGCAGGTCCATGGCCGGGTTGGCGTCGAAGAAATTGTTGGGCTTGAGCTTGAAGCCAACGTATTCCACCGGCATCACCGGGAAATCTTCCGGCTTGCAGATATGGGTATGGCCGTAGGTGTGCCACAACACAATATCGGTATTTTCGACATTCCGGTCTTGTTGGGTATACACCGGCAAGCCATCCCCCTTGTTCTGGTTCGGGTAGTTGCCGGTGCCGTAACGCTCCGATGGCTCGTAAGGGGTTACCCATACGTGTTTGGCGGCAAAACCGGCACGCTGACCAATATAACTGTCGGCCTGGGCCAGCATGACGGGGTTATGCTCCGCCATCAGTTTGTAACCAGGATGATTGCCCACGGCATTGGTTTTGTTGGGGTTGATCACCTTCCAGAAGCGGCCGCTCTGGCCATTGGCTTCCCGGGCAGCTTGCTGTTCGGTGGTCAAGGTCGTGACATCGGTATTGAAAGCATTCCCCCAAGGGTTGTCTTCCCCCGCAGGCTTGGCGCTGAAATTGGTTTCCAGAACCGAGTTTTGTTCCCCATCCAGCATCATATGCAAACGGGCATTAAAGAAATGCTGGTGTGAAGGGCCATAAATTTCCGGAGTCACCAGGCCACCACCACATGCCGGTTTGGTGCCAGGAACCATACCGGCCGTCTGGATAATACCGGTCAGTTTGGTTTCCATTTCAATGGTGCCATCCTGGTACAGATACCAGTAAAAACCATAATCATAGTTGCCAACGGTACAGAAAAAGCTGATCACCAGACGACGTGAACGGCGGACTTCAAATACATCGGTACGGAATTCGTAATGCTTCCACAAGGTGCCGTAATCTTCTTCATGCATACATACGGCGTTCTTCATGGTGAAGGGTTCGCCCTTGTCATCGACCGCCGGAATATCAAAATAATGGATCGCACCCAGGCAATCACAGCCCAGCTCCAGCTGGTTGGCCAGTCGCCCCAGGCCATACTCGCCGCCGTCGAAGGCGCATTTCCAGTAATGGTTCAACGCCGTGTCGGAATAAGGTACCGCCATGTCCGTGACACTGGCGCGGTAGATGATGGGACGGGTTTCGCCCTTGTCGTTATAACCCAATTGATGCAATACCAGGCCTTCCCGTGGCGTAAAGCCGACCCGGAATTCCCAGTTTTGCCAGTTAACTTTCCAGCCATCCACTTCAAAGCTCACGCCTTCCGGTTGCACAATATGCAGCGGTTTGACATCGCTACGAGGCTCCCCCAACGATGGTGTGTCGTAGTTACGCTTGGTTTTCGGAATCGGGGTATCACGGCCATCGTCAAGCAGCTCGATAACCTTGCCTTCGTTCAAATCAATAATGGCTACCAGACCTTCAATCGGATGGGCATAGCCGTTATCGGTAAACTGGTCACGATAAAACGCCACGCCACGCATCAGGCGCTTGCCTTTGTATTTGGGGTCATCCCCAAAGTACCCGAACGACCAGGGATCAATCTGGATGTTTTCAATATCGGCATCGGTCAGGCCACGACGTTTGACCGCAGCGCGCCAGTCAGCATCGTTCTGGACGATATCCACACAGGTAAAGAATTCTTCGATCATGATCGGGGCTTGCCCGGTCACTTCAGGGTCCAGTTGCTGCCAGTCGGTGACGGTTTCTGCAACCAGATCCACCATGGCTTCAAACATCGCACCGTTGCTTTTATCCAGCACGGTGGCAAAGACACGACGGGAAAAGGCCTTTCCTGCTTCAAATGCCAGCACTTCGGCTTTGGGCGGCTCTTCCAGTTGTAAATACGGAAACCGGCAGCTATCGCCAAGCTGCTGCGTTTGTTTCAGAATCGCCGCGGCCTGTGCCAGTTCGTCCTGGGTCAAGGGATCCAGTGGATGAACCGGGGTTGGTATCGTGGTAGATGCCTTGGATGCGCAACAGGTCTCGCTCATGATGTATTCCTCGTGATTCAGTGAATACAGCCATGCTAAGCAGAAGCACCGGGGACGTTATCGCAAAGTGGCAAAATAACCCGTGTCAGAAAAAACCAGCGGATAACACCGACAAACCATGACATTTGCCCCCGTAACTCTCACACTGCGCCCGTTACTTGTTTGTCTTGATCGTATCTCTTGCTATTTCAATATGAGGACTCTGCCATGAACGCCCTGATTGCTATTGCCAATGGTAACGAAGAACTGGAAGTCATTACCCTGGTAAACGTACTGCGCCGAGCTGGAATCACCGTCACACTGGCGTCGACTGGCCCGGAACGCAGCGTACGTTGCGCTCGCGCCACCGTGATTGAAGCCGATTGCGTACTGGGCAAGCTGGCGATTGATCACCCATTTGATCTGATTGCCATACCGGGCGGTATGCCGGGGGCTGCCAATCTGGCTACGTCGCTGGGGTTGTTACACCGTTTGCAGCAACAAAACCGGGCCGGAAAGTGGATCGCTGCGATTTGTGCCGCACCGGCGGTGGTATTGGGTGCTGCCGGTATTACCGCAGGCCGGGTTATGACCGGTTATCCCAGCTTTGATCCGCTGCTGACCCAGGCAGGAGCCTGCATCAATCATGATGATGACGTGGTCGTGGATGGCAATCTGATTACCAGCCGCGGGCCAGCAACCGCCCTGCCCCTGGCACTGACTCTGGTGGAGTTATTGTGTGGCAAGCTGGTGCGCGACGATGTCGCTGCTGCCATGCTGTATCAAGGCTGATACCTCACGTCCTGAGACCTTGTGCCCTGCTGGCTGATGACGTTTCTTGCTAACGCGGGGCAATCTGTCGTCATCCAGCAATGATCCGTCAGCCCAGAATCTTGCGCATCAGCTCGGCGGTGCTGCCAACGCCAAACTTCTGCCGGATCACCGTAGCGCGATTGGCAACGGTTTTGGCACTGATGCCAAGCTCGGTGGCAATAACCTGATTGTTTTTGCCTTCCAAGAGTCGCTCGGCAATTTCACGTTCCCGGGTTGCCAGCGACGCCAGCGGGTCAATCACTGCAGCACCACAGTTAGTCGGGTCGGCCATACGCTTGCGCTCGGTAGAGCGACAGCCCACTGCCAACAATGATTCAAATCTCGGTTCCATAAAGGACTGTCCAGCAGCCACCTGAGTAACCGCCTGCAACATCACTGCCGGTGGGCTCGACTTGGATAAGTACCCCAATGCACCCGCGTTTAATGCTTCCCGAATCACCGTCGCTTCTTCATACATACTGAAGATAAGAATACGGGCATCCGGCTTGGCGCCTATCAACTGGCGACACACTTCGATGCCCGACATATCTGCCATATTCACATCCAGAATCAGAATATCGGGGGCATGCTGAAAAAACAGCAAGGCGGCATCCGTCCCCGAACCCGCCTCGATAAACTGCACCTCATCAATCATGGCCGCCAACAGGGAGCCATAACCTTGCCGTACCACGGCGTGATCATCTGCCAGTAAAATTGTCAGAGCCATCCAGCCACTTCCTTTGTTAAGTACCCTGCGGGCAAGGGTCTTTGTCCTCGGCATCTTGAGGATAAGGCAAATGCGCGCTGACCTTCGTTCCCTCAGCGGCAAAGTCGACCGTCAGGGTACCACCCAGCAATCGGGCACGCTCAGCCATGGAGCGCATACCAAACCCGGCCACTGCCTCCGTTGCACCATTACCGTTATCCTGGATCTGCAGCGTCACGGTTTTCTGGCTGTCCAAGGTTAACGATACCCGGATCTCATCCGCTGCCGCATGCCGCACGGCATTGTTAACCGCTTCCTGTACCAGCCGATAGATCTGCGCGGCGTCCTCTTCATTCCAGCCTGGCCAGGTATCACCCGACAACACACAATCCAGCCCTGTCGTTTGCCCGGTCGTGCGTAACAACTCATCGACGGCGGACTGCAAACCCAGCCGCTCCAGCACCACGGGATACAGGTTGTTGATGATACGACGAAAACCCAGATTGATGGCATCGCAGCCTGCCTGGATACACTCACTGGTTTCCAGTAACTGGGCTGGCTTGTCCAACTGGAAAGGTAATACGCAGGAATGCACTCGAACACCCGTTAGCTGCTGACCAAGGTCATCGTGTAATTCCCGGGCTAACGCCGAGCGCTCTTGCTCCTGAATTTCCATCAGGGTGCGGGTCAGGTAGCGGTTTTCGTTACGGGCGCTTTCCAGTGATTCTGTCATGGCGTTGAAATGCCAGGCCAGGTTATTGGCTTCGCGTAAACTGTAATGCCCGAGACGGGCGTTCAGGTGCCCTTGCTGCACCTGGTCAAAAGCGGCCAGCACATCCGCCAAAGGCCGCAGTCCGGCCCGTACCCCCAGATAAATAGCGAGGTTGGAAACCAGAGCACAACCACAAAACAACCAGAACAGCCAGCTGGAGGAATGCCAGACTTCTTCGATTTCATCACGATCATCCGACATCAGGATCACTTTTTGGCCGTGACTGTCGGTCAGTGCCAGCTGATAACCGCGCCCGGGGTGATCGAACAAGGCCTCAAACCAGGCTGGCACCGAGTGTTCGTCCGGGCGTTCGGTATAGGTACCGGCAACCCGTACATGCCGCAAACTGCTACCAACCAGCGCCAGTATCTGTTGCGGCTGACCGGAACGGATCAATGCTTCCACTACCGGTTTCATCGCCTGCTGCTCGCGCAGCACATCGTCCCGCCCTTGCACCAGCAACGTGGCCAGGCTGACCAGCAGCGCCAGTGCAAAGGCGCTGTTGACCATCAGCAGGATACGGGTCATGACGTTCATACACGTGCCCCGGTTGTGCCCCGGGGCAATGGCCGTAATGGCCATCGCATCGGCTGATCAGAAGCCGATTTTGATACCTGCCTTGACGGTTCGTGGTGCACCTGGGCCAACAAAGCTGTCTTCTTCAAATCCGGGATAGGCTTCATCCAGCACTTCATCCGATTCACCATAAACACCAAAGGTTTCGTATTCGCGATCGAATACATTAACGACACGACCATAGATTTCAATGGCATCGGTTGGCGCGTAGCTGGCCCGGACATTCACCAGGGTATAACCAGCCAGTTGCTCATTTTCATTGGCCTCATCACCACGGAAGTACTGGCTGCTGCGATACTGAATATCGCCACCCACTGACACTTGTGGCAACAGGTTCCAGTCGGCCGCCATTTTCAGATTGTGCTGTGGCAGCCCGGGAATCTGGTCGCCCGCTTCAACCTGTCGATCAGAACCTTGCGGATTATTGGGGCTGAACGATACAAACGGCGTTTCAAAGGTGGCTCGCATCCAGGTATAAGAAACGGCTACCTGAACATCGCTCCAGTGGCCTGTCATCCCCAGCTCGGTTCCCAGTCGGCGGGTTTTCCCGACATTGGCAAAATACCCTTCAGACGGCAAACCACCCGCCTGCTGAAACAGAATATCATCGTGGCTGGTAGAGCGGAAAACACCGGCGGTCCAGCGGATATTGCGGCTGGCAGTGCCTTTCAGACCCGCTTCCACAGAACGCGTAACCACTTGCTCCAGCGGCGGATCTGACACAAAACCATTGGGCAGTTTGCATGGATCATTTTCATCCGCACAGCTGAGCTCGGCCGGGCTTGGTGCTCGTGATGATTCGCTGTAGCTGGCGTATACGTTCAAGCCATTATCCATGACATAGGCTGCTCCCAGCATTGGATTGACCCGGGTAAAGGTGTGGTCGCCATCCAGCGATCCCGGCCCGGATTCCAATTGATCCTGCATCTTGATATGGACGTGATTGTATCGGGCACCAACGGTCACACTGAGCTGGTCATCCACGGCCAGCGTGTTGCTAAAAAACACCCCCATGGTCTGGGTATCGGTTTGCAGGCTGACTTCAGACTCACTGTCGTAGAGGCCAATGGCTGTGACGTCTCGGGCATCCCCTGGCTCATCGTTATTGAGAATGGCAAAGCCGGTACGTGAGCGAAAGTGAATATCAGCCTGATCCAGTGTCACACCAGCGGTAAACAGATTGTCCCGACCGGCAACTGGTGCCGAAGACGCCAACTGCAGACTGAAGCCCTGACTGTTTTGTTCGGTGCGGGAGGTGTTCAGAGTACCGTCAACGTCGTCGGCATCAATATCCAGCCCCAGCTCGGCAGCAATGGCTTCCAGTGTGTCATCGTCATCGTAACCCACAAAGGTGACTGGCTCTTCATCGCCACCGTCTTCGTCTTCTTCACACAGGGTTTCAGCACCATTAAGCAAGCATTCTTCGTAATCCGAGTCGTCGCCATTTACTGTGGTGGTGAGGTTACGGCGCAGATAAATATTACCGGCCAGCTGCAAGGTATCCGAGAACCAGTGATCACCATCCAGGGCAAAATAATTCAGTCGGTTGCGAGTGATATCCGGGTTGGTATAAATAGCGCTGCGGCCTTCGATATCCATCAATGCCTGGGGCACGGCACCATTACCGATCATTTCGTTGTCGTCCAGCAAGACTGTCAGATTCAACGAGCTGTTCAGCGAGCGCCAGCTCAGTACCGACATGGCCTGGCGGATATCGCTGCCAGAGGCATCACGCCAGCCATCTTCTTCTTCACGATTGAGTAATACGTAATAGCCAACGTCTTGATTACCCAACTGGCCATTGCCACCGCTCTGGAACTGCGCTTGACGAAAACCAAACTGACCCGCCCCCAGCTCCAACTCATTGTATTCGGTGTTGAAGCCGTTTTTGGTGGTCATCGCAATGGCGCCGCCCTGGGTATTCTGGCCAAACAGCGGATTGGAGCCAGAATACAGCGTCATATTACTGACGGCATCCGTTGGTAACAGATCCCAGTTTACCGTGTCCCCAAAAGGCTCGTTAAAACGCACACCGTTCATATACACGGATACGCCTTGCGGTAATCCCAGCAACGGCGATGCCGTAAAACCACGATATTGAACATCCGGTTGATAGGGGTTGCTGACCGCTTCGTTAATGCTTACCGAACCCAGCTGATAGCGCAGATGTTCAGCAATATTTTGTGCCTGAATACGCTCCAGGTCATCACTGCCCAGACTTTGTACCGGGCTGACCAGTTGGTCTTCCCGCACACCGGTACCCATTACAGGAGTTGGCGCTATGACAACGATTTCGTCCGTAACCGGACTAGCCTCTGCCCAGGCGGCCAGGGGTACCAGACACCCCGCCAGACTGCCAAAGACAGTCCATGTCGAACCACTGTTAGAGGGAGAATTTAGAAATGCCATCCACATCTGCCTTATCGTTATTATTAGATGCAGCTATTCTGGACGACCGCCGGTCTGCTGACTCTGCCTCTGCCGTTGCTGATCGCGTCTGCTTTGGCACTAGGTAAACAGGATAGGGAAATCTTCCCGATTAATGCCCTGGATTCATAAAATATACAATTTTTACCAAGAACCATGCTAAAGAAAGCAAAAATACGGTGCCAAAGAAGGCGATTTCGACTAACTTTACTACTTTAGACCCCCATACAAAACGCCAAGGTAGGATACCTGACAGTAGCAACACGGGGTGTAATGCAGAGATTACAAAAATAAATAAACAGGTGTAGCTATCATGTTGACACTCCAGACCGGCCACAGCGCATCCTCAAGCGCCAGTGATGACTCCCCCAGCCAGAGCGCACAGCCAGATATGACTGATACAATCACTACGGCAGAATTGCCGACCAGCCCGCTGACGGAAAACGACACGCCTGTTTACAAGCTGCTGATTGCGGATGATCACCCGCTGTTCCGGGAAGCCATTGCCGATGTCATTCGTAACCGCTACCCCAATTCCGATATTCTCGAGGCAGAAAATCTTGAGTCTGCCGCGGCGATGGCCGGTACCCAGGATGACCTCGACCTGATTCTGCTCGATCTGAACATGCCTGGCATGAACGGCTTGAACGGCCTGATTCAGTTACGCAACGAGTCCCCGACAATCCCGGTGGTTATCATCTCTGCCGAGGAAGAAAAAAGCGTGGTGCTGCAAGCCATGACCTATGGCGCTGTGGGCTTTATTATCAAGTCACTGCCACGGGAAAAAATGACCCAGGCACTCGAACAGGTGTTAGCTGGACAGGTGTATCTGCCATCCGATGTCATCCGTGCCACGGATGATGGCCGTTCCCGTCAGCGCCGTATCCAGGATGAAAACCTGATTCCTCCGGAAATGCTTAACAGTCTGACTCGTCGCCAATTGCTGGTATTGGAACGTATGGCCAGTGGCGAATCCAACAAGCAGATTGCCTACAATCTGTCGATTGCTGAAACCACCGTCAAAGCGCACGTCTCGGCGATTTTGCGTAAACTCAGTGTACACAATCGTATTCAGGCGGTATTGGCTGCCAGCAATGTCGATTTTAACCAGTATCTGCGCCGCTAACTTCGCGAGTGCGCC
The DNA here is from genome assembly GCF_030688925.1 of Oceanobacter sp. 3_MG-2023. Classification (NCBI taxonomy): domain Bacteria; kingdom Pseudomonadati; phylum Pseudomonadota; class Gammaproteobacteria; order Oceanospirillales; family Oceanospirillaceae; genus Oceanobacter; species Oceanobacter sp. 3_MG-2023. The sequence continues at coordinate 118,202 of NZ_JAUYVX010000003.1, forward strand.
TGATTACTGACAATAAAAAACCGGGCAGCGCCCGGTTTTTTATTGCTTGCCCCGATCATCGTCTTTTTACAGACCAGTCCTGTCAGGCCATCGAATCCATCACTGGAGCAGACAGCTCAACTCTCAACGATCCCGGCCCACCAAACCGGCCCACTAACACCCGGTATCAAGACAAGGCTGCCTTGGCTGCCCGGGCCTTATGCAATTTTTTATAGCTGTCGATCAGGCGTAAATGCTTGTCGAGACCGTCCAGCTGCAGGCTGGTCGGGGTCAGGCCATAAAAGCGCACGGAACCATCCACCATGCCGATGGCGGCGGCCAGTCGTTCAGCTCCAAACATACGACCAAAATTAAGCCGGTAATCGTCCAGTTCCATATCATCGTCCAGGGTAACTTCCAGCACGGCATTGACGACTTGAAAGAACAAGCCACGTTCCACCGTGTTGTCGTTAAATTGCAGCAGGGTTTCAACCTGCTCCTTGGCGTCATCCAGACGCTGAAGCGCCAGACAAATCATGAACTTCAGCTCCAGAATGGTGAGCTGGCCCCAAACGGTATTATCGTCAAACTCAATGCCAATCAGAGTGGTGATATCGGTGTAGTCATCCAGCTCGCTGTCTTCCAGTCCGTCCAGCAGCGCCTCCAGCTGTTGCTCACTGAGACGGTGCAGGTTGAGTATATCTTCGCGGAAAAACAGTGCCTTGTTAGTGTTGTCCCAGATCAGATCATCCACCGGGTACACTTCGGAATATCCCGGCACCAGGATTCGGCAAGCCGGTACTCCCAGGTCGTTGTATTCAGCACAATAAACCTCCAGCCCCATATCTGCGAGAATGGCAAACAGGCTGTCGGCTTCTGCCTGACTGGCCTGCTGGCGTTCTTCCGGGCTGGGGTTGGCTGACAAGGGGGCGCGGAAATCCCATTCGCTGAATTCCACATCCGCTTTGCTACTGAAGAAGCGCCAGCTCACTACCCCGGTCGAATCAATAAAGTGTTCAACAAAGTTATTGGGCTCCGTCAGCGCATTGCTTTCAAAGGTTGGCTGCGGCAAGTCGTTCAGGCCTTCGAAGCTGCGCCCTTGCAACAACTCGGTCAGCGACCGCTCCAGGGCAACTTCAAAACTGGGATGCGCTCCGAATGAGGCAAAGACACCACCGGTCCGTGGATTCATCAGCGTGACGCACATCACCGGATACAAACCACCCAGAGACGCATCCTTCACCAGCACAGGGAAGCCCTGCTCTTCCAGCCCTTTAATCCCTGCAACAATACCCGGGTAACGTGCCAGTACCGCATCCGGCACATCGGGCAACGCCAGCTCTTGCTCCAGAATCTGACGTTTGACTGCCCGTTCGAAAATTTCCGACAAACACTGCACCTGCGCTTCCGCCAGGGTATTACCGGCGCTCATGCCATTACTGAGAAACAGGTTTTCGATCAGGTTGGAAGGGAAATACACCGTCTCACCATCGGACTGGCGTGTAAAAGGCAAGGAAACAATACCACGGTCAATGTTGCCGCCATGGTTCACCAGCCGCGAATTGGTATCGAACAGGTGCGAGGCGCATAACTCGCCGTCGGCGTTATAAATTGACAGGCAATGCTCATCCAGGATTTCAGGCGGCAGCGCATCATCAGGGCCAGGCTGGAACCAGCGCTCATTGGGGTAAAATACAAAATCAGCGTCAGCAATATCAGTACCAAAGAACTGGTCATTGTAGAAAAAATTACAGTTCAGCCGCTCCAGAAATTCCCCCAGCGCCGATGCCAAGGCACTCTCTTTGGTGGCGCCTTTACCATTGGTAAAACACATCGGTGAGGCCGCATCCCGAATATGTAACGACCAGACATTCGGCACGATATTACGCCAGGAGGCGATCTCGATTTTCATCCCCAGATCCGCCAGCAGGCCGGTCATTTTGGCGATGGTTTGTTCCAGCGGCAGATCTTTACCGGCAATATAGGTGGCTGCCGGTGTGTCTTCTCCCGCTACCGCCGAGCCTGCCAGCAACAGCGCCTGGGTATCGTCATCCAGGTTATCGACCACTTCAATATCAAACTCGATCCCGGTCTGAATCGCCCGTTTGACGGTGCAACGTTCCATGGAGCGCAATATTCCCTGGCGGTCTTTTTCGGCAATACCTTCCGGTAATTCCAGCTGGATTTTCAGCAGTTGTTTATAGCGGTTCTCCGGATCAACAATATTGTTTTGCACCAGCCGCAGGTTTTCGGTCGGTATATCCCGGGCAATACAGTACATCTTGGCAAAATACGCGGCACACATGGCCGACGACGCCAGAAAATAATCAAACGGCCCCGGTGCGGAACCATCGCCTTTATAACGAATGGGCTGATCCGAGATAACGTTAAAATCATCGAACTTGCCTTCGAGGCGAAGGTTATCGAGAAAGTTGACCTTGATTTCCATGGGGATACCGGATTAAAAATTGGAGAGTGACGCGGCGGCGTTAAGCGCAACAGTGCAAGCAAAGCCGAGAGCAATGTAAGGGAAGGTATTATCCAGATTTTGAAGCTGGCGTCTTGGGCCGTGTCGATTCCGCAAGTGAACAACCCTGTCAACAGATGGTCATTCCCTGCAGCGGTAAGAACCCCTGCCTGAAGCCCTGGCCTTGCGTATCGAGCCAGGCTGCTGACCCAAGACACCGCCCGGGTTTTGCCCAACCCCGGCCAATCCCTGTATCGTAGCCGTTTGCTACCCAACCGAACGGGCTTTTTTATGAATCGTTTTACCGCCTTATGCCTCACCAGCCTGATGAGTCTGTGCTGGTCACTGTCCGCCAGTGCGTTACAGGCCGGGGAACCGGGGTTCGACTTTAACCTGCCGTCGTTATCCCGGGATGGCTCTCATCAGCGTCTGAGTGACTTTCGGGGCAAGGTGGTGTATCTGGATTTCTGGGCTTCCTGGTGCGGCCCCTGCCGTAAGTCCTTGCCGCAACTGGCGCATTTACAGCAGCAGCTCAGCGACCAAGCGTTTGTGGTATTGGGGGTGAACCTGGATGATGACCCGGCATTGGGTCGCCGCTTCCTGGACGAACTGGGTGTGTCTTTCCCCAATGTCTCGGATACCTCTGGCAGCAGCTACGACACCTTTGGCCTGGTGGGTATGCCGACCTCCTATCTGATTGATCAGCAAGGTATGGTGCGCTGGGTACATCAGGGATTTGCCGACGGTGATATCGCAGTGATTCGCCAGCATGTTGATGCCCTGTTGCAGTCAAATCCATAACCCATAACCCATAACCCATAACCCATAACCCGAGGCAGGTCTGGTTTTGCCCTGTTCCGTCGGAACCGGCGCCATCCGTGTCCGAACCGGCGCCGTATCCGTTGCACCGGCTCAGTCGATCTTGCACTCTCGAGTCAGGTATTCATGGGATTGCATTTCCAGCATCCGGGAGGTGGTACGCTGGAATTCAAATTCCAATTTGCCACCTTCGTAAATATCAGGAATCGCTGCACCCGCAGACATAATCACCTTGACGCCACGATCGTAAAACTCATCAATCAGGTTGATAAAACGGCGGGCCAGGTCGTCATTTTTAACGCTCATCACCGGCACATTGGAAATCAACAAGGCGTGGAACTGTTTGCCCAGCTCAATATAATCATTCTGTGAACGAGGGCCGTCACACAAAGCGTCAAATTCAAACCAGCCAACATCATTACAGACAGCCTTGGCCGGAATTTCCCGCCCAAGCACCTCAACGCCAACGTTAAATTCAACCTGGCTCATATCCGGTGCCAGGCTGTCAAAACTTTTCTGAAGGCTGGCTTCAGCGCTGTCGTCCAACGGGTAATGATATAGCTCGGCCTGCTCCAGTGTACGCAAACGATAATCCACCCCGCTGTCCACGTTGACCACATCGGTGTATTTGTTCAGCAGTTTGATGGCTGGAATAAAACGGTCGCGTTGCAATCCGTTTTTATACAAACCATCCGGCACAATATTGGAGGTCGATACCAGCGTCACACCACGATCAAACAGCTCTTGCATCAGGCTGCCCAGAATCATGGCGTCACCAATATCGGAGACAAAAAATTCGTCGAAACAAATAACCACGGCTTCTTCAGCGATACGATCAGCAACGACGGTTAACGGGTTTTTGGTGCCCGCCAGCTTGGTCAGATCCTGATGCACACGCTGCATAAAGCGGTGGAAGTGGGTCCGCATCTTGCGTTCAAACGGCAGCGCTTCATAGAAGGTATCAACCAGATAGGTTTTCCCTCGACCAACGCCTCCCCAGAAGTACAGCCCTTGCACCGGTTCCGGCTTTTTGCGGCTGAACTTGCTACCCAGCTTGCCAACAAAACCTTTGTTGGCCCGTCGTGCTTCGGCAGCCACCAGATCGTCAAACAGGCGCTGTAAATGTTTGACCGCCATTTCCTGGGCGGCATCATAAGAAAAGTCATCTCGCTGAAGGTCAGCTTGATAAAGCTCCCAAGGGGTCGACACGGGCGTACTCCATCGTAGGAATCGGGGGGCGAAATGTATCCGACCATGCCGAAAACATCAAACCGACTAATGGCTGCAATCCGGGAAAGATGGGTAGGTTTGACAGAAAATTTGCCAATTGACCGCTTCCGTGCCGGCTCAATCGGGTTTAAACGCGGCCATATCCCGAACCAGGGACTTTTTCAGCTCTCCCAAACGACCATGGAAGAAGTGGCCACCACCGGCAAAAACCTGCCAATGGGGTACAGGAACAACCAGATTGGTCCAGTGTTCTACCTCATCAAAAGGCACCACTTCATCGGCATCTCCCATATAGACAAAGGTTTCAAATTCATGGGGCAAGGTATTGGGGGCATCAAAATGATGTACTGCCGGTGCCATCAGGTACAGGGCGGCAATTTGCTCCGGCCTGTCTACCGCAGCCAGACAAGCCATTCCGGCACCAAATGAGAAACCACCCAGCAGAATGGTTTCCCAGCCCAAGGTATCACGGGCATAGTCCAATGCCGCCAGCACATCCTGTTGTTCACCACGACCGTGATCGTGTTCGCCGTCACTCTCACCAACACCCCGGAAGTTGAAGCGCAAGGTCGACATCCCCAAGCCCAGCGCCGTTCTCAGCGTGGTGGTCACAACCTTGTTATCCATGGTGCCATCAAACAACGGATGCGGGTGGCACATCAGCATTCCCACGTTACCTTGCTGGATCGTACGGCCGTCCAGTACTCCGGCTGACCCTTTGATCTGTACTACTTGCTCTTGCGCCATGTCTGCTCCTGCTGGTTTTGTTGACGCTTCCCGGGACTGGCAGGAAGGCTATAAATGACCATGAGGATACCATAGCCTGATACGGCATTTAGGGCATAAGCAAGACCATATTATTAGAACCAAACGATCTTAATACTGCCTTTTTATATACCACAAGCCTTGTTATAGTCCCTGCAAATCGTAACAATCAGAGCCTAGACAACACGATTGCAACGCGGTCGTGATGCCTCTGAATCAGCATCCCTACTTCCGAGAATAATTGTCCCATGATCAGTGACTACCATCTCACCCACCTCAAGCAACTGGAGGCGGAGAGCATTCATATTATCCGTGAGGTTGCGGCGGAGTTCGACAACCCGGTAATGATGTATTCCATCGGCAAGGACTCTGCGGTCATGCTGCACCTCGCCCGCAAAGCCTTTTATCCGGGCAAACCGCCCTTCCCGCTATTACACGTCGATACCACCTGGAAGTTTCGTGAAATGATCGAATTTCGGGACAAGGTAGCCAAAGATATTGGTATGGATCTGCTGGTTCATATTAATCAGGACGGCGTCGACCAGGGAATTGGTCCTTTTACCCATGGCTCATCCAAGCATACCGACGTGATGAAAACCGCCGGTCTAAAACAAGCGTTAGACAAGTATGGCTTTGATGCTGCCTTTGGTGGTGCCCGCCGTGATGAAGAAAAATCCCGCGCCAAGGAACGGGTTTACTCCTTCCGCGACAGCAAGCACCGCTGGGACCCCAAAAACCAGCGTCCCGAGCTGTGGAATATTTACAACGGCAAGGTCAACAAAGGCGAAAGCATCCGGGTTTTTCCTCTGTCCAACTGGACCGAGCTGGATATCTGGCAATACATCTATCTGGAAAACATCGACATTGTGCCGCTGTATTATGCCGCCAAGCGTCCGGTGGTTGAGCGCGACGGTATGCTGATTATGGTCGACGATGACCGTATGCCATTGAAGGATGGCGAGGTACCAGAAATGAAATCCGTGCGTTTCCGTACGCTGGGCTGCTACCCACTGACCGGTGCGGTAGAGTCTGAAGCCACCACGCTGCCTGAAATCATTCAGGAAATGCTGCTGACCACGACATCCGAACGTCAAGGCCGGGCCATTGACCATGATTCATCCGGATCGATGGAAAAGAAAAAACAAGAGGGGTATTTCTAAATGTCTCACCAGTCCGATTTGATTGCTTCCGACATTCTGGAATACCTGGAGCAACACGAAAACAAGGAAATGATGCGTTTCCTGACCTGCGGTAACGTTGATGATGGCAAATCCACCCTGATCGGCCGCCTGCTGTACGATTCCAAGATGATCTACGAAGATCAGCTGGCATCCGTCACCAAAGACAGTGCCAAAGTGGGTACCACCGGCGACCGTCCCGACCTGGCGCTGCTGGTTGATGGTCTGGCTGCCGAGCGTGAACAAGGCATTACCATCGATGTTGCCTACCGCTATTTCAGTACTGCCAAGCGCAAGTTCATTATTGCTGATACTCCCGGACACGAGCAGTACACACGAAATATGGCCACCGGGGCATCGACCTGTGATCTGGCGATTATCCTGATCGACGCCCGTTACGGGGTTCAGACCCAAACCCGGCGTCACAGCTTTATTGCTTCCTTGCTGGGTATCAAACACGTCATTGTTGCCGTCAACAAGATGGATTTGATGGACTTTGACCAGGAGCGCTTTGAACAAATTCGTACCGACTATCTGGCCTTCGCCAAAGACCTGAATATCAGTGACATTCAGTGTGTGCCTATTTCTGCCCTCGATGGTGACAACGTCGTTGATCGCTCCAGCCGTTCACCCTGGTACGATGGCCAGACGCTGATGGAAATTCTGGAAACCGTTGAAATTGCCGCTGACAAAAACATCGATAATTTCCGCTTGCCAGTACAATACGTCAACCGTCCGAACCTCGATTTCCGTGGTTTCTGCGGCACCATCTCTGCGGGCGTGGTCAAACCGGGCGACACGGTGATGGCATTACCTTCGCAGAAAACCAGCAAGGTTGACCGTATTGTCACCTGGGACGGTGATCAGGAAAAAGCCTTTGTCGGCCAATCCATCACCCTGACACTGGAAGACGAAATCGATATCAGCCGTGGCGATGTCATCGTCAAGGTGAATGACCAGCCGATCGTTGGTAATCGCTTTAATGCTGATCTGGTCTGGATGACCGAGCAATCCATGGTGCCAGGCCGTCCGTATGACCTGAAATTTGCTACCGGTGCCAGCGCTGGCACCATCAGCAAGATCCATAATCTGGTCGATATCAATACCATGGAAAAGCGCGAAGCCGATGAGGTAAAACTCAACGAAATCGCGCTGGTCGAGGTCAGCCTCGACAAAGCCGTTCCTTTTGACGCTTACGCCAAGGTTCATGGTACTGGCTGCTTTATCGTGATCGACCGTTTGACCAATGTGACCATTGGTGCCGGTATGATTGTGGGTGAAGCCATCGGCTCAGGTAGCTTCGAAGCCGTTGCGGCAGAAGAAAAAGCCCGCCGTTTTAATCAGAAACCGGCGATCGTCACCATCAATGCAGTCAATGCCGAAACCCTGGTTAATGGCCTTGATCGCCGCCTGTTTGAAATGGGTCGTCTTGCAGCTATTGGCGCTGCCGAAACCGCTCAGGTGTTAAAGGATGCTGGTCTGGTCGCTCTGGTCGCCGGTGGTGCGGACGGTGCTGATATCAGTATTGCTGCCGATGGCGACAACATCGACACTCTGATTGCGGCACTGCAGGATCAAGGCATTATCTGATGTCATGATCGGGCTACCCTGTCTATTGGTGCTTGTTAGCCAATGGACAGCACACACAAAAAGCGGCTTGAAAGCCGCTTTTTTTGTGTCAGGTGCTACGATTGGCTAGCCAATGACTCTGCTACTGTTATGCATATTCATACGGTCATCGTAATTTACAAACCAATAGACAAGGACAGTCCGTAATACACACCTGACACATCCAGATCAGTTTCAATATCGATGTCATCCGGATCGGTTTCCAGCGTCATTTGACGGTAACCGGCTTCCAGACCAAGATCGACCACAGGAATTGGCAAGAGGTATCCAACGCCATAACTGATATCCGACAGTTTGTTATCGCCATAACCCACATAATTGATATCGGCACTGGCGTACAAGCCAAACGGCGTATCAATTTTCAATTCGCCATACACCATCGGCAATACCAGATCCAGATCCACGGTTTCAGTATTGCTGTCGCTCTTGACTTCAGCGTAACCATCAAACTGACGGCCACTAACACCGAAGTTGATATCAACAAACGGGATCGGCAATGGCAAGCCCCAGTAAAGGGTCAGATCGGTATGGGTCAGATCAATCGTGCTATTCACGTCGCCATCAAATGCTTCATCGGCAAAGGTAATATCTACCGTACCATTGCCACTGACTTCCAGACTGGTTCTCTTGATTTTAACGTTGGGAATAAAAGGTACTGGATGCTCAAAAAAAACGGTCAGCTGTTGACCATTTTCTTCTTCCATATTTAATCCATCTTCTTCAACCGATACGTCAGAATCGATCTGTCCAGTAGGATCGGCATTCCAGACACTGGCCTTGGCGCCAACGGTAAACAGAAGATCAGCCTGTGCTGACAAGGGAGCCAGTGCAACCAGTGCGACGGCCATTACGGTCTTTTTCATTGGTGTCATCCCGTTTCAATCTCGATAAAATATAATTGTGCAAACAAACCTGATAACGCCAGTCTGCCTATAAACCAGCAGAATGCCAATATTATGTGTCGACCATCTGACAAAACGGCAATACCATTTATTTATTGCTTGCTATCTTTTGTCACGACAATCCAAACTGGTCAATCCGCTCGTCACAGACCCGGATACAAAAACAGGCCCTACGGCCTGTTCTGATCAATCAGTCATGCTGTCACGTATCAAAACGTAATACCGATACGGCGTCCAACTTCCTCATAACCTTCAACCACATCACCCAACCCCTGGCGGAAACGGTCTTTATCAAGTTTTTCCCGCGTCGCCTTGTCCCACAAACGGCAGCCATCCGGCGAGAACTCATCCCCCAGCACAACCTCACCCTTATACAAACCAAACTCCAGTTTGTAGTCGACCAGAATCAGGCCACCGTCATCAAACAGGGTTTTGAGGACCTTGTTGACAGCAAAGGTCAGCTCTTTCATACGATCGAGGTGAGCGTCTTCGGCCCAGCCAAAAGAGCGAACGTGATATTCATTCACCATGGGATCGCCCAGCGCATCGTTTTTCAGAAACAATTCGAAGGTGACAGGATCCAGTTCGATACCTTCATCAACTCCCAAACGACGACACAGGCTGCCAGAAGACACGTTGCGTACAACGCATTCCAGCGGAATCATATCCAGCCGCTTGACCAGTGAGTCGGTATCCGACAACAAGGATTCAAAATGGGTAGGAATACCGGCTTCTTCCAGTTTGGCCATAATGAACGCATTAAACTTGTTGTTCACCATACCTTTACGATCCAGCTGCTCGACTTTTTTGCCGTCAAAAGCAGACGTATCGTTGCGGAATTCCAGTATCATCAGATCCTGATCATCTGTGCTGTATACCGATTTGGCTTTACCTGAGTAAAGCAGTTCGCGTTTTTCCATGGGAATCTCCGCCATTAAACAATAAATAATGAAGTATCCGCCTCATCGGCAGATAGCATCCTAATTCACAATATGAACGTATTAAACGGCTATAGAATGAACCTGCTGACGTTAAAACTCACACCAGTCAGCAACCCGGTTTTGCGCTAACAGGCGCACCGGCCTGTCGCTTAGCCCTGGTATAACTGCCAGTGCCTGCCCGACCAGGTCGGGGTGATTGTTTTTTTCACTGATATGCCCTGCCGCCAGGTGTTGCACTCCAGGCCAGTCGATACGTTGAATCAATTCCGCACACTGGGCATTACTCAGGTGTCCGTAAGGCCCGGCGACACGCGCCTGCAATCTTGGTGGGTATGGCCCTTTGCGCAGCATATCCGGATCGTGATTTGCTTCCAGCTGCAAACCATGGCATCCCTGATAAGCAGCGACAACATGCGGCGTCAAACTACCAAGATCTGACAACACGCCTACTTTCAGACCCGCGGCTTCCACCACAAATTGCAGTGGCTCCCGGGCATCATGAGGAACCGTCACCGCCGCAACGGACATACCGGCTACCGAAGCGAGGTCTCCACCCGTGAGTGGCTGCCAGCGAGGGTGATCGATCCAACCCATATGAATCGCCGTTCCCTGAGAGCAGTACAAGGGAATATCCAGCAACTCGCACACCGCCATCACGCCTTTGGCATGATCACCGTGCTCGTGTGTCACCAGTACGGCTTCCAACTGACCCGCATCGGCCTGGGCCGATTCGATCCGCTGCAACAACGTCTTGCGGCTGAAACCACAGTCGATCAGCAGGCTTCTGCCCTGGTGTTCCAGCAGTGTTGCATTGCCCTTGCTACCGCTGCCGAGAGAAATGTACCTCACTTCTCCAGCTGTTGTTTGATCGTATTCAGAACCGGTAAAGCGTAATCGTCTCCCGCCAGCTTATCGACATCTTCCAACAAGGACAGATACACACCGTGTCGTGCCCGGTTCATTTTCAACAAATAGGTGCCCGCAATCACTTCTGGCTCGGAACCCCAGAGTCTTGCCCACCAGCCACGCTCGTCATCCCGTTGCGGGCGGCTGATTTCCAGATAATAAGTACCCACACTGCGATTGAGATCGGTCATATTCAGATCAGAGGCAGCAATGGCTTCTGTTACCGCAGCCCAGGCGTAAGCAAACTGACCATCCAGACGTAATATCTGACTACCGGAGCCGTCTTTTTCGATACGCGGATTAAGATCCAGCGAGCGATATTCATTCAACGACGTGGCCTGCTCTGACGAGCTGTCGTTGTCATCGATTATCAACGCTTGTGGTACGGGTAACTCAAAACTGTTTGGCCGGTCAGGAATCACGGCCAATTCAGGAATAGGTAAAGCATTCCGGCGCGCCAGTGGCTGTCCATCCGGGGTTGTTGCCTCGTCATTCTCTGTCGTGGTCAGATAATCATCAGCGCGATCGCGAAAACGATCACCAAAGATGGTACTGCAACCACTGACAGCAACCACAAGCACTACCAGCAAATACTTCATGAGATCAGATCAACCCCAAAGCTGTCATCGCCAACTCAACCTTGGGTGCATAACGACGGTCCATTTCGACCAGCGGTAAGCGGATACCGGATTCCATGCGGCCCATGCGAGCCAGAGCCCATTTCACCGGAACCGGGTTCGCTTCATAAAACATGGCGTCATGCAGTGGCATCAGCGTTTGTTGCAACGCCCGGGCTTCTTCCGCCTTGCCATCCAGAGCCAGCATGCACAAGTCGTGCATCAATTTGGGCGCCACGTTGGCAGTGACTGAGATATTGCCTTTGCCTCCGGCCAGAATCAGCTCATGGGCCGTTGGATCATCACCGGAGTAAACCGCCATACGATCACCAACCAGTTCGATCAACTTGCGTGCCCGGTCGATATCGCCGGTCGCTTCCTTGATCGCCACAATCTGCTCAACATCCGCCAGAGCCGCCACGGTTTCCGGCAACATATCGCAGCCAGTACGACCAGGAACGTTATACAGCCACTGCGGCACATCCACCGCCGCCGCGATGGTTTCATAGTGCTTGATCAGGCCACGCTGGGGTGGTTTGTTGTAATAAGGAGTGACCAGCAAGCAGGCATCGGCACCGAGGTTTTTGGCTTCCTGGGTCAACTCAATTGCTTCGGTGGTGCTGTTGGCACCGGTGCCGGCAATAACCGGACGACGTCCGTTAACCAGTTTGACGACCCGATCAATAACAGCGCAATGCTCTGTCGTGCTCAGCGTTGCTGATTCTCCTGTTGTTCCAACAGGCAAAATCGCATCGGTTCCCTGCTTGATGTGGAATTCCACCAGGCCATCAAGAGCTTCCCAATCGAGAGAGCCGTCGGGATGCATTGGCGTAACCAGTGCCACAATACTGCCGGTGATCATGAAATTGTACTCCACAAAACGAACTTCCCCTGCCATTTTGATGGAAAAGCAGGGATCCAAAAAACAAGAGCGTAATACTACTGGTGCGGCGTTATCGAGACAAGAGAGTCAAGCCGCTTGCGAGTGATTAGCGCCGCGCAAACGCTGATTATCCGCGCCCGGGCTGCCATTTTGCCACTGCCACCCAGTCATTGTTCAACTACCGCTCAATTACCGCTCAATCATGACCGGTATGGCCAGGCCAGGACTGGATCACCGCCTTGAGCAAGGTCGCCAGTGGAATCGCAAAAAACACGCCCCAGAACCCCCACACTCCCCCGAATACCAGTACCGCAACAATAATGGCCACCGGGTGCAGGTTTACCACCTCTGAAAACAACAGTGGCACCAGCACATTACCATCCAGTGCCTGAATAATGCCGTAAACCGTCATCAGGTAAAAAAAGTCATTATTCCAGCCCCACTGCATATAGCCCACCAGAGCGATCGGGATTGTGACTACCGCTGCACCTATATAAGGCACCAGCACCGACAATCCGACCGCAATCGCCAGCAAAGCAGCGTAATTTACTCCCAACAGCAAAAAGGCTACGTAGGTAACCCCGCCCACAATAACAATCTCGACCACCTTGCCGCGAATGTAATTGGCGATTTGCAGATCCATTTCGACCCAGACTTCGTTCAACAAAGCACGCTGACGTGGCAGAAAATTCAGACACCAGGACAAAATATCGTCCCCGTCTTTCAACAGAAAAAACACCAGGATAGGTACCAAAACGCAATAAATCAGCATCGCCATCAGCACGGTAATGCCGGAAAGGGAAAAGCTCAGCGCCCATTGCCCCATCGACGCCAGTTCTTCCCGCGCCTGATGTACCCACTCCTGCACCTGAACCGTGGTAATCAGGTCAGGATATTGTTCTGGCAACAACATCAGCAGCGCCTGACCTTTACTGGCCATTCGTGGCAGCTCATAAAAAAACTGTGACAATTGCGCCCAGGTGGCAGGCAGAATAAACAGCAACAGGGTCAACATCACCCCGACAAACATAAGAAACACCGCCACCGTCGCCGTCATATGCCCAACCCCGCGCCGTTTGAGGAACTGCATACTGCCCTGTAACAGATAGGCCACCACCACCGCGGTCAGGAATGGCGCCAGGACATTGCCCATAAAACCGATTACCAGCAAAAAAGTGCCGATCAGCAGCAACAGCAATAACGCTTCTTCATTAGAGAGATAGCGGTCGATCCAGCGCCCGAAAACCTTGATCATCGTTTGACTCCCTTGACAATCCAGTAGTGATATTCATTTCCTTCCCGGGAAGCCGACATAAGCTGGTGTTCCGACAATTCCAGATAGCGTGGTATATCACGCCACGAGCCGGCATCACAGGCACGTACCAGCAAGACATCCCCCACTGCCAGGCTTTTTAATGCCAGCTTGGTTTTAAGCAAGGGGAGCGGACAGCTCAATGCCGTTACATCGAGTAGTTGAGTATAATCATTCGGGTTAGACACACATTCCGCCATTTGCCACACTGCGAACCAAAAGAGATCTGGATGATCTCAGACACATGGGCCATTAAGCAATAATCTTGCGCACCACAGCACCTTGTAACAGTGAGTCAGCCAGACCATGTACTTTTCATTGACATCAAGATCCGGGACACACCGATTGAAACTCCGAAAAGCCTTGCTTGCGACTACCTTGCTGTTTGCTTTCAACACCAGTATTCATGCCGCCAGCAACGATTTGCCCGCACTGGGAGACGCAGCCTCATCGATTGTTTCCCTGCAAGAGGAATACGAACTCGGCCGCGCCTGGTTACGTCAGCTGCATGCACATGCCCGCACCATCGACGACCCGCTGTCCATCGAGTTTATCGAAAACCTGGTGTTCCGGATGATTCCTCACAGCGGTGCGCCACAGCAGGATTTTGACTTTGTCATTATCGACAAAAAAGAACTCAATGCCTTTGCAGTACCGGGCGGTGTGATAGGCATCAATCTGGGGCTATTACTGTACACCCGGGACGAAGATGAAATTGCTGCCGTACTGGCTCACGAACTGGCTCACTTGAGTCAGCGTCATTTTGCCCGCCAGGTCGAACGGGCAGAACAGCAGCAACCCATGGCCATTGCGACCCTGCTGGCCTCCATCCTGCTGATTGCAACCAATAACGCCGATGCCGGTTTTGCCGGACTAATGGCCAGTCAGGCTGCATCCATCCAGTCACAACTGGCCTATAGCCGCGACTGGGAACGGGAAGCAGACCGTATTGGTATTAACACCCTGGCAGAATCCGGCTTCGATCCACAAGCCATGCCATCCATGTTTAACCAGATGATGGCGGCCGGGCGCCTTGGTAAAAAGCCACCGGAATTTCTGCTGACTCACCCGTTAACACTGAATCGGGTATCCGATGCCGCCGCACGAGCTGAAGGTTATTCCTCCCAACCGCGCCACCTGAGTTTTGACTTTGCCATTCTGAAAAATCGCGCCCGTATCCGTTATCAGCTCAGCGACAAACAGGTAGCGGCTACTTTTACTCCGGAAGCCGAAGCCACCGATAATTCATCGCTGACCCGGAATGCCGCCCGCTACTCTCTGGCCGAATACGCCTTGCAACATCAGGACAATGCAACCGCCCTACAGCAATTAAACCAATTGGATGCAAGCTACCAACAGTCCCCAGCTGCCCTGGCACTGTTGGCCAAGGCGCTAACCGCCACCAACCAGGCCCCCAAAGCGCTGGAGATGCTGACTCTGGCACTGACCTATCATCCCGGCAGTTATTTATTGATCAGCACCCGGGCCAATGTGCTTGCCGCACTCGGACGTGCAGAAGAAGCGGTCAACAGTTTGCGGCCACTGACCGAGCAACGTCCAACCACCCCGGCGCTATGGTTTCAACTGAGCCAGCTGGCGGCCCAGGCGAGCCATACGGTACTGACGTATCAGGCCAGTGCTGAATACTGGTATTTGAACGGGGATTACACCAAAGCCAGCCGGCAAATGGATCTGGCTATCGCAGAAGCGGCCAAAAAGAAAGATTTCCAGCGCCAGGAGGCGCTGAAAGAGCGGCTAAAAGGCATGGCCGCCAGTCAAAAACAATTAGGGTAAAACAAACAGCCAATCAAGCCTTGAAGTCCAACATTCGTTGCAGACTCCGAATCGCACCGACCCGCAGGGGTTCGGCAACAAATATTTCCTGATCGCCATTATCCAACACACTGGCAATATTGCGCAGACCGTTCATCGCCATCCAGGGACAGTGGGCACAACTGCGGCAAGTAGCGCCATTACCGGAGGTTGGCGCCTCTACCAGTAACTTGTCGGGTACCGCTTGCTGCATTTTGTAAAAAATGGCTTTGTCAGTAGCCACAATCAGCACAGGGTTAGGCAACTCTACCGCCGCCTTGATCAACTGACTGGTCGAGCCAACCGCATCGGCCAGCTCAACCACGGACTGAGGAGATTCCGGGTGCACCAGAATCGCGGCATCCGGATATACCAGCCGCAAATCCTGCAAGCCCTTGGCCTTGAATTCATCATGGACGATGCATTCGCTGTCCCAGAGAATCATATCCGCACCGGTCTCCCGGCACACATAATCCCCAAGATGACGATCAGGTGCCCAGATCAGTTTTTCACCCTTGCCGTGTAAATAGTTCACCACATCCAGCGCAATACTGGAGGTCACCACCCAATCGGCACGGGCTTTCACCGCCGCCGAGGTATTGGCGTACACCACCACGGTACGATCCGGGTGCTGATCACAAAACTCAGTAAATTCATCCACCGGACAACCAAGATCCAGTGAACAGGTCGCTTCCAGCGTCGGCATCAAGACCCGTTTTTCCGGGCTGAGTACCTTGGCGGTCTCACCCATAAAACGCACCCCGGCCACCACCAGGGTACTGGCTGGATGATTGGCACCAAAGCGAGCCATTTCAAGAGAATCGGCAACACAGCCGCCGGTTTCTTCCGCCAGCGCCTGAATAGCAGGATCGGTGTAATAATGCGCTACCAGGACGGCATCTTCGCGCTGCAGCAGCGTACGAATCTGTTCCTTGTAGTGAGTAATCTGGTCAGCGTCCAGTGGGGCTTCAGGAGTTGCCCAGAAATCCTGGACGATATGTCGTTGTTCTTGTTCAGCGGCCTGGGACATAGGGTTCTCGGATACCAGTCGAAATGCAAACAGGGCCAAGTGTAACACAGTAGAAAAGCAGGCAATGGCCACTGCGTTTAAGCGAATCGCAAATAAAAAAGGGAGAAAGCAATGCTTTCTCCCTTTTTTAGGAATTGGTGGGTCGTGCTGGATTCGAACCAGCGACCAATTGGTTAAAAGCCAACTGCTCTACCAGCTGAGCTAACGACCCGATACCTTCGTATTCTACTGACAAGGAATAAATTGTCAACCTTTTCAGTAAGTTACCCCATCCTTAAATCTGCGTCCGAACAAATCTCCGAAAGATTTTTGTTCATTTCGATCTGTAATTACTTGAGTAACTACAAACCAACACCAGATTTTAATGGTGGGTCGTGCTGGATTCGAACCAGCGACCAATTGGTTAAAAGCCAACTGCTCTACCAGCTGAGCTAACGACCCGAAGGAGGCGCATATAATACTTAATTTTGGGGGAGTGACAAGTCTTTTTTAATAAAAATTTATTGTGCCGGTGTTATTTTTTCCAAATAACCCTCAGCCTGACGCACCGTTACAGGAGAAGACGTTGCATAACGTTCCTGGATAGTCTCCAACCAGTGTTGAGCTGCCGCGGTATCACCGGATTTGTGCAGGGTCACTGCATATTTGTAAGTCGCATCGGCCGCCTTGCTGTGATCAGGAAAATCATCAATCACCGTGCGGAAACTTTCCAATGCTGACGGATACTCACCCCGTACCAGATACACTTCACCGTTCCAGTACCAGGCATTGGCCACCAGTTCATCCTCGGGATATTGCTCAACAAAGCGTCCGAATGCCTGATTGGCCTGTTCAAATTTTTTGTCTCTCACCAGCATCATTGCCTGGTTATACACGTCCTGCGCAGAGGCTTCTGCTGATGCAGCAACAGCAACCGGTTTTTTATCGGCTTCTGTCGTCAGATACACAATACGCCGATCCAGATCCAGATAGCGATTGTCACCGTCCCGCTTGAGTTGCCGTAATTCGTTACTCTGCCGCTCAATCTGACCACGCAGTTCAGCAATTTCCTGCTGCATTTGCTCAACCTGCATCAACAACTCGTTGACCAACTCTGGAGAGGCACCGGACTGGGTCGTACTGGGAGAGGGAGAAGTAACAGCAGGCTGACTAACGGAAGCAGTCGATGACGCAGGAGTTACCACGGGGGCAGCTCCTACCGAAACCCACTCTTCCGCTTGCAGGCTGGCAGATAATGCCAGCGAACAAAGGAAGTACAATGATTTCATTAACGACTCTAGTATTTCACTTCAACGCGACGGTTTTTGGACCAGCTGGATTCGCTGTGACCCATGGCAACCGGACGTTCTTCACCAAAGCTGACAACTTCCAGCTGACTGGCACTGGCACCATTGGCCAGCAAGAAACGACGGACAGCCATACCGCGACGCTCACCCAAAGCCAGGTTGTACTCTACAGTACCACGCTCATCGGCATGACCTTCCAGAACAACGCTAGCCGAGCTGTTTGCAGCCAGGTAAGCGGCGTGTGCTTTCAGGGCAGCCAGGCTGCTGCTTTTGATTGAGCTCTGATCAAAGTCAAAGTAGAAGACAGTCTGTTCAAGCAATGCTGCTTCAGCTTCTGTCATCCGGGATTCCAGAGTCTCGCCACTGACTGCAGAGGTATCAACCGCAGTCGTGCTTGCGTCTTCAACCGTTTCTTCAACTTCGGTAACCACTTCTTCAACTTCAGTTACAGTCTCAGATTCGCCTTCGTTGATTTCACCAGTGCTTGAACATGCAGCAACCAGCAGTGCTCCCAGTGTTAACCCCAAGGCTTTATACAATGCATTTATTTGCATAACTGTCTTCCCACTCCACTTGATGTTTTTAGTTTTTAAAAATCGGGGACCACGCTGGCTCCCTTACATCGCCATATTTGGATGGCAATCGAAATTTGACGTCACCATCCACAGAGACTGCGGCTAATATGCTGCGATCTGCTTCACTGGCTGCATAAATTACCATACTTCCATTAGGTGCAACACTCGGTGACTCATCAAGGTCGGTATCTGTTGTAAGAATATGAACTTGTCCCGAATGCAGGTCCTGAGAGGCAATATGAAAGTTCTTGCCTTCCCGGTGCACATAAATCAATTTGCGCCCATCATCCGTGACTCTGGCTCGGGCATTATAGCTACCCTCATATGTTATTCGTTTGACAGCTTTGCTACTGACATCCAACTGATATATCTGTGGCCCACCCGCCCGGCTGGAAGTAAATACCAAATGACGATTATCCATCATCCACTGTGGCTCAGTGTCAATAGCGTAATGATTTGTCAGCCGCTCGGTTTTGCGACTGGCAAGATCCATTACATAAATATCCGGATTCCCCAAATAAGACCGAACAAAGGCCAACCGCGTACCGTCTGGTGAAAATGCCGGTGCACTGGTCGATCCTTCCATTTGTAACACCAGCTCACGCTTGCCAGTCGCCAGTTCCTGAAAATAAATAGCACTGCGGCCACTTTCAAATGACACATACGCTACCTTCTTGCCATCCGGTGCCCAGGCAGGGGAAATAATCGGATCCTTGGAAGTAAATACAAGCTGTTCCCTGGCACCATCGGCATCGGCATAATTCAAATTAAAGCGCGTACGTTCACGATTGGTCGTCACATAAATAAGCCGGGTTGAAAATACTCCAGGAATACCCGTCAGTTTTTCAAAAACATAATCACTGATGTAATGGGCGATATCCCGTAATTGACTGGCTTTGCCTTTAACCCTGTGCCGTAGTAACTCTACTTTCTGATGAACATCCAGAACATGGAATTCCATAGCATATCCGCTATCATCGATCGAAATACGGCCAATTACGACAAAATCCTGGCGCAAATTGCGCCAATCACTATAAGTAACCGCTTCAAGGGCCGTTGGCTGACTGATCATATTCGCAACCGGCAATACCTTGAAATAACCACTGCTACCTAAATCGTTGGCAATAATACCGCTGATATCTTCAGGCAGCTGACCTTCTCCTTGCCATTCGAATGGCACAACCGCGATAGGAATCGCGGATTGCTTGCCTTGAGTCACTTCGATAACCAGTTCAGCCTGAGCCATGCCAGTCATCATTAACAGCATCAGTATGCTAATCCATTGTTTTACCACGTTGCATTCTCCGGTCTGAAAACCATGGTGAGTGTACGGAAACTGCGCTCGAATACCCGCACGTCTTTGGGAACCGGCAAGGGTGATGCCTTGAGCACCGCCTGTTCAACCGAGCGATCCAGCGCCGTGTTGCCACTGCCTTTGATAACCACAACACTGATGACTTCCCCGGTCGGAACCAGATTGATACGCACCGTTACCTGCTGGTCGGGCTTGACTGCTGGCGGGTACAGCCAGCTGCGCTCAACTTTTTCTCGCACCTGGGAAACAAAGTCTGCCTCCAGCTCCGCTTCGACTTTGGCGCGCCGTTCATTCTCTTGCTGTTGTTGCATTTCCTGAGCGGCCTGCTCGGTTGCCAGTTGCTCCAGCAGTTGCTGTTCTTCTTCGCGTAACTGCTGCTCACGCTCGGCAGCGGCTGCCGCTTCTTCGGCTTCAGCTTTTGCCTTGGCATCCGCCGCGGCTTGTGCCTCAGCTTCCGCTTGCTGTTGTGCTTGCTGTTTTTTCTGTTGGGCCTCAGCCTGCTGCTTTTTCTTTAGTGCCAAAGCATCGGCTTCACGCTGCTTTCTGGCTTTCTCGGCCGCCTGTTTTTTCTTCAGCGCATCAGCGGCCTGTTGTTTTTGTTGTTGGGCATGTTGTTGCTGTGCCTGTTGTTGACGCTGCTGCACGGCACGATTTTCTGTTGCGACCACATTCGCAATAATATGTTTGGGCACCGGGGGCTTGATGATGCGCTCTGCCGCAGGCCATTGCAGCAAGAATAAGCCAGCAACACCGCCATGCAGCAAAATGGCCAGCATCACTGGTATCGAGTAAGACGACGGCTTAAACCACTGTTTCACTCGCCTGCTTCCGCATCCGGGGCTTCAGTAATCAGACCTACATCCGATATACCCGCCACTTGCAAACCTCCCATCAGGCGCACGACCTTGCCGTAGGCAACCTGCTCATCCCCTCGAATCATGACCCGGGTAGCCGGAACCTCGGCTTTTACCTTGGCCATATAATCCTGTACTTGCATCAGAGTCATCGCCGCGGGCTGGCCTTCTTCACGCTCGATAAAATACACACCCTGCTGATTCACAGAGATAACCAGGGTATGGTCATCAGGTTCAATTTCAACCGGCGTCGAGTCAACCCGGGGCAAGTTCACCTGGATACTTTGTACCAGCATGGGAGCTGTCACCATAAAAATCACCAGGAGCACCAACATTACATCGATGTAGGGCACAACGTTGATTTCTGCAACAGGCCGTCGTTTGGCCGCCGGTGGCTGCATTGACTCCATTATTTTTCCCCGCTTGCCGCAGGCTTGGCCCCTTGTTTCAACCGTAATGCCTGTCGGTACAGCAATGAAGAAAATTCATCGGCAAACGTATTCATGCCTGTCGTCAAGTGATCCACCCGCGAAACAAACCGGTTATAAAAAATAACCGCAGGAATGGCTGCCAACAGACCCATGGCGGTCGCTACCAGTGCTTCGGAAATACCCGGGGCCACGGTTGCAATGGTGGCCTGCTTGACCGAAGCCAAACCATGGAACGAATTCATAATGCCCCACACCGTACCAAACAGGCCGATATAAGGACTGGTGGAGCCGACGGTGGCCAGCATAGGCAAGTGAGCATCCAGCGCTTCCGATTCCCGGGTAATCGCAATCCGCATTGCCCGCTGGCAGCCCTGGATCATGGCATCCGGGTCATGCGTACTCTGCTGCCGCATCTTGCCAAATTCTTTCAGCCCCGCCATAAAGACGTTTTCGATCATGCTGGTTGTTTCTTTGGCCTGACACTCTCGATACAGATCATTGAGGTCGGCACCGGACCAGAAGCGATCTTCAAAATCCAGCAATTGGGCACGGCTGGCAGATAACACCCGGCTGCGCTGGAAGATCACAACCCAGCTACTCACCGACGCCAGCAACAGCATCAGCATCACCAGCTGTACAACAATACTGGCATTGAGCACCAGGCTGAAAATGGACATGGACTCGTTCACTGCTACTCCCTGACATCCGTTGAGTTCCCCGCGGCGGACAACTGATCCTGCATACGGGTGGTAATAATGGCAGGCAAAGCCATCGGCTTGCCTTCAAAGTTCATGGTGGCGATAACAACATTCGCAGTCACCAGCCGTTCATGCTCACCGCTGTTATTGATGCGACTGACCAGGTGCGATATGTGCAAGCGGGCTTTGCCGACCTTATCGACCTGCACTGAAACATTCAGTTCATCATCCAGCCGGGCCGGTTTGCGGTATTTGACGTCAATGGCAGTTACGACAAGCAGAATACCCTGCTGTCGCAGTATTTCCTGGCCAATATCCATGGACCGCAACCACTCGGTTCGGGCGCGCTCCATGTAGCGTAAATAATTGGCATGATAAACGATGCCACCGGCATCGGTGTCTTCAATATAAATACGGACCGGCCAGTCAAACAGATTCATCTTGAGGCCCCAGTCGTGCCGGCAATGGCAAACCAAAATGCAGGTAGGCCAACCGGGTTGCCATGCGGCCTCGTGGCGTGCGGGTAATATAACCCTGTTGCATCAGATAAGGCTCCAGTACATCTTCGATGGTATCCCGTTCTTCACCAATGGATGCTGCCAGGCTGTCGACCCCGGCGGGGCCACCATCGTATTTTTCCATCAGGGTTAATAACAGGCGACGGTCCATATGATCAAAGCCCTGGGCATCCACATTCAACATGTTCAGTGCTGCATCGGCACAGGCCAGATCAACGCTGCCATCCCCCTTGACCTGGGCATAATCCCGTACCCGCCGTAACAGGCGGTTGGCAATCCGCGGCGTTCCGCGCGCACGACGAGCAATTTCCCTGGCCCCGGCGTGATCGACTTCCAGCTCCAGTAGTGAGCCTGAGCGACTGACAATGGTGCTGAGGTCGTCCTCATTATAAAACTCCAGTCGCTGTACAATGCCAAACCGGTCTCGTAATGGCGAAGTCAACAACCCCGCCCGCGTGGTCGCACCCACCAGGGTAAAAGGTGGCAGTTCTATCTTGATGGAGCGGGCTGCTGGCCCTTCTCCCACCATGATATCGAGCTGATAATCTTCCATCGCCGGATACAGTACTTCTTCTACCGCGGGATTCAGGCGATGGATTTCGTCAATAAACAGTACATCACCCGCTTCGAGGTTGGTCAGCATGGCGGCCAGATCACCGGCTTTTTCCAGTACCGGGCCAGACGTGGACTTGATCGATGCGCCCATTTCGACAGCAATGATATTGGCCAGCGTGGTTTTCCCCAGTCCGGGTGGACCAAACACCAGCGTGTGGTCCAGAGCCTCCTGGCGGGCACGAGCAGCACCAATAAAGATTTCCATCTGCTCCCGCACCACGGGCTGGCCAATATAGTCGTCAAGGGTTTTGGGGCGAATAGCACGATCTTGATGCTCTTCACCCGGAGCCGACACAGGACTGATAAAACGATCAGTTTCTATCATGCGTTACCCAGACTGTTTTTGAGGGCCAACCGAATCAGTTCTTCCGCGGTGGTCGCCTGATCCACAAACTTGTTCAGCATCCGGGCTGCCTCTGCTGGCTTGTAGCCCAGAGACACCAGTGCCGACTCGGCTTCCAACAGAATCATATCTGCAGACGCCTGCTCAGCATGATCCGCGGCTTGCCACAGCGGAGCCGGTGTCTGCCATTCTTTCAGGCGATCACGCATCTCCACGACCAGCCGCTCAGCCGTTTTTTTGCCAACGCCAGGCAAGCGGGTCAAGGCGGTAATGTCTTCATTATGCACACACATGGCAAAGGCATTAACATCCATACCAGACAAGATAGCCAATGCCAGTTTGGGTCCGACGCCGCTGACCTTGATCAGGGTCCGAAACAAGGAGCGCTGGCTTTTATCACTGAAACCATACAACTGGTGAGCATCTTCACGAATCGCCAGATGGGTATACAGCACCACAGGGGAGCCGGTATTCCCCAGGACGGCAAAGGTCGTCAGCGGGGCCTGCACCTCGTAGCCAACGCCATTGACATCAACCAGCAAATCCGGGGCGGATTTTTCGAGCACAACGCCCTGTAAACGACCAATCATAGCGATACCTGCACAAAAAGCGGCTTAGCCTACCAGCAAAGCCAAGCATGGCTCAACTGCCCGGACAAAGCACAGTTGGAGTCAAGAAGGAAAGTTAACCGGACGTCCCCGGCGGCTGCCTTTGGCACCGGCCCGGGCAACCAGGCTGGCAGCAGTAAAGGCATGACAAAGCGCAATCGCCAGCGCATCCGCCGCGTCTGCCTGCGGCCGGCCGGGCAATTTCAGCAAGGTTTGCACCATATGCTGAACCTGTTCTTTTTCCGCTCCGCCGGTACCCGTCACCGCCATTTTAATCGCTCGCGGAGCATACTCCGCCACCGGCAGTTGCTGTAATGCCGCGACAACCATAGCGACACCACGTGCCTGACCGAGTTTCAGCGCCGAGGCGGCATTTTTTCCCATAAAGGCCTGCTCAATCGCAAATTGTTGCGGCGACCAGGTTTCGATCACTTCATTAACCGAGGTGAAAATAGTCTGTAGCCGCTGTGGCATGTCGCCATCACCGCAGCGGATACAGCCGCTGGTGATGTACTCCACGCGCTGACCGACGGCATTAATCACACCAAAGCCGGTCACTCGTGAGCCGGGGTCAATACCCAGAATAATTGCCAAACCAGCTCCTAACGGGGGTTAGCCGGATTAAAGAATTGCCAGACGGCACCAGAATCACTGCTACTGACCCGCAACGATTGCCATGTTTCTGGCAAGGTCAGCATGATACAGGGGGATGTCATGACTTGCGCGGCTATACTGCCTTGTTGTGGCAGCTGCTCATGGAAGGTCACTGACACCATACT
This sequence comes from Oceanobacter sp. 3_MG-2023, assembly GCF_030688925.1. Lineage (NCBI taxonomy): Bacteria > Pseudomonadati > Pseudomonadota > Gammaproteobacteria > Oceanospirillales > Oceanospirillaceae > Oceanobacter > Oceanobacter sp. 3_MG-2023. The sequence goes on from NZ_JAUYVX010000003.1 coordinate 142,694, forward strand.
GTCTCTCATTTCACTTTGCTCCAGTACCACCTGGTAACCGGGGGTTGGACGCGGACCCAGTGCAATAACGACCTGACTACCATCCTCTTTCAGCGTAACGCCGGCATCCATGCCGCAGTGAAGCTGGTTTTCAGCATGATCGCCCAGATCCACCACGGACCCTGCAACCGATGCACAGGCGGTCAACACCAGTGCCGTACTGATTGTTAGCAACTGGCTGGCTTGCACCAGCCATGAATTCTCCATATGCCGAGCCATCACCATATCCTCCAGATTCCGGGCTGCACGTATTATTCCGTTGTCACAGCGGCAACAACCATTCAAATACCGCGCTTGGCAACAGATTCTGCAGCCATCATACAGGCAGCCAGAGCAACTCGTCGGATTCACCACAAAAAAACGGCCCTCTCGGGCCGCTTGATGAAGTCAATAATCAAATAACATCACAATGCTTACGATTACATGGCCACAACAGGATGCCGAGAACTGAATACCAGAGTGGAACCACCCTCTTCCTGTTCTGCCACATCAGCCATGATGGTATCCCCCGGCATGAATTTGCCCGAGAGAATATCCTGCGCCAGTGGGTTTTCGACCCAGCGCTGAATTGCCCGTTTTAATGGCCGAGCGCCAAAGACCGGGTCGTAACCCACATCCACCAGCTTGCCAATCGCAGCGTCACTGAATTCCAATGACAGATCACGTTCCGCCAGGCGGTCACGTAACATCTGCAACTGAATATCAGCGATCCCCCGGATCTGGTCTTTCATCAGCGGATGGAATACCACCGCTTCATCGATACGGTTGATAAATTCTGGCCGGAAGTGATTACCCACAATCTCCATAACAGCATCACGCATGTTTTCATACGGCTGATCGGCAAACAGGTTCTGGATCACATCAGAGCCCAGATTCGAGGTCATCACCAGCACAGTGTTCTTGAAGTTCACCCGACGACCATGACCATCGGTCAATTGGCCATCATCCAACACCTGCAGCAGGATGTTAAACACATCCGGATGGGCTTTCTCGACCTCATCCAGCAAGATCACAGAATAAGGCTTGCGTCGTACCGCTTCGGTCAGGTGACCACCTTCTTCGTAACCCACATAACCTGGAGGCGCACCAATCAAACGGGACACCGAGTGTTTCTCCATATATTCCGACATATCAATCCGTACCATGGCGTCCTTGCTGTCAAACAGGAAGTTGGCCAACGCCTTGCACAGCTCGGTTTTACCCACCCCGGTCGGGCCAAGGAACAGGAAAGAACCATGAGGTCGATTCGGGTCCGACAACCCGGCGCGGGAACGTCGTACCGCGTTGGCCACGGCCTTGATGGCCTGATCCTGTCCCACCACGGACTCATGTAATACATCTTCCATACGCAGCAGTTTTTCCCGTTCACCTTCCAGCATCCGGCTCACCGGAACGCCGGTCCAGCGAGAAACCACTTCAGCGATTTCATCTTCCGTCACCTTGTTACGTAACAGGGTAAATTCCTGCGAGCCATTGGACTCGGCTTCATTGGCACTGGCCAGTTGTTTTTCCAGCTCAGGAATACGGCCATATTGCAGTTCCGACATTCGTTGCAAATCACCACTGCGACGGGCAGCGTCCATCTCGATTCGAGCCTGCTCGAGCAATTCCTTCGATTTGGAAGCACCTTCCAGCAGGGCTTTTTCCTGCTTCCAGACATCTTCCAGCTCGACATAAGCACCGCTGGCTTTATTGATGTCGTCGTTCAGGTCACTCAGACGTTTTTTCGCTGCTTCGTCTTTTTCTTTTTTCAGCGCTTCGCGCTCAATTTTCAGCTGAATCAGGCGACGTTCCAGCTTGTCCATTTCCTGTGGCTTGGAATCGATTTCCATACGAATCACCGAAGCGGCTTCATCAATCAGGTCGATTGCTTTATCCGGCAACTGGCGATCAGCGATATAGCGCGTGGACAGTTTTGCCGCCGCAATAATGGCGCTGTCGGTAATCTGTACGCCGTGGTGAACCTCGTAACGCTCTTTCAGACCACGCAAAATGGCGATCGTATCTTCGACCGACGGCTCATCCACCATGATTTTCTGGAAACGACGCTCCAGCGCTGCGTCTTTCTCGATAAATTCCCGGTATTCGTCCAGGGTGGTAGCCCCCACACAGTGCAACTCGCCACGCGCCAATGCCGGTTTCAGCATATTGCCCGCATCCATCGAGCCTTCGCCCTTACCCGCCCCTACCATGGTGTGCAGCTCATCAATAAAGAGCACGATGCGGCCTTCTTCTTTAGCGACGTCTTTTAATACGGCTTTCAGTCGTTCTTCAAACTCACCCCGATATTTGGCACCGGCCACCAGCGAGCCCATATCCAGCGACAGAATACGTTTATCCTTGAGGGTATCCGGCACTTCACCATTGACGATACGCTGGGCCAGACCTTCTACGACTGCGGTTTTACCCACCCCGGGAGCACCAATCAGAACCGGGTTGTTTTTGGTTCGGCGTTGCAGTACCTGAATCGTGCGGCGGATTTCATCATCTCGACCAATCACTGGATCCAGCTTGCCCGCTTCGGCCCGTTCGGTCAGGTCGATACAGTATTTTTCCAGCCCCTGGCGGCTGTCTTCCGCATTGGCATCGCTCACAGTTTCACCACCACGCATATCCTCTATCGCCTGTTTCACTTTGGTGGCATCAAGACCGGCCGCTTTTAGCGCCTGGCCTGCAGCCCCTTTGTCTTCCAGTGCCACCAGTAGAAAAATCTCGCTGGAAACGTATTGATCGCCCTGCTGTTTGGCCGCTTTTTCGGTGAGGTTCAATAACCGTCCCAGCTCCGCCGACACCTGGATTTGCCCATCAGGGTTGCTGACCCGAGGTTGATCTTGCAGTACCTTCTGCAGGGCTTGCTCCAGCTGCGGCACATTGCTGCCAATACGACGAATTACATCTTTGACCGAACTATTGGCCTGCTGTAACAACGCCAATAACAAATGGACGGTATCAATCTGATTGTGATCCTGGCTCAAAGCCAGGCTTTGGCTTTCGGCCAGGGCGTTTTGCAAACTGGTGGTTAAACGATCCATACGCATACAGAGCTTCTCCTCTGGTAATACCGGCAAACACCAGCCAAGGAAGGCCGGTACTCGCAGCGTTGTACAAAATAAAGTCGGGCAAACTGAAGTTGTGCTAAACAGTGACTGCCTTAATGGTAAATGGAGACTTGATGAATATTTTTCAAGTAAAAAACTTCAAAAACAAGAAAATCTAATAGTTGTTTATTGATCCTGAGCAATATTCATCATCCATCCGTATACTGATGCCCAAACCAGCAAATCAGCCAACACCGTCAATACTACGCCGACACAACACTGCTGATATTGAGTCATTTCAATGAATTTAAAGACCAGAGGAATTACACCACTGTGAGTCGCGAACTGCGTATCGGGGCGTTATACCTGATGTTGGGAGAAGCGCTATTAGCCATCATGGGCGCCCTGATCAAACATTTGTCAGACGATCTGTCGACAGAGCAAGTGGTGTTTTTCCGCAATATCCTTGGGCTGATCGTACTGGCCCCCCTGATCATGAACAGTGGCATTGGCAGCCTCAAAACCAGCGTCTGGCATTGGCACCTCATGCGTGGACTGGTAGGGGTTGCAGCGATGTACTGTTATTTCTGGGCGCTTGGCAATATGCCACTGACCGAAGCCTTTCTGGTCAAGCTGTCGAGTCCTTTTTTTATGCCGTTACTGGCCTGGTGGTGGCTAAAAGAACCCACGGGCAAGTTCAGTGGCCTGGCCCTGCTGATCGGATTTTCAGGTGTCGCGATTATTCTGCGCCCCGGAGCCGATAGCACCTTTACCCTCGCAGCCTTGATCGGTTTGCTCGGGGCTGCCCTGGCAGCTCTGGCCAAGGTCACCATCCGGCGTATGTCGGTGACGGAATCCAGCCAGTGTATTGTATTTTACTTTGGCCTGATTGCCAGCCTGGTCTCTTTTCCCGCCGCCCTGATGAACTGGCGACCGGTTCCGGATGATGCCTGGTGGTGGCTCGCAGCGATGGGCCTGGTGGCAACAGTCGGCCAGCTGGCATTAACCAAAGCGTATCGCACCGCACCGACCGGCAAGGTCGGCGTCTACGTTTACAGCGCGGTTATTTATGGCGCCTTGATGGGTTGGTGGTTCTGGGATGAAATCCCGGGCTGGACCACCATTGCCGGAGCAGTGCTGATTATTCTCGCCGGTATCGTTAATCTGTGGCAGCCTCGTAGCCGTGGCACTCCAGACGCCACGACTGCCACGGCCACCAGCGCGACGACGGCGACAGACAACAGCCGATGACCATGCGCCAACGGATATCACGACTTTACTGACAATTAGCCCAATACGGGCCAAAGGGCATTGAATCCACGCCATTTCGGCGTAAAAGGCATCGAATGTAAGCTGATTATTTCCTCAGGATTAATTATACTCCGGCACTAACCTGTTTTCGGCAAGAATCGTACCCATGTCCCGCATAGACACCCTGCAAACATTTGTTTCTGTTGTACGCGCACGCAACTTCACTTCTGCTGCTGATTCGCTAGGCGTTACGCCATCCGCGGTCAGCAAACAAATCAGTGGTCTGGAAGAGCGTCTGGGAGTGAGATTGTTGAACCGCACGACCCGCTCGGTCAGTCCGACGGAAGCGGGGCAGATGTTTTACCAGCACTGTGAAAACATCCTCGAGTCCATTTCCGAAGCCGAAAAACTGGTCACCGATTTTGATGTGACGCCGCGCGGACGTTTGCGCATCACTGCCATGTCCAATTTTGGCCGCCGCGAACTTGCGCGGATGTTCAATGATTTTTCCGAGAAGTACCCAGATATCAGCTTCGACCTGCATATTTCGGATCGGCCGCTGGACATCGTCAAGGAAGGCTACGATTTTGCGCTCCGCATTGGCACTCTGGAAGATTCCCGACTGATTGCCAAACCGGTAGCGCGCCAGAATATTGTGATTTGTGCCTCGCCTCAGTACCTCAAGACCTGGGGCACCCCAACATCACTGGAAGACCTCGACAAGCACCGTATTCTGATGGTCACCAACGCCGAGTTTGCCCGTATTAACTGGCTGCGCCAGTTTGAAAAAGATCACGGCTTCACCTTGTCCAGCGTCGAACGCAAGCTGTCTGTCAACGACATTGATATGGTCTATGAAGCCTGTCTGGCCGGTATGGGTATCACGGCCATCCCGACATATATTGCCGATCATCACTTGCAGAATGGCGAGCTTGTGCGCTTGTTCAGTAACGTTGAGATCCCGGTTCGTACGATCAAGGTGGTATTCCCACAAAATCGCTACCTGGCCACCAAAAGCCGGGCGTTTCTCGACTTTATCAGCGAATATTTCGACGACCTTGGAATTAACAGCGACGACAGCTGATACCACAAGACAAGGCTCCGGCTCCCCTCTGACAGCGGCTTGATCCTTCGTGGCTCAAGCGTTGCTCAGTCGGCACTTTTCCCCTGGCAACGCTGTCTGAATATCTCTGGCACCCGCGCCAGTTTACGTTCCGTATAATCAAAAAATACAATGCCGGTCTTGGCTTCCGCCACCAGTTTAGCGCTGGACTGGTTACTGACCCGGTAAATCACATCACAACCGTATTTGTTAAAATCCATCACCCCGACGGCAAAGGTCAATACTTCGCCAATAAAGGCTTCGGCCCGGAAACTAACCACCAGGTCGGCGACCATAATCCCCAGGCCATCAATATCCAGTTCCGAAAAGTCCAGAGAACGCAAATAACGCAGCCGCGCCTCGTGTAGCAGCGTCACCATCCGGTCATTGCCCAGATGGTTGCCATAGTTGATTTCTGAAATCCGGACATCAAGATCAACCGAAAAATCGATCGTCGATGGCAATGCAAGCGTGACTCTGGCCATATTGGCTCCTGTATTTTGTCTATTAATGTCAGGATAAAACGTACTGCGAATAACATCATTGGCCGTGATTGGCCGCCGGTAGTTTATTCCCTCTGATTAAGCACCAGCAGCAAGGAATTATTTTTGTTCTTTGTTATCAAATATGGTCTCTGGCACCATTTACGCGCCAAACGGCCCGAAAGGCAGTCTATAATGGATAACTTGGCATCCATATCGGCCTGAATTATGGTGCCTTGGTATCACAGTAGCGGCCAAACGGCGGCGATCATCATCCCATGCCCCGTGGTTGTACAAATTTGACTCAACGAGTAGACGCCTGGCTGTAACTATGTATTTGAGACTATCAAAAGCGCTTTCGTCATTACTGTTGCTAACAGTAATCTTCACTTCAACCGCAGCCCTGGCAGCCATCAAGGATATCCGTCCCGGCACGCCTTTTACACCGCTGGAACCGACTCGGGAACAGGCTGTCACGACCCAGCAGATTCTCAATAACCTGCTGCGTGGCCATTATGAGCTCCAGCGTCTTGATGACCGCTTGTCGAGCAAGATTTTTGACCTGTACCTCGACGATCTCGACAGCACCCGAAGTTACCTGTTGGCCAGTGATGTCCAGTCTTTCGAACGATATCGCAAACAGTTCGATGACGCCTTGATGCGTGGCGACCTGACCATTCCCTTTTTTATCTACAACCGCTTGCAACAACGGGTCAACGAACGCCTGACCTTTATGCTGGCAGAGCTGGAAGAGCGGGCCCCGGACTATACTTTCGACACCGACGAGCGCCTGAAAATCGATCGTGACAATACGCCGTGGGCCACCAACAATGTCGAACTGGACAACCTCTGGCGCAAACGTCTGAAGAACTCCATCCTGAGCCTGACCATGAGTGGCAAGGATCATCAGGCTGCCATCGAGTTACTCCACAAGCGTTACCAGAACCAGCTCAACCGGATTCACCAGAGCAAGCCTGAAGACGCCTATCAAACTGTCATGAATGCTGTCACACGGGCATTTGACCCTCACACCCAATACTTTTCCCCGCGTAATAGCGAAAACTTCAACATCAATATGAGCCTGTCATTACAAGGCATTGGTGCGGTACTCCAAGGGGAAGACGAATACACCAAGGTGGTGCGCCTGGTACCTGCAGGCCCTGCCGACAAAGCCAAGAATCTCCATCCTGCCGACAAAATCGTTGGTGTTGGCCAAGACCCCAAAGGCGCCATCACCGATGTCATCGGCTGGCGGCTGGATGAAGTGGTTGACCTGATCCGAGGCCCCAAAGGCACCACGGTGCGCCTGGAAATCATTCCTTCCAACAGTGTTGGCAACGAAACCAAGATCATTTCCATTGTTCGCGACGAAGTGAAGCTGGAAGAGCAATCCGCACAAAAAGACTTGCTGACCATCAAGGGGGATGACAACAAGGAACATCGTATCGGGGTGATTGAGATTCCGACCTTCTACATCGATTTCCAGGGCCGGATGGAAAAACGCCCGGATTACAAAAGCACCACCCGCGACGTGGCACGCCTGATCAAGGAATTGCGCCAGGAAGGCATCGAAGGCCTGATCATCGACTTGCGTAATAACGGTGGCGGTTCACTGGAAGAATCCATCAGCCTGACCGGCCTGTTTATTCCCCAAGGCCCGGTTGTACAGGTGCGCAGTACTCGCGGTAATGTCGAAGTCTTGCCGGATGATGACCCAACCGTTCTGTATGACGGCCCACTGGTTGTACTCGTCAATCGCCTCAGCGCCTCAGCCTCGGAAATTTTTGCGGGTGCCATTCAGGATTATGGCCGTGGCGTAGTGGTTGGTGGACAAACCTTCGGCAAGGGCACAGTACAGTCATTACGTCCTTTGCGTCATGGCCAGCTAAAAATCACCCAGGCAAAATTCTACCGCGTCTCGGGGCAAAGTACCCAGCATCAGGGAGTGATTCCCGACGTGCTGTACCCGTCGTTATTTGATACCGACAAAATTGGTGAAAGCGCCCTTGATGAAGCCCTGCCATGGGATGAAATCCGCCCGGCCAAATACGCTGCCGATTCCCAAATCCACAACAGCGTTGCCCTGTTGCGGAAAAAACATCAGCAACGTGCCAAGACCGATCCCGACTTTATTTTCCTGCGCGAACAAAAGCAGCTGATCGAGGAAATGCGCCAGCAGAACGATATTTCCCTGAACGAAAAAATCCGTACTGCAGAGCGTAAAGCCAATGACCAGAAACGCCTGGACCTGGAAAACAAACGCCGCAAGGCCAAGGGGATGGAACTGCTGACCCAGCTGGAAGATGAGCCTGAGCCAGAGGAAATAGTAACCGTCGAGTCCGAAGAAGAAGCACCATCAGCCACACACGACCAGAAAGAAGATGATGCCCTGCTGACGGAATCCGGACATATTCTGCTCGACCTGACCCAGCTTCAGCAACAGCATGCCGCACGTTAGTAACTGACCATGGCGACGACAACCCTCAACAGCATCATGCTTTGCTGCTGGGGTTGTCATCGCCATACTCGTAAACCCCGTAACCACTTGCCTCTTTCCAGACACCTCGTCCACCACTCAATCGCACCAGCAGATAACCATTCCCCCTTAACCTCCAGTCTCTCTGTCAGTCCTGCTGATCGATTCCCGCCCACGGCAGGAAATTTTCCCGTTTCCTCCCATCAGTTTTCCTATATTCATCAGGAAATCCGCTGTATTCCGTTAACCCGGCAAACAGACAGAATAGTGTCCTCAGCCTTTGCTGATCATCCATCTACAACAACAATCAGGATGCAGACATGAAACAGCGATCAATCTCCTTGCCCAACGGCTTTCGGCCCCTCAAGCGTTCGCTCATCCACTCCGCTCTGGTCACTGCGGCTATTCTGGCCACCCCTGCTGCGGTTGCCAGCAGCAACGTCAGCTGGGAAGACATCGCCAATGATGCCAACACCCCAAAAGACGTACTGGCTTATGGTATTGGCCCCAAAGCGCAGCGTTACAGCCCTCTGACAGACCTCAACAAAGACAACGTCCACAAGCTCACACCCGCCTGGTCGTTTTCTTTTGGTGATGAAAAACAGCGCGGCCAGGAAAGCCAGGCGCTGATGCACGATGGCACGATTTACGTTACCGGGTCGTATTCCCGTGTATTTGCCATTGATGCCCGTACCGGCAAAAAGAAGTGGAGCTACACCGCTCGACTGCCAGAAGGGATTCGTCCTTGCTGTGACGTCGTCAACCGTGGTGCTGCCATCTACGGCGACAAGATTTATTTCGGTACCCTGGATGCCCAGGTGGTTGCCTTAAACAAAGACACCGGCAAGCTGGCCTGGAAAAAACGTTTTGGTGACTACGAAGCAGGCTACACCATGACCGGCGCACCGACCTTTGTTAAAGACAAGAAAACCGGCAAGGTACTTTTGATTCATGGTTCCTCCGGTGACGAATTTGGTATCGTCGGCAAACTGTTTGCCCGTGACCCGGACACCGGTGAAGAAATCTGGATGCGGCCCTTTGTCGAAGGTCACTATGGCCGTCTGAATGGCAAGAAAAGCACGCCGACCGGTGATGTCAAGGCACCATCCTGGCCGGACGATCCCAACTCCCCTACCGGTAAAGTGGAAGCCTGGAGTCATGGCGGTGGTGCACCGTGGCAAAGCGCCAGCTTTGATACCGAAACCAACACCATTATCGTTGGTGCCGGTAACCCGGCCCCCTGGAATGGCTGGGCACGTACCGGCAAAGATGGCAAACCGGAAAAATACGACAGCCTGTATACCTCTGGCCAGGTTGGCGTAGACCCAACGACCGGTGAGGTGAAATGGTTCTATCAGCACACCCCTAACGATGCCTGGGATTTTTCCGGCAACAACGAGCTGGTACTGTTCGAATACAAGGACAAAGGCAAAACCGTCAAGGCTACCGGTCACGCCGACCGTAACGGTTTTTTCTACGTGGTTAACCGGGAAAACGGCAAGTTCATTCGTGCTTTCCCTTTTGTTGACAACATCACCTGGGCCAAGGGAATCGACCCGAAAAGTGGTCGCCCGATTGAGGTCGAAGGCCAACGGCCTCCCAAACCCAAGGAAGGTGAAAATCGTGGTGAGAGCGTAGAAGTATCACCGCCGTTCCTCGGTGGCAAAAACTGGAACCCGATGGCTTACAGCCAGGACACCGGTTTGTTCTACGTTCCAGGCAACCACTGGAAAGAAGATTACTGGGCCGAACATCCAATCTACAAAAAAGGTTCGGCGTACCTCGGCATGGGTTTCCGCATCAAGCAGATGTATGACGACCATGTCGGTATTCTCCGCGCCATTGACCCCAAAAACGGCAAAATCGCCTGGGAACACAAGGAAAAATTACCACTCTGGGCCGGAGTACTGGCCACCAAGGGCGGGCTGATTTTCACCGGCACCGGCGATGGTTACCTGAAGGCCTTTGATGCCGACACTGGCAAGGTGCTGTGGCAGTTCCAGACTGGCTCCGGAATCATTGCACCGCCGATTACCTGGGAAATGGACGGCGAGCAATACGTCGGCATCACCTCTGGTTATGGCGGTGCTGTACCACTCTGGGGTGGCGATATGGCGGTGCTGACCAAACCAGTACCACAAGGTGGGTCGTTCTGGGCCTTCAAGCTGCCATCATGGGCTGACAAGAAATAATGCCCCTCAGGCTGCCATCCAATTGGCAGCCTCGGATGCCTGGGCTGCCATGCGCCTAGGACATCCTGTCAGCATTCAGCGCAACCCCATATCTGATGCCACCGAGGATTTTGTTATGAAGCTTACTCTCAACCAACCGGCACTCTGGCTACTGGCCAGCAGCCTGTTGATCAATACCAGTGCCGCCGCCAACAGCAACGACTTCAGCGATGAACTGGATTATCGGACCATCAACGGCTGTGTGATCAAACCGGAAACCCAATGCCCCGGTGCTGATTTCTCCGGCCAGGATCTTTCCAATCAGGACCTCAGTCACGCCAACCTGAAAGGGGCCAACTTCAGTGGCGCACAGCTGAATCACACCCGCTTCAATGATACCAATCTGGAAAAAGCCAACTTCAGCGATGCCATGATGCTGCGCGCCGATTTGCGCCACGCCAATTTGCGTGGTGCCCGGTTAGTCAATGCCAACCTGACCGGAGCCAATCTCTACACCACGTTCGCTCAGACGGCTGATTTTTCCGGTGCCAATATGACCGCCGCCAATATGGAATTTTCCCGTATCAGCAAGGCCCGGTTTGTCGGTACCACGATGACTGCTGTCAATCTGGAAATGAGTTGGGCAACCAAGATCAATCTGGAAGAGGCCGATCTTACCGGCGCCAATCTGCAGGAAGCCAAGCTGTCTGGCAGTAATATGGTCAGAACCAACCTTAGCCAGACGCGCAAGCATTACGCCAATTTTCTTGATATCAATATGGAAGACTGTCAGGGCTGCCCACTTGATTGGTAATACCAGCCTACGCCGGCAAGGATGCAGCAATACGGATAACGCCCAGTTCGATGGCCTTGTGCACCAGCTCGGCATCGGTACGAACCCCCAGCTTCGACTTGATAGCAGTCACGTAATTGGAAATCGTTTTGCTGCTCAGGCTCAGGCTGACGGCAACATCTTGCACCCGCTTGCCAGCTGCCATCATTACCAGCACCTCAAATTCTCTGGGGGTCATCACATCATAGATGGAGGGGTTCAGATTGGTACCACGGAACACCAGATTAATCGACAGTTCGTGCTCGACAAAGGGTCGTCCAAGCATGACCGAGCGAGCGGCATCCACCAGCAACGAGGAACTGCTGCTTTTGCAGACATAACCCAACGCGCCAACACTGATGGCCTGACGCACCACTTCCGCTTCCCGGAACATGGAAAAAAACAGAATCCGCAGAGAGTCATCATGTTGCAGCAAGCGGCGACAAGTCTCGATACCGGAAATCCCCGGCAGACAATAATCAACAACAACCAGATCAAAATGTTGTTTACGACACGCCTGACACGCAGCTTCACCACTGTCGACTTCGACAATCTCGGCCTGGCGAAAATGCTGGGAAAGCAGTGCAGCACATCCCTGACGCACAATGCCATGATCATCCACTACCAGGATGTTCATCTGCCTACTCCTGATCAATTTAACAGACCTGTAGCTTAACGGCTGGCCTGACCAGTAAAGTATTGAACCTGAGCAGCACTCGTACGGCTAAAAGCGATCGCGACTTAAGAAGGAGGAATTCATCATCATCGGGCACTATCCATAAAAAAGACCGCCACCTGGAGCAGGTAGCAGTCTTAAAAACCAGACCAATAGTCTGGCTATTGGCCGTTGATTTTATAACCGTCGTTCAGTCGTCTTCAGCGAGCTGCAACTTCATGACGTTTTGGCAGTTTGAAGGTCCAGACCGAACCACCCTGGTTCAGGTTTTTCACACGTTTGGCCACTTCACCGCCCCACAATGGAACCGCACCACCCCAGCCGGAAACAACCGCGATGTACTGCTCGCCATCTTGCTCCCAGGTCACCGGAGTACCGACAATACCGGAACCGGTGTTGAACTTGTAAACCATCTCGCCGGTTTTGGCATCAAACGCCATCAGATAACCTTCCGGATTGCCGGTAAATACCAGGCCACCAGCGGTTGTCATCACACCACCCCAGAGCGGCGCGTTGTTTTCATAACGCCAGACTTCTTTTCCGGTTTTAGGATCGATGGCACGCAGAACACCAATATATTCTTCGTTGATCGGCTTGATGGTGAAGCCTGCACCCAGGTAAGCAGCGCCTTTTTTATAGGCCGTTGGCTCGTTCCAGATATCCATCTCCCACTCGTTAGAGGGAACATAAAACAGGCCAGTATCCTGGGAGTACGCCATTGGCATCCAGTTTTTGCCCCCCAGGAACGCAGGAGAGGCGACGACGGAACTGCCTTTATGACCATCGGCGCTTTCGGATGGATTACCAGGACGGAAAGCATCGTTAAAGATCGGACGACCGTTTTTATCCAGCCCCTTGGCCCAGGAAATCTTGTCGACAAACGGGAAGCCTTTGATGAAGTCGCCGTTTTCACGATTCAAGACATAGAAAAAACCGTTACGGTCTGCTGTTGCAGCTGCCTTGACGGTTTTCTTGCCATCCTTATAGTCAAAAGAAATCAGCTCGTTCACACCATCGTAATCCCAGCCATCGTGTGGCGTGGTCTGGAAGTGCCACTTGATTTCACCGGTATCCGGGTCGATAGCCAAACGGGAGGAAGAGTACAGGTTGTCCCCGGGACGCAAGTGCGAGTTCCAGGGTGCCGGGTTACCGGTACCAAAAAACAGCAGGTCAACATCGGGATCGTAAGTACCACCCAGCCAGGTTGCAGCACCGCCTGATTTCCACAAATCCCCAGGCCAGGTTTTACCCGCCTTGCCACCGGTAATGCCGTTTTCCTTGCCTTTCAGGTAGCCCATATGACCTTCAACGGTCGGACGGGTCCAGACCACTTCACCGGTCTTGGCGTCGTACGCTTCCACTTTACCGACGATACCAAACTCACCACCAGAGACACCGGTAATGACCTTGCCCTTGACCACGATAGGCGCCGCAGAGATGGAATAACCGCCTTTGTAGTCTGCTACTTTTTTCTTCCAGACGGTTTTGCCGGTGTCTTTATCCAGCGCCACCAGCTTGGCATCCAGCGTTCCGAAGATCACCAGGTTATCGAACAGTGCCACGCCCCGGTTGATCACGTCACAGCAAGGCATGATGTTTTCTGGCAAACGGGCATCGTATTGCCACAGCTCATCACCGGTAGCGATATCAATCGCAAACACCCGTGAATAAGAGGCGGTGACGTACATAACGCCGTCTTTGATCATTGGCTGGGATTCTTGACCCCGTTGTTTTTCACCGCCAAACGAGAAGCCCCACACCGGGGTCAGGTCCTGTACTGATTGGGAATTCACTTTGGATAAAGGACTGTAACGCTGACCACGCAAACCCATACCATAGCTGACGACGTCACCAGTCGTTGCCTGGTCGTTGAGAATATCGTTATCCGTCACACCAGCCTGAACAGAGCTGGCCAAAGAGACGGCGGCTACCAGAGTCGATAACGCCAGTCCCTTCAAGCCGATAGAAGTTGTTTTCATTGTGTTCTCTCCCTAAAAGGATTTTCTTATTCGTGTAGGAGCCTCTGTGTCCGCTCAGGGTGGACAGCAGCCACAGGATGCACTGGCACGCATGCCCAGATACAACACCATTGTTGGTTTTGGCAGAGCATCATCCAATCCGACCAGAGGCGTGATTTCCTAGTGCCTTGGTAGCAGTCCCGATACGGGAGTAGTAGGTACCAGAGTGGTGATTTGAACGGGTATTAGAGAAAGAACAGAGACAAAGAGAGGTAAGGAAAGACAAACAGGGCATGGAAGATATGTATTCCCTGGCCATTGCCCCAGCCGACATTCCAGCCGCCAGCCTGACCAGTTTGGTTAATAACGGGAGAGAGAATCTGATCACAGGGTGGCCAGCATGAACGACCGGGGTTTCAAACAAGCAACCAGCACACGCCATCGACGCGTACTGGTTGCAGGGTCGATCCATTGATGCCCGGAGAATACCAGGCACTAACGAGTGTCAGTCGTTCAATAACAAAGCCAGGGCTTCAATAATGGCCACCGCGGCCAAGGCCACAGCACTCCAGCGCCAGAAGCCCACCGGGTCACGAGCCAGCCAAGAACGTCCCCGGTGCACCCTGACCAGCTGTTCATTTGGCCTATACAAATCTTCCCGCAGCTCTGAAAATGCCTGATAACGGTCATCAGGGTTTGGAGCAGTAGCCTTTTTCAGCACCAGATCCAGCCACAGGGGGATATCGGAGCGATACATCCGAATGCTCTGGTAACGCCACTCAGAGTCCGAGCGCGCTCCACGTTCCTGTATGCGCTCCAGCGGGAAAGGAGGACTTCCAACCAGCATTTCATAAATCACCACCCCCAGAGCAAACAGATCACTCTGGGCGCCATATTCCTGCTTCAGTATCGCTTCCGGGGCCTGATAGTCCATGGAATCAATCACAGGCCACTCTTTTAGCGCTGGAATGTCTCGTCCAATGACAGTCCCCAGATCCACCAGTTTGACGCCCCCACCCTGAACAATGATCACGTTGTCCGGAGTCAGGTTACGGTAGGTCAAGCCGGCCCGTTGCAAGGCTCGTAAACCATGAATAATCTGCTCAACAATAAAGCGTACCTGGTTAACCTCGGCATCCGGATTATCGAATATCCACTGGCGTAACGACACCCCGTCGATCCATTCAAACACATGATAGTTATAACGCGAGTCTTCCTGTGGCACGGCACTGATGACATTACGGTGATTGATGCGTTCTGCCACCCACTGCTCACGGGCAAAACATTCCAGATAATCCCGGTTTTCCTGTAACCCAATCGCCGGAGCCTTCAGCAGATAAAGACGCCCATTACGCTTGTTCACCACCTGATAGGTAATACTGGAAATACTGGACTCGATAATGTGGTTGATCTGGTAATGATCGATGCTGTCACCAGCAGACAAAACCGCGGGCACCTGACGCTCGGACACTTGCGGGCCAGATTCCTGCAGGCTTTCATCCGGTACTTGCCGGACCTGCAAGATCACACACGTGCCATTACCATCGCTGCCGGCTTCTATCGCCTGCTTGACCAGGGTTGAGCACACCGCCTCAATCTCGGCCTGACTGCTTTCTGACGTTACCGCATTCATGGCATCTACCATGTTCTTGCGGGATACAAAGGCGTGAACACCATCGGTCGTCAGCAGAAAAATATCGCCCTGCTGTACATCACGCTGGAAATAATCCACCTCGATATGGCTGTCCATACCCAGTGATCGGGACAAATAGGTATTGCCGCCACCTTCATGTACATGATCACGGGTGACTTGTTCCAGGCTATTGGCACTCCACAAATACACCCGGCTGTCACCAACATGAAAAAAGTGGGCCGTAGAACCATGCACCACAGCACAACTGAAAGTTGTTACCAATCCGTTGTTATGGGAAGAAGCCTGCTTGCCATGATGGTACAACCAGCTGTTCAGAGAGGTGAGAACCTTGCCGGCGGAACGCTTGACGTCCCAACTGTCTGGTGTGCTGTAATAGTCGTTGAGAAAGTCGGTGACACTGGTCGAGCTGGCCTGTTGGGCATTGGCACTGCTGCTGGCCCCATCGGCGACACAGGCTCCAATTCCCTTGAATCGAACGACCTCAGGATCTGGTCGATATACCGCAAATGCATCCTGGTTATCTTCTTTTCCACCTGCTGCGGAAAAGCCCCCAAACTGAATATCTAGAGCTATTGTCATTGTTAGGTATCTTTGTTTGATCGCTGATCGTTACACTATCCGGGTGTGCGCAAAGCATACATGGACAATAATATTCCTCGCTACCGCCAAACATCAGATTCGTCAATTAATGCGATAAATAAGACATTAGCGCTGCATTGACTACTGGCTTGTTATGACAAAAACTGACAAAGCGCAATCGCTGTTTCTAACACCTGTGCCAGGTAGCTGAGTGGTGATCAATAAATGACCACCAATAAACTGGCTCATTGTCTTAAACGACATGGGCGGGAAGCATTCTCAGCCAGTAATCCGAGGCCGCCATCGGCTCTGCCCGGTCTGTTGCTGGGAGACTGAATTGGCGGAGATGATAAGATTATCAGTTTTAATTGCAACCGGCGGTTCACTCGTAATAGCGACAAGAGCCGCCAGGTTCTGAATCCCATTCAGAGTAACGCGGATGAGTAAATCCAGAATAACGCCGACCAGCGAGCTTGTCTTGTGTGCAAAGGCAGGAACGCCTTCCCTGGCTGTCCCCAACACATTAGCTCACTCGTAGGTACACCATGGTCTGGTTGACCAGTTGGTAGGCTATTTCGCCAAAGGTGATGGGGCCATGCATGCGATCGGTTTTTTTCCCTTCCAGCTCACCATACAGATAATTGAGAATACAATTGCAGCAGAAAGCGATTTCCCCGTCATCGTGAGGCACTTGTTGCGCAAACGCTTCAGCATACGGCGGGATCGCGCCCGCCAGGCGATATGCTTGTCCAGCGTATACCGGAGCGTAAAAGGTGACTTCTCCGGTTGTGGCATTCACATTCTGAAAACTGACATTGATATAAGCACCACAATAGTCAGCCACCAATGGCAAGCGGGTGTCCGCTCCACTGGAATGCAGGTAATTGGCCAGATTAGTACTTACACCGTCGATATCAACTTCCGTGGCACTCAAACCGGATTCAGGGAAGCGGATAACCGGGCCGTTGCCGGGTTGGAACAGGTTGATGATTTCAATCCCGGCGGCCTTATCACCATCGATCGCAACATGCATCGCTACGGCAAGGTTGTCGTGAAATTCGCCAGTCGGGCCAAACACAACTTTGGGGCTAACCTTATCGCTGTTCAGGTCATCCAGGTGTATACCCGCGACCCAGCCAACCAACGGTTGCAAGTACATATTGTCAAATTCCGGGGCATCCTTGGCAAAACGTTGGTGCACTTCAGAAAACGCAGGAACAATCAGAACCGTAAAGCCGTTATCAGGTGCATCATTGCAAACCCCTTCTATACTGCGCTCGTCGTAAGTACAAAGATCCGGCGCGCCGCTGGCCGCTGGCAGTTCATTTACGAACACCAGCTCCCGGCTACACAGACCCCCGTCTTCGCTCATAAAGTACGGAATGGTGCCACCAATCCAGAAGCCTTTTGGCAGTTGGCGTAATGCCGCTTCATCACCCGCGATGCTGACTCCCCGCCCGCTCTGGATAATCCGGGCGGCTGCCGCAACGGTCATCAGGTGGCCAGGGACATTCCCGCTACCAGGTCGGCTATCCGGATGGTTGGATATGGCCAGATTCATTGTACTGCCTCCCGGATCTGTTCAATCTCCCGGCCAGCGGTCGCCGGATTCTTTTCGAAGTAACGGCGTAATTGCTGTATTTTCAGCATGCGTACTTCTTCATCGTGAGCCATGGCATATTGCTGCCGCAAACGCATCAGCAACAGACGTAACCCCAGATTACGCATGTCCAGATCCCGTTCCCCCGTGAGCAACTCTCGCCAGATGGCAATGTCTGCTGCAGGCAGTGCTGATTTTTGTTGATCACGAGTCAGCACCGACATCATATCTGGCGATATGTCCGGGCTGGTAGTCTGGTTGAGGTTCGACCCTAACTTGCCAGTATCCAGGCCATGCTTGAATTGCCACAACATGTCAGCATCCAGTTCCAGCAGGCGTGCAATGGTGCCTAATGACATGCCTTCGGTGAGCATGGCAATCACTTGCTGACCCAGTGCATTGCTGAAAGGAGCACGGGCATCACCACTCCAGGGAGCATTCGGCAATTCATCTCCTTCCGGGTAGTCGATACGTATGGTGCACTTCAAGACACCCAGGTTGGTGTGTCGCCATGTTTTATGATGACCAAAATGCTGGATCGCCCGGCGTGAGCCAAACCAGCCAGAACGTGCCTGGCCAATACAGACTTCAACGCGACGGTGATTCTGATTAATGCGGATATCGTGAATAATCCAGGGAGAGACGACCCCCATCAGCTGTTCGACAGATTCATGGTTCATCTGGTGTCCTCTTGTTTTTATTATGCGTCCCGGCTTTATACCTTCTTGTACCCGTCATATGGACGGGCTGCTGGATAAGTCACTGGTTATTGACCATCCTTGCCCAAACCAGGGGCTAGTCCCAGGTTCTGACAGTATTCACCATAGTATGCCCACGACCGTACAGACATATCGATCCAACCGTGCCAATTCTTTACTCCTTTGGGAGTAGTACTCTCCACCATGACAGCTTCGGCACTGCTGTTGTGCGTCTGCGCTAAAATCTTGCGATATCTTGACATAGGCCATTCGGCAACAGCGCTATTTCCGTTTAACTGTCGCGCTTCACACGACACGGATGCTAATTATGACGACTCCAGAAGATACCAGGCCCGTTCAGCCCAATACGATCTGGCAACGACCTCCTTTTACGCCTCTTCAGCGTCTGCAGGATAATTTCCAGATTACTCCCCATGGTTCAAACATCCCCATTGCCAGAAGCCAGAGTCTGTTTCTTGCACATCACCCGAGCACCAGTACTGACACCGGCCAGTCGGACTCGCCGTTATCCGCCTGGTATTTGCCGCTGATTGATTTTCTTCCCCCTGATGCACTGCTGCCCTCAGGCAAGATTTTCAACTGCCCAACGTTGGGAAATTGCTGGGTATTCAACCTCGATATCAATGGCCACTCTGTACCTGAAAGTGCCTGGGTGTATGTCGAGAGTGATATCGGCACAGGGACTACCGGATTGGTCGGTCTGGATGCCAGGTTGTTTAATCTGTCCACCTGTTAGACCTCACCGAACCTTGCTGGGAATGCCAGGATCGGGCACAATAAATGTGAATAAAAATAAACAGTGAATATCTTGTTGTTCACAAATAAAGGAATCACATCGATGTTTGAGGATCTTCTCTATCGCCAGAGTCAGGGCGTTGCCTTACTGCAGCTGAATCGGCCCCAGGTACTGAATGCCATTCGTGTACAAACCTACCGTGACCTGATTGCCGCCTTGACACTGGCCGACCAGGATGACCAGGTGAACGTTATTGTTCTCAGTGGTTCTGCCACTACATTCTCGGCTGGTAACGATCTCAGTGATTTGCTGCCCGGCGGCAACCTGCTGGATGTAAAAGAAGGTGTTGCGGGTATTTTTCATACTCTGGCGGCCCTGTGCAAACCGTTGATCATTGCCCAGGAAGGTGTCGCCATTGGTATTGGCGCTAATCTTTTGCTCCATGCCGATCTTGCTTATGCCGGTAAAAGTACCCGTTATTCCTTGCCTTTCGCCAAAATCGGCGTGACGTCCGAAGGAGCTTGCTCGGTATTACTGGCTGAAACGGTTGGGCCAAAGATCGCCGCCGAACTGTTATTGAGTGGACGTTTCTTCAGTGCTGCAGAAGCGCAGCAATGGGGCTTGCTCAACCAGGTTACGGAAGATGGTCAGGCACAGGAACAGGCGATGGCCATGGCACATACCATCAGTAAAAACTCTCAGGGGTCGATTCGGGCCATCAAGCAGCTGGCCAGAGAAGAAGGGCATGTCGAACGGGTCGACCGGGCCGTTGATATCGAAATGCAGCGATTTGCCGAACTGCTGCACACCCAGGAAACCCAGTTGCGTATCCAGCAAGTGCTGAGTAAGCAATAACCACGTCTCTCCAGCAGTCCAGCATCGGTTTACCGGCTTCTCTTGTCACGACTTTCGCCATCCTCCTGAAGCCAGTTCAGGGGGATGGTGTTCCTTGCTTTGCCTTGCCTGTCTGTCTCTCAACGCCCCTCTCCCACTCCTGTAATAGCAGCGAGTGAAGAAGAACCGGGCCATTTGTAATCAGGCACAAAAAAGGCGGCCCGAAGGCCGCCCTGGATACAACACCCGAGGGGGTGTACCAGCTCTTAGCTGAACTGGTTCATGGTGTTGTCTTTACCAGAAGCTTTCAGTGCGTTGTCGCCTGAGAAGTATTCTTTGTGTGCATCACCCATATCAGAACCAGACATGTTCTGGTGTTTAACACAGGCAATTCCTTGACGGATTTCTTTACGCTGTACGCCTTCAACGTAACCCAGCATACCTTTTTCACCGAAGTATTCTTTCGCCAGGTTGTCAGTAGACAGCGCAGCAGTGTGGTAAGTCGGCAGAGTGATCAGGTGGTGGAAAATACCTGCTTCACGGGATGCATCCGCCTGGAAGCTCTGGATACGACGATCGGCTTCAATAGACAGATCGGTTGCGTCGTATTCAGCAGACATCAGAGCATCGCGGTTGTAAGCCGATACGTCTTTGCCTTCTTCAGCCCAGGCATCAAATACTTGTTGACGGAAGTTCAGCGTCCAGTTGAATGACGGGCTGTTGTTGTAAACCAGTTTTGCGTTAGGCGTTTCTTTGCGAATTTCGTCCATCATCGCTTTAATCTGGCCAACGTGTGGTTTTTCAGTTTCGATCCACAACAGATCCGCACCGGCTTTCAGGGCTTCGATACAGTCGAAGACACAACGTTCTTCACCAGTACCACGACGGAACTGGAACAGGCCGGATGGCAGGCGTTTTGGACGCAGGATTTTATCACCACGCTTGATAACCACATCGCCTTGCTGCATATCTTCAACGGTGATTTCTTCGCAATCCAGGAAGCTGTTGTAGATGTCACCAGAATCACCTGGTTCTTTCACAACGGCGATCTGTTTGGTCAGACCAGCACCCTGGGAGTCAGTACGGGCAACGATGACACCATCATCAACACCCAGCTCCAGGAAGGCATAACGCAAAGCGCGCAGTTTGGAGTGGAAGTCAGCATGGGGAACGGTCACTTTACCGTCCTGGTGACCACATTGTTTCTCGTCAGCTACCTGGTTTTCGATCTGCAAGCAGCAAGCACCGGCTTCGATCATTTGTTTAGCCATCAGGTAAGTGGCTTCTTCGTTACCAAAACCGGCATCGATGTCGGCAATGATAGGCACAACGTGTGTTTCGTAGTTGTCGATCTGCGCTTGGATGTCAGCAGCTTTGGCGGTGTCGCCCGCTTCGTTGGCAGCATCCAGAGCACGGAACAGCAGGTCCAGTTCGCGAGCATCCGCTTGACGCAGGAAGGTGTACAGCTCTTCAATCAGGCTGGCAACCACTGTTTTTTCATGCATGGACTGGTCAGGCAGAGGACCGAATTGTGAACGCAGAGCGGCAACCATCCAGCCAGACAGGTACAAATAGCGACGATTGGTGTTACCGAAGTGTTTCTTGATAGAAATCATCTTCTGCTGACCAATAAAACCGTGCCAGCAACCCAGTGACTGGGTGTACTTGGAGCTGTCTGCATCATAGGCAGCCATGTCTTCACGCATGATTTTGGCAGTGTACTTCGCAATATCCAGACCAGTCTTGAATTTGTTCTGGGCACGCATACGTGCAACAGACTCTTCAGAGATACCTGACCAAGCAGCACCGGCGGCTTCTTTAAGGGCAGCAACAGCTTTGATATCGTTTTGGTAAGCAGACATGGGTTCGTCCTTTGTCATATGCATTTTTGGGTAGTCAGCAGATGGCTCCTGGTCTGTTGCCGGATGCTCATCGCCGCTTGCCAATGAATACTATGGACATCGGAACCATAATTGAAATCAATAGGATGTATTCTTGCTATTCACCAAGGAAATATAGAACCAAGGTATTAGACGGCGCTACTCAAGTATCAGACCCTGCTGATTCCAGCACTGACCTTTGCTCCACTCCTCAACTCAGCGCGGTTGCTGACCCAGCCACAACCCAGTAATCAAGCATATTCTGCTATCAGATGCGTAGCCGCCGCCGCCGCGCTGGACCAGGCCCATTGAAAATTGAAGCCTCCCAGGTGGCCGGTGACATCCACCACCTCCCCTATAAAGTACAAACCCTTGTGCTGTTTGCTGGCCATGGTGCGAGACGACAAGGCATCGGTATCCACGCCTCCCAGCGCGACCTCAGCGGTACGATAGCCTTCCGTACCCGCCGGTTTGACTTGCCAGTGATGAAGCTGGTGCGCCAAGGCATCCATTTGCGCTCCATTAAGGGCAGACAAGGGTTGATCCGCCAAACTTCCAGTCGCTGCCAGCCAGCATTCCGCAATTTTTTGGGTCAGCCGCTGCCCCAACCAGGTTTTGAGCAGCTGTTTCGGGCTACTGTGCTGGGACGCCCGCAGGGCTGCAGCGGCATCCATTGTGGGTAACAGGTTGATCGTCAGGCTATCGCCTGGTTGCCAGTAGCTGGAAATCTGCAACATCGCCGGGCCACTTAAGCCGCGGTGGGTAAACAGCATATCGTCCTGAAAAGACTGGCCACGGCAGCTCACGTCGACGTGACAGGCATTCCCTGCCAGCTCGCTGCTCAGTTGCTTGAGTTGGCTGGTCAGGGTAAACGGCACCAGAGCCGCCACCGGTTCATATACCGCCAGACCAAACTGGCGAGCCAGCTGATACCCAAACCCACTGGCACCCAAGGTGGGGATCGATGGTCCTCCGGTCGCAACCACCAACGCATCACACTGGTAGGACTGGTCACCCGCCTGCACCAGATACCCCCCCGATGTATTGGCCGTTACCGCATGAATGCCGGTATCCAGCTGGATCGTGACCCCTCCTTGCTCGCATTCATCCAGCAGCAGATTAAGAATGTCACTCGCTTTATGGTCGCAAAACAGCTGGCCATCCTTTTTCTCGTGCCAGGCCACGCTGTGTTTATCAACCAGAGCAATAAAATCCCATTGGGTATAACGGCTCAGGGCAGATTTGCAGAAGTGAGGATTGTGGCTGAGATAACGGTCGGGCTGGATATCGTAATTGGTAAAATTACAACGACCGCCACCCGACATCAGAATCTTTTTACCGGCTTTGTTGGCATGATCCAATAGCCGTACAGAACAGCCGCCGGCCGCCGCTTGAGCAGCACACATCAGCCCGGCAGCACCGGCCCCGATAATGATGACATTTGTGTGATTTTTCATTTATTTATCCAAATATTAACCAGCCCAACAAGCGCTTGCCGCCAAGGGATTGACTGGTATTATGCGATCGATTCATTACAGACCACGGGAATTACACTATGGAGTTATTTGATCGCAAGGGTTTACTGGAAGCGACCAAACTCTCCCCGCGCAAACTGGATCTATTGCTACGCTTGTTAAAAGCGCCCACGCTGACCCGTATTTACAACAAGCTGACGGCCAGGCAAGGCATCGATATGATCGAAGAGACGCTTCACCACCTGCATATCGAGCTGGATTACGACGAAAAGGCATTACAGCAGGCAATTCCTGCCAACGGGCCTTTTATTACGGTATCCAACCATCCTTTCGGTTTTCTCGATGGCGTGATTCTGTTGCTGCTGGTGTGCCGTATTCGCCCGGATTTCCGCGTTGTGGCGAATTACCTGCTGAGTTATTTTGCCCCTATCGCCAACCTGTTTATCACCGTCAATCCATTTGAAAACCGCGGCCCCAAAGGTATGGGAGGCATGCGCAAATCCTTGACGCAACTAAAGCAGGGGAATGGGCTGGGCCTGTTTCCTGCCGGTGAAGTATCCACCTGGTACAAGGGCCAACGCGGCATCAGCGATAAAACCTGGCCCATTGCCAGCATGCGGCTGATTCGTAAAGCCAACGTACCGGTTATTCCAGTGTATTTTCACGGCCGCAACAGTGCCAGTTTCCATCTTCTTGGCAAAATCCATCCAGCCTTGCGAACTCTGCGCATTCCCGCAGAATTTCTTAAAAAACGTCGCTCCACAATTTATCTCGGCATTGGCGAAGCCATTACTCCCGCACAAATTGCGGCTTGCGAAACGGATGAAGCCCTGCGGGATTTTTTGCGCCAGCGCACCTATAGCCAGCACGAGATATGTCAGACAGCGGCGACCCGGCGTTGAGTCAATCTGGCGGATAACCTCAGCAGCCCAGCAAGGCCTTGACCGGCGCGTAACTGCGCCGGTGAATGGCACACGGCCCCAGCTCTTGTAACGCTTGCAGATGCGCCTGGGTGCCATACCCTTTGTGTTTGGCAAAGCCATAACCAGGATACACACGATCGAGTGCCACCATTTCCCGATCACGGCTGACTTTGGCCAACACAGAAGCCGCAGCAATGGATTGCACCAGGCTATCGCCCTTGATCACCGCCGTGGCAGCGATATCCAGTTTGGGCAAGCGGTTGCCATCCACCAGGGCATATTCAACATCCCCCGATAAACCGGCCACTGCCCGAGACATCGCCAGCAAGCGGGCATTCAGAATATTGATGTCGTCAATTTCGGCCACCGTTGCCCGGGCAATGGCGAAGTCTACGGCGGATTCCATAATCAGCTCGTAAAGTGCTTCGCGACGTTTTTCCGTCAGTTTTTTGGAATCATCCAGACCAGGAATGGGTTTGGCCGGGTCCAGTACCACCGCAGCGGCCAACACATCGCCACACAAAGGCCCGGCGCCAGCTTCATCAATGCCACAGTAGACGCGTCCCTGTGCCAGCAGAGACTGTTCAATATCAATCATGGGATAAGTAATTCAGTGAGTGAGTCCGTTCCGCAAACGTTCGTTAGCGGCAGCTTGCTCTGGTTCCAGTAATTCAATAATCGCTTTGGCGGCTTCCTGATTAGCATTTCGTCGCAATTGCCGATGAATAAACTGGAAGGTTTCATGCAGTTGGTGGCGGATATTCTGGTCTTCCAGACAACGCACCAACGCCTCCGCCAAATGTATTGGAGTCGCTTGCTCTTGCAGGATTTCAGGTACCAGCTCACGCCCGGCCAACAGGTTGGGCAGGGATATAAAAGGCTGTTTCAGCATGCGCCGTAACAGAAATGCGGTGATTTTATTGACCTTGTAACTTACCACCATCGGCCGCTTCAGCAGCATGGCTTCCAGTGTTGCTGTACCGGATGCCAATAGAATGACATCCGCTGCCGCCATGCAGATATGGGATTGCCCGAGAACAATCGTCACCGGCAGTGTCAATGATAGCTCCGACAGCTGCGCTTCCAGCTGGTTACGGCGCTCGATGCTGGCTGCCGGAATCACAAATTGCAGGTCTGCCCGTAATTGCAACATTCGCTGGGCAGTCTCAAAAAACAACGGACCCAGACGCTCGACTTCCCCTGCTCGACTACCGGGCATCAAACATATCAGAGGTTTGCTGACGTCCAGCTCCAGGTTTTCGCGTGCCGGGGTTTTGGGCGTTTCAAAGGGGATTTTATCGGCCAGGTGATGGCCTACAAAGTGCACCGGAATCTGGTGTTCTTCGTAAAAACGCGCTTCAAACGGAAACAGAGTGAGCATCAGGTCAACAGCCCGCCCCACTTTTAGCACCCGTTTCTGACGCCAGGCCCAAACAGAGGGACTGACATAATGCACGGTTTTGATGCCTTTGGCCTTGAGCTTTTCTTCCAGCGTCAGGTTGAAGTCGGGCGCGTCGATACCGATAAAAACATCCGGCGGGTTGTTGCTCCAGTGCTTGATCAGGGAGGCGCGTATTTTCAGCAGCTCAAACAATCGGCCTAGCACTTCAACCAGCCCCATCACCGATAATCGTTCCATCGGGTACAGACTGGTAAACCCCTGAGCCAGCATCAGTGGACCACCAATACCTTCAAAAACCGCATCCGGATAACGCTCTCGCAGTGCTTGCAGCAAACCTGCGCCGAGCATATCCCCCGAGGTTTCACCAACGACGATTGCAATCCGCTTCACTAACGAATAATCCCACGACTGGAGTCTTTCAGACTATCAAACAACACCCCGACGGCAGCTTCCGTCACCGCTTCCTGTTCCAGCTTGGCCAACGCTTCTGTCAGGGTCAGGCCCTGCCGATATACTGTTTTGTAGGCATTACGCACCGCACTGATAGCGTCAGCAGAATAACCCCGACGGCGCAAACCTTCGGAATTGATACCATGTGGCTCAGCCGGATACCCCAGTGCCATAACGTAAGCAGGAATATCTTTTAATACCACAGTCCCGGCACCAGCCATAACATGGGCTCCGATCTTGCAAAACTGGTGTACCTGGGTGGCACCGCCCAGAATAGCCCAGTCACCCAGCTGAACGTGGCCAGCCAGGTTCGTATCATTGGCCAGAATACAATGATCGCCCACAATACAATCATGGGCCACATGCACATTCACCATAAACAGATTATGGCTGCCAATACGCGTCTCGCTATTATCCTGCACGGTGCCGCGATGGAAAGTACAGCTTTCACGAATGACATTATGGTCGCCAATCACCAACCGGGTTGGTTCACCGGCGTATTTTTTGTCCTGGCAGTCTTCCCCCAGCGTGGCAAACTGAAACACCCGATTGTGCTTGCCGATACGTGTTGGTCCCTTGATCACAACATGAGGGCCAATCACAGTACCGGTATCGATCTCTACGTCGGCGCCAATGATGCTGTACGGACCGACGTCAACGTCATCAGCCAGCTGGGCAGACGGGTCTATGATGGCCGTAGGATGGATCATGCGGACTCCATTTCTCGTTCGGCACAGGTAATCAGTGCTGAACAGGCAACTTCGCCATCCACCAGCGCCCGGCAGTCAAATTTCCAGATACCACGGCGGGTACCGGTAAAGCGGGCTTCCAGAACAACCTGGTCTCCCGGCACAATCGGACGTTTGAAACGTACATGATCGGCACCGGCAAAATAGTACAGCATGTTGGGATTTCGCTTTTCTCCCATCATGGTCATACCAAGCAAGCCGGCTGACTGAGCCATGGCTTCCAGAATCAGGACACCAGGCATGACCGGGTGACCTGGAAAATGGCCACCAAAAAACGGTTCGTTGATGGTGACGTTCTTGATGGCACGAATCACAGGAGCCTCTTCGGACTCCAGATCAACCTCATTGATTCGGTCAACCAACAGGAATGGATAACGGTGTGGCAAAAATTCCTGGATCGTTTGGACTGGTTGCGGGTACATCAAGCGTTACCTTCTTGGCTTTTCTCTAATTTCTGCAGCCGTTTGGCTATCGAATCGAGCTGTTTAAATCGTGCGGCGCTACGACGCCACTGTTTAGCTGGCATATGTGATGTACCCGATGCGTATACGCCGGGTTCATCAATCGAATTTGTAATCAGCGTCATTCCCAATGCATGTACACCATCCGCCAGCGTCAGATGTCCAGCAATACCGACGCCACCCGCCAGGGTACATCCCTTGCCTATATGCGTGCTGCCGGCAATACCGACACAGCCAGCCATGGCAGCTCCCTGCCCGACATGGACGTTATGCGCAATCTGGATCAGGTTATCGAGAATGACATCATCCTCGATCACGGTGTCTTCCAGCGCACCACGATCAATACAGGTATTGGCTCCAATCTCGACATTATTACCGATACGAACATTACCCAGCTGGGCAATGCGTTCCCATTTGCCCTTGTTCGGAGCAAATCCAAAACCGTCGGAACCAATCACGGCGCCGGATTGTACCCGAACCCGGTCGCCAATGCTTACCCGATAATAAAGAGTAACGTTGGCAAACAGCAGGCAATCTCTGCCAATCCGGCAGTCACTGCCTATCACACAACCCGCGCCCACTTCGGTACCATCACCGATATGTGTGTTACGACCAATCACAGCACCCGGGCCGATTCTGACACCTGCACCGAGTACCACACCGTCTTCCACAATGGCACGAGGGTGAACGCCTTCGGGCTGACGTGGACGGCGATCAAACAACTGGGTCGTTTTGGCAAATGCCAGATAGGCATCCTCCACCACCAATGCCACGCTGGCAACGTCATCGGCCAGGTTGGTACCAACAATCACAGCCGCAGCCGCAGTAGAATCAAGTTGCTTGCGATAAGCCGGATCTGCAATAAAAGTTACATCGCTGCTGCCTGCCGACGACAGTGGTGCCACACCGTCAACTCGTGCCGAACCGTCGCCACGAATCTCTGCACCAAGATATGTGGCCAGCTCGGATAAACTCAGATCCATCGATATGCCCTTACTAGTGTATTGATAAAGTATTACTTACCGTTTAACCGTTCCAGTAATGGTTTGGTCAGGTCAATGGCTGGTGAGCTGTATACTGCTGCCCCTGCCTGCAAGACCAGATCGTACTTGCCATCATCAATCAACGCTTTCAGCAACTCTTCCAGTTCTGGCAGTTTTGAACGGAAAAACGACTGACGCCACTGTTGATCTTGCTGCTGCAGCTTTTCCAGATAGAACTGGCGTTCTTTGGCTTTGGCTTCGTATTCAGTCACCAGCTTGGCCAGTTCCGCCTGGCTCATGATCGCACCATCGGTTTCGCGTTTTTCCTTCAGCGCCAGCATGGATTTTTCAATGTCGCGCACCTTGCCGATGGAATCACTATTTTCTTGTTCAAACTTTTTCGCCGCAGACTTGGCTTCGTCAGACAAAAACAGGGCTCGCTCCATATCCACGACACCAACCTTCAGCTCCGCAGCCGCCAGTGGTGACAGTAAGGCAACGACCAAAAACAGAAAAACACGCATCCAAATGCTCCTTTAAATTGCAGTTGTGCTGGATGTCAGCATTAAAAAACCTGACCAAGTGAAAATTCAAAGCCTTCTGTATCATCACCATCCTGGTCATTCAGTGGGATTGAGTACACAAACGTCAGCGGGCCAATGGCGGTAACCCAGGTCAAGCCAACACCGGTACTCATACGGAAATCGGAAAAACTAAAGCCTTCAGTACAATACGGGTGCGTTGTTAACGTTGGAATATCCGCATCATTCGGAACATAACAGTTATCGGTAAAGGTGTTACCGCTATCCAGGAAGAGCACACTACGCAATGAGCTGCGATCTTCAACAAACGGGAATGGGAAAATCAGTTCCAATGACGCCTCGGCCAGCATATTACCACCCAGCGAGCTGGGGGACTCAGAATAAGCCGGAGCCGTCACAACCGAGCCATCCGAGTCGGTTTCATAAATCGGTTTGTACTGACTGGAGTTACTGACCGCAACCGCAGCGCCATCATCATCGGTTTTATACACCACGGTTGGCGCTGAGGAATCCACCACAGGCTGGCCCAGTTCATCCAGTTCATACAGCACGTTATCATCGCTGTCAGTTTGTACCACGGGAACTGCTGTGTATTCCGGCAAGCCCCGTGGCCCCAGGCTGTTGCTGCTATAACCCCGAACGGATCCCAGACCACCAGAACGGAAATTTTTGTAGAACGGCAAACTGTCTTCATCGCCGTAACCGTTAGCGTAGCCCAATTCTGTTCGAATCCGGAACGACCAGTCCTCAAACAGCGGGAAATAATAGTTGGCGGTGTAACCCAGTTTATAGGTCGTCAGATCACTGCCAGGCACACCCACATCAAGCGACAGTTTTTGCTCAATACCAGCCGTCGGGAACATGCCTCGGTTCAAACCGTTGTAACGCCAGTTCAACCCCAGGGTATATTCATCGAAGTTGTCTCCCTTGACTTCCAGGAATTCCAGAATTTCTGCCGGCACAGTCGAGCCTTCAAACATCTCGGTGTTGTTGTAGCCAGCACTCATCGACAAACGTTGACGGCGGGAGATGGGATAGCCAAAGGTAACGCTGCCCCCTCGACTATTGGTCTGATAATCACTGACAGAGCTCAGGCTGTCGTAGTCAGTTTCCCGGTAATAAAGGTTAAACCCGCGACTGACACCATCAATGGTGTAGTAAGGGTCGGAAAAAGAGAAGTTGTACGATTTGACTGTATTGGTTTTTTGCAGACCCAGACTCATACGGTTACCGGATCCCATAAAGTTATTCTGACTGATACTGGCACCCAGAATCATACCGCTGCCACCGGCGTAACCGATGTTGAAGTTCAGACTGCCGTTCATCTGCTCTTCGACGTTGTATTCAACATCGATCAGATCATCAGTACCGGGTACCGCCGGGGTTTCCACCGTCACAGTCTTGAAAAAGCCCAGTTGGTTCAGACGGTTTTTACCGGCTTCAATTTTTTCAGTCGAAGCCCAGCCACCTTCCATCTGCAACATTTCACGGCGTAATACTTCATCCATGGTGCTGTCATTACCGGAGAAGTTAACGCTGCGGACATAGGTGCGTCGTCCTGGCTCGACAAAAAAGGTCAGATCCACTTCCAGTGTTTCGTCATCCGGTTTGGGGCTGCCATCCACTTTGGCAAAGGTATAGCCATCATTACCCAGACGACGAATCATGCCTTCGCTGCTGGCCAGCACCTTGCTGCGGGAGAAGACATCTCCGGGGGCAATATTATAAAAACGGGTGAATTCTTCTTCATCCAGCACCAGATTGCCCGCCAGACGAATATCCCGGATGGTATAGACTTCGCCTTCCGTCACGTTGACCGTGATGTAAACACCGTCTTTCTCCGGCGCCAGTGCCACCTGGGTCGACTCAATGTTAAAACGCAGATAACCCCGATCGTAATAATATGATCTGAGGGTTTCCTGATCGGCTGCCAGCTTTTCACGGGAATATTTATTGTCACCCGCGTACCAGGACCAGAAATTGGATTCCTGCAGGCTGAAACGTTTCAGTAATTCTTCATCTGGAAAGGACTCATTACCCACAATATTGATATGGGCAATCGAGGCGACATTACCTTCTTCAACATTGATTTTCAGTGCCACCCGGTTACGTGGCAACGCTTCCACCACGGTCTCGATGTGTGCATCGTAGCGACCTTGCATGACATACTGGCGCTCGAGTTCGAGTGCAATGCGCTCCAGCGTGGAACGCTTGAACACCATGCCTTCTGCCAGCCCGGCCAATTTGAGGTTATCCAGCAGGATTTCATCCGGAATCGCCGAGTTGCCGTCCAACTCGATCTGGGTAATGGTAGGTAATTCAACCAGTTGGAAAATCAGTACCTGATTGTCCCGATAAACCCGGATGTCATTAAAAAAACCCGTCGCAAACAAGCGACGCGATACTTCAGCCAGGCGATTACTGTCAACCTGGTCGCCAGCATTGATCGGCAACCGCTCAAACACGGTACCCGCGGATACACGTTGCAGTCCCTCGAGACGAATATCTTCAATGACAAAGGAATCATCAGCATAGGCAAATGAAGAAAACAGCCCGACAAACAGGGAAAACAGCAGCGAACGCATGAAAAAAGTAATCCAAAATTGCGCGACTTTCAAAGTTAAAGTCGACCGATATCGTTATAAAAGGCAACTGCCATGAGGCTGAACAGCATCACAATGCCCACTTGCATCGCCACTGTCTGTACCCGTTCTGGCAATGGTTTACCAATCACACTTTCTGCGCTATTAAACAGAATATGACCACCATCCAGCATGGGTACCGGCAATAAATTCAATACACCCAATGACACACTGAGCAGTGCCAGGAACTGTACGAAAGATTCCAGCCCTCCCGAAGCCGAAGTGCCGGCTACTTTAGCAATGGTAATTGGGCCGCTCAAGTTCTTTACCGAGAGATCCCCTGCCAGCATTTTCCACATGGAATCGAGGGTAAAGGTAATCAGATCCCAGGTCTTGCCAGCCGCTCTTACCATCGCACTCAACGGGTCAGCCGAGCTGGTACTGAGCCATTCCGGCGGCACTTCCGGTTGTATGGTACCAACCCCGGCAAAACCCATTGTCCGGCCATCATCCAGAGTACGACTGCCCGGCACCAGGGTCAGTAATGTCATATTGCCATCACGCAACACATCGACCTGCAAGGCCACACCGGCATGTCGCTGTACCAGATCCACCCAGGCAAACCAGTCTTCAACCTTCTGACCGTCCACCGTCATTACCTGATCCCCCGGCAAGAAACCCGCCTGCTCTGCGGCACTGCCTTCAACCACAGAGCCAATCATGGCCGGCACATCCAGCTGCCGCGGCTGGAGCCCCAGCGATCCCATCGGGTCCGGCTGTTCACTGTCGGAGAGCCAGTTATCAATAGTGATCTGTACCGGGCGCTGGATACGATTATGGTCTTCCAGCGTCAGGTCAATATGACCGCTTTCACCCAGATGACTGATCAGGCGCCAGTTAACATCTTCCCAGGTGGTGGTTTCGTGGCCATCCACCGCGACAATCCGGTCACGGGGTTCGATACCCGCGATCGCCGCTGGCGATGCCGACTGTACTTGGCCGATCTCAGCAATCACTCCGGTGGTGCCCACCATAAACAGCACCCAGTACGCCAGAATGGCAAACAGGAAATTGGCAAACGGCCCCGCAGCGGCAATAAAATTGCGCTGGGCGACCGATTTGGCATTAAAACTCTGCTCTCTCAAATGCTCGGGAACATCGCCTTCCCGCTCATCCAGCATTTTGACGTAGCCACCCAACGGCAGAGGCGCGACAGAATATTCGGTACCCTGCTTGTCTCGCACGGAAAACAACGGATTTCCAAAACCGACTGAAAACCGCAATACCCGAACGCCGCAGCGACGAGCCGCCCAGAAATGTCCATATTCGTGAATCACCACCAATAAACTGATAGCGACAATAAACCAGAGAATTGTCACGCATCTACCTCGTTTACAGAACCTTGCAGCAACTGGTGTGCCTGGCGCCGGGCCCATTGATCAGCCAACAGCACATTCTCCAGGCTAGTCATTGCTTCGACCTTATGAGCGTCCATCACCTGTTGTACGAGCATTGGAATGGTATTAAACGGAATTCGTTCCCCAAGGAAGGCCTCAACCGCTATTTCGTTGGCAGCATTCAAGACAGCCGGCATCGTGCCACCTGCCATAAATGCCCGCCGGGCCAAGGATAAACAAGGGAAGGTGTGTTCATCGGCGGCTTCAAAATCAAAGCGACCGATAGTGACCAGATCCAGTGGCGCCACTCCGGATGTCATACGTTCAGGCCAGGCCAGAGCGTAAGCAATCGGAGTGCGCATATCCGGTTCGCCGAGCTGCGCGATCACCGAACCGTCACAATATTGCACCAGGCTGTGAATCACGCTTTGGGGATGTACAACAACCTGTATCTGTTCCGGCTGGCAGTTAAACAGGAAACAGGCCTCAATCAACTCCAGCCCCTTGTTCATCAGGGTAGCGGAATCAACCGAAATTTTTTGTCCCATCGTCCAGTTGGGGTGGGCTACGGCCTCGGCAGGTGTAACATCCGCCAGCTGATCCGCCTGCCAGCCCCGGAACGGGCCGCCGGATGCGGTTAACAGGATTTTGCTGATCCCATGCGGGGCAAAATGGCCGTCGTAGCGTTCCGGCATCGACTGGAATATCGCATTGTGTTCACTATCAATAGGCAGTAATTCGGCACCACCGTCACGAATAGCGTCCATAAACAGCGGGCCAGCCATGACCAGTGCTTCCTTGTTGGCCAACAGTACCCGTTTGCCAGCCTGTGCCGCAGCCAGGGATGGCAATAAACCCGCAGCCCCTACAATCGCAGCCATCACCATATCGGTCTCTTCGTGAGCCGCCACCCAGGACAGGGCTTCGGCACCAGACAATACGGTTGTCGGGTGATCTTGCGGTAACAGACAACGCACCGCGTCAGCGCCAGCATCATCTTTCATCACGGCGTATTGCGGCACGTGCTGTAATACTTGCTCGGCCAGTTTTTCGGCACGCGTGGCGGCCGTCAAAGCAAATACCCGGTAACGTTCCGGGTGACGAGCAATCACGTCCAGGGTGCTGCAGCCAATTGATCCCGTTGCACCCAATACCGTCACTGCATGGGTCATCAGGCAAATCCCCAATCAAGTACATGAAGGCATAAGGCAAACACAGGAACGGCCGCTGCCATACTGTCGATCCGGTCCAGTACACCGCCGTGTCCGGGGAGTAATGACGAGCTATCCTTGATTCCCCGGTGGCGTTTCATCATGCTTTCCACCAGGTCGCCGAGTACCGAGACAACGGTGGTGATCACGGCGATCAGCATCAGTTGCCAGTAATCATCCTGGGACATCGGCCGAAGCCAGTAATCCAGCCCCAGACCAAACAGAATCGCGACCATCGCAGAGGTCGCCAATCCCCCCCAGAACCCGGCCCAGGATTTCCCCGGGCTGACATTAGGCGCCAGCTTGGAGTTACCCCAGCGTTTGCCAGAGAAATAGGCACCGGTATCAGCGCCCCAGACAATCAGCATCACAAACACAATCAATAACGAGCTGTGGGGTTGCACTTTGAGGTGCATAAAGCCGACCCACATGGGCACCAGTACACACAGTCCCAGTGCGCCCCGTATCGGGCGTGATGTCCACCAACTGGTACCACCGGGGTAGCGACGCACCAGAGCAAAGGCAACCGTCCACCACAAGGCACCCACCGCGAGGTAATACACCAGCAAATCGGGATGAATCCGGAGCAAACGAGCACTGGCGTACAGGCAGACAAACACCATCAAGGCGTAAGCGACCCGCCCCCAGCGGCGTTCATAACCTGCAATATTGGCCCATTCCCAGGCTCCCAGAGTCGCAATTGCGGCAATAAAAATGGCGAATTGCTTCAGCGGCAGGAAAAATATGCCGATGATCATCAGGGGAGCAAGCACCATCGCGGTGATTACACGCTGTTTAAACACGGCTGGCGGTTTCCTTCAGCTGGTCATCGGTTCGGCCAAAGCGACGGGTGCGATCTGCAAAGGATGCAAGCGCCTGGCGATATTCTTGTTCTTTGAAATCCGGCCAATACACCGGTGAGAAATACAGTTCGCTGTACGCACACTGCCATAACATAAAATTGCTGATACGTTGTTCGCCCCCGGTACGGATCAATAAATCCGGAGCAGGATAGTCACTCAGCCAGGTGTACTGGTGGACGGTATCTTCGTTGATGTCCGCCGGGTCCAGACGCCCTTGCTGAACTTCAATCGCGATTTTCTGGCAGGCCTGGGCAATATCCCACTGGCCGCCATAGTTGGCAGCAATCACCACCACCATGCCGGTATTGTTAGCGGTCAGCGCTTCGGCATTGGCAATCAGGGTCTGGATACGCTCAGAGAAAGCACTTTTATCCCCCATCACCACCAGCCGCAACTTGTTACGATGCAGGCGCTTGACTTCCCGTTCCAGGGCAACGGTAAAAAGCTGCATCAGAGCCGACACTTCAACCGCCGGGCGACGCCAGTTTTCACTGGAAAAGGCAAATAGGGTCAACACCTCAACACCAGCCCGTGCAGACACTTCAACGGCCTGGCGCACAGCATCAACCCCCGCCTTGTGACCAGCGATACCGGGTAAATAACGTGCTTTGGCCCAGCGATTATTGCCATCCATAATCATGGCAACATGACGGGGAACGCGGCCAACGGCCGCGCTTTTATCATCGATACTGGTAGACATGAAGAGTAATCAGACCTGCATCAGATCTTTTTCTTTCTGCGCCAGATGCGCGTCAACTTCAGCGATATACTTGTCGGTCAGTTTTTGGATCTGATCTTCGCCGCCGCGCTCTTCGTCTTCAGAAATCATTTTTTCTTTCAGCAGTTCTTTGATACTGCCGTTGGCATCACGTCGGATATTACGAACAGAGACGCGGCCTTTTTCGGCTTCGGAACGAGCCTGTTTGATAAAGTCCCGACGGGTTTCTTCCGTCAGCATTGGCATCGCCAGGCGAATGGTGTCGCCTGAAGTATTGGGGTTCAGGCCCAGATCCGACTTGAGAATGGCCCGTTCAATAACACTGACCATGTTCTTTTCCCACGGATTGATCGCCAGGGTACGGCCATCTTCAACAATAACGTTGGCTGCCTGGGCAATGGGCGTATCAGTGCCGTAATAGTCTACGGTAATGTTATCGAGAATGGATGGATTGGCACGGCCAGTCCGTACACGCTTGAAAGCATCCAGCAACGAAGACACACTTTTACCCATGCGTTCTTCAGCGTCTTTCTTAATCTCTTCGATCATGTTCACTTTTCCTCGCTTACAATCAATGTGCCATCATCACCGCCAGTGACCAGACGGGCAAGCACACCAACTTCATTCATATCGTATACCCGTAGCGGCATCGCGTGATCACGCGCCAGGCATATAGCAGTCAGATCCATCACGCCCAGTTGTTTCTCAAGCA
The DNA here is from genome assembly GCF_030688925.1 of Oceanobacter sp. 3_MG-2023. Lineage (NCBI taxonomy): Bacteria > Pseudomonadati > Pseudomonadota > Gammaproteobacteria > Oceanospirillales > Oceanospirillaceae > Oceanobacter > Oceanobacter sp. 3_MG-2023. The sequence goes on from NZ_JAUYVX010000003.1 coordinate 179,189, forward strand.
CTTCCTGATAGGTCAGGGTATCGTACTTGACCGCACTCGGGTCTTTCTTCGGATCAGCAGTATACACGCCATCCACGTTGGTGGCTTTCATTACCACGTCGGCGTTGATTTCAATGCCGCGCAAGCAGGCAGCGGAGTCCGTAGTAAAAAACGGGTTGCCTGTACCGGCGGCAAAAATAACCACATCGCCGATATCCAGCGCCCGGATAGCACTGCGTCGATCATAATGATCAACCACACCACTCATCGGGATTGCTGACATAACACGTGTTGTAATATTGGCGCGTTCCAGTGCATCGCGCATGGCCAGTGCATTCATCACCGTCGCCAGCATGCCCATATGATCACCGGCAACACGATCCAGACCGGATTCACTCAGCTTCTTGCCACGGAACAGGTTGCCACCACCAATAACCAGACCAACCTGAACACCAATACCTTTCAGCTGCCCTATTTCCAGCGCCATACGATCAAGCACTTTGGGATCAATGCCGAAATCCAGCTCACCCATCAGGGCCTCGCCGCTCAGCTTTAACAAGATACGTTTGTATTTAGGACTCTGCTGCTTAGCCATGACCGACTCCATTAGCGTGTATTGGACACAAATATGCCGGGCGACCCCGGCATATTCAGGTTGGGACAATCCCTGATGTGTTGCCCCGGTTTTGTATCAGCCTTTCAGCTGTGCAGCAACCTCTGCAGCAAAGTCTACTTTTTCGACTTCGATACCTTCACCAACTTCCATACGGATGAAAGAGGTGACTTCAGCGCCAGCTTCTTTAGCCAGCTGACCAACAGTCTGATCAGGGTTCTTGACGAATGGCTGATCCAGCAAGCTGTTTTCTTTCAGGAATTTCTTGATACGACCAACCATCATTTTTTCGACGATTGCGTCTGGCTTGCCAGCCATATCTGGCTGAGCCTTGATAATTTCTTCTTCTTTTGCCAATACGTCTGCCGGCATATCGTCACCACGGATAACGCGTGGGTTGGAAGCGGTAACGTGCATGGCGATATCTTTGGCGACTTCTTCGCTACCACCGGTCAAGGCAACAACACAGCCCACTTTACCATTGGAGTGCAGGTAGGCACCGACAACACCGGATTCAATCACGACCGGGCGACGAACAGTGATGTTTTCACCGATTTTCTGAACCAGCGCCATACGCGCTTCTTCCAGATCGCCTTCCATCAGTTTGGCCACATCGGTTTCACGAGTGTCTGCCAGCTTGGCAAGAACCAGATCAGCAAATGCATTAAAATTGGCATCGCCAGCAGCGAAGTCAGTTTCAGAGTTCACTTCTACAACAAACGCAACACCGTCTTGAACCTGAATACGCAATTTGCCTTCGGCAGCGGTACGGTCAGCTTTCTTGGCCGCTTTCAGACCAGAGTTTTTACGCAGGTCTTCAATTGCTTTATCAATATCACCGTCATTGGCAGTCAGCGCTTTTTTGCACTCCATCATGCCCAAACCAGTACGTTCACGCAGTTCTTTAACCAGAGCGGCCGATACGTTCGCCATAATCCCAATCCTCTTTTGTTAACTTGTCTTCAATTTTTTTGCTTAAAAAAAAGGGGGCACGCCCCCTTTTTTACCGACCAGAGCTGTCAGTTATTCAGCAGGTGTTTCTGCTGCAGGCGCTTCTTCAGCCGCCACTTCAACAAACTCATTGGCAGCCGGGCTATTTTGCTGCTTGCCTTCCAGTACTGCGTCTGCAACAGCAGAAGCGTAAATCTGGATGGCACGAATAGCATCGTCATTGCCAGGGATTACGAAGTCGATACCGTCCGGGTTAGAGTTGGTATCAACAATACCAACAACCGGGATACCCAGTTTATTGGCTTCTTGAATCGCAATACGCTCGTGATCCACGTCGATCACAAATACCATATCAGGCAGGCCGCCCATTTCCTTGATACCACCAATGGAACGTTCCAGCTTGTCCATTTCACGGCTACGCATCAGAGCTTCTTTTTTGGTCAGCTGCTCAAAGGTACCATCGGCTTGTTGCGTTTCGAGGTCACGCAAACGACGGATCGACTGACGAATGGTTTTGTAGTTGGTCAACATGCCACCCAACCAGCGATGTGCCACAAATGGCATGCTGGCACGTTCGGCCTGTTCCTTGATGATTTTACCTGCAGCGCGCTTGGTACCAACAAACAGAATCTTGTTGTTACGGGCAGCAATGCCTTCGATTTTGGCCAGAGCCGCATTCATCGCCGGAACCGTGTGCTCCAGGTTGATGATATGAATCTTGTTACGTGCACCAAAAATGTAACGACCCATTTTTGGATTCCAGTAACGAGTCTGGTGACCAAAGTGAACACCTGCTTTCAGCAGGTCACGCATATTTACTTGTGCCATTTCAAATACCTTATATATATCGTTGGGTTAAGCCTCCACGTACCCAATGAGTCGACTGCATAACCGAAGTTTGCAGCACCCCGACACATCGTTGCGGCACGTGTGTGATTTAGTTGTTGATCCAAAGTCAATTGCTTGCTTTGTTCAACGGTGCTTACAGCGCGCGCTTTATACCACTTTGCGACCTGTGAAGCCAGAGCCATGGCATCCTCCGTCACGAACAATTACATTTAATGATTGTTCAACACTGCCGCCACAACCGATACAATGGCAGCATCTACAAGCGGAATTCTGTGCCTCTACATGACTGTTACCATTAAAACGACTGAAGAAATAGAAAAAATGCGTGTTGCCGGACGCCTGGCAGCTGACGTTCTGGAAATGATTGCGCCTCACGTTGTCCCCGGCGTCTCGACCGGCAAACTGGACACCCTCTGTCATGACTATATTGTCAATGAACAACAAGCCATTCCTGCGCCGCTGAACTACCATGGTTTTCCCAAGTCGATCTGTACGTCTATCAACCAGGTGATTTGTCATGGCATTCCTTCCGATGACAAAATCCTGAAAAAAGGCGATATCATCAATCTCGATATCACCGTTATCAAAGACGGCTATCACGGCGATACCAGCCAGATGTTTTTTGTGGGTGAGCCAACACCGGCCCTCAAGCGTCTGGTCGAAATCACCCAGGAATGCCTCTATCTTGGTATTGATATGGTACGCCCTGGCGTCCAACTGGGAGATATTGGCGCCGCAATCCAGAAACACGCCGAGGCCAATCATTATTCGGTTGTCCGAGAATACTGCGGCCACGGCATTGGCCAAACCTTCCACGAAGACCCACAGGTCTTACACTACGGCAAACCCGGCACCGGCATGGCACTGGAGGAAGGCATGACCTTTACCATTGAGCCCATGATCAACCTTGGCACTCGTTTCAACAAACAGCTAAAAGATGGCTGGACAGTCGTCACCAAGGACCGCAAACCTTCCGCCCAGTGGGAGCACACATTATTGGTCACCGCTACCGGAGTGGAAGTATTGACGGCACGTACAGGTGAAAAATACCGGGCTGACGCATGAGCCCGGAGTTACCTGAGCTGAAGCTCGCAGACCATCCCGCCCTGCTGGCCCAACTGGCAGACAGCCCCAGCCCGATTCCGGTTATTCGCAACATCCTGAAACAGACTCAGCAACACGCGGATGACTATTTCCGCGCCACTCTGGATGCCGAAACCCCGGTACGGTTTCGTTCAGCACAAATGGATGCCCTGCTCGATTGCTTGTGGCAACACACAGGCCTGCAGAATGACGACCTGGCTCTGGTAGCCGTCGGTGGTTATGGCCGTGGTGAACTGCACCCCTACTCGGATATCGACCTGCTGTTGCTCTGTCGCGATGAAGCCGCCATCACCACCAGCTCGGAACAGTTACAAGGGTTTATTACCCTGCTTTGGGACCTGAAGCTGGAAGTCGGCCACAGCGTCAGAACACTAGAAGATTGTCGTAACGAAGCCGCCAATGATCTCACGATTATTACCAATATGCTGGAGAGCCGGATCATCTCTGGTGCTCCCTCTCTGTTCGCCGATCTGAAAGCCATTGTCGACAGCCCGGATATGTGGCCAGCGGCAACGTTTTTCAAAGAAAAATGGCAAGAACTGGAAGCACGCCACGACAAGCACAACGACTCCGAATACAACCTCGAACCCAATGTCAAAAACTCACCGGGTGCCCTGAGAGACATCCAGACCGTCAGCTGGGTGACCACCCGCCATTTTGGTGATGGCAGCCTCCAGTCACTGGAGAGCCGGGGATTTCTGACCAAGTTTGAATTCACACGCCTGGCAGGCAGCATGAAATTCCTCTGGCAGGTACGTTACGCCCTGCATATGCTGGCTGGTCGCGAAGAGGATCGCCTGCTGTTTAACCTGCAGCGGCAAATAGCCAGCCTGCTTGGTTTTGAAGACGACAACGAGCACCTCGGTGTCGAACGCTTCATGACCCGCTTTTATCGCAACCAGCTCTCCACCACCGAGTTATGCGACCTGCTGTTGCTGCACTTCAACGAAGATTTCATGAAAAGCCACGAAGGGGTCAAACCCGTCCCGGTCAATGAACATTTTGTTTTGTTTAACGGCTATTTACAGCTCACCGACCCACAACTGTTTGCGCGTGAACCAGCCTGGCTCCTGAAAGTCTTCGTCTTGTGTGCCAACACCCCCGATCTGAAAGGCGTTCACTCCGATACCATTCGGGCATTACGGGATCATCGACATCTGATCGACTATGAATTCCGCACCCATCCCGACAACAATGCCTGCTTTATCGAACTGATCTGCCACAAGAACCACGTAGTACGCGAGCTGTCCCGCATGATGCGCTACGGCATTCTGGGACGTTATATCCCTGAGTTTGGCCATATCATCGGCATGATGGAACACGACCTGCTGCATATCCATACTGTCGACGATCACAGCTTTCGGATGATTCGGATGTTACGCCAGCTGCGTTTTTCCAGCCTGCGTAACCAGTACCCACTGGCTTCCAAGCTGATTCATCGTATCCAGCGCCGCGAAGTGCTGTACCTGGCCGCACTGTTACACGACACCGGCAAGGCTCAGGAAGGTGATCATTCCAGCAACGGCGAAGTGATTGCCCTGCAGTTTTGCAGCCAGCACAACCTGCGCCCAACCGATACCCACATGGTCTGCTGGCTGGTCGCCAACCACCTCACCATGTCCCATGCGGCACAACGGCTGGACCTGAACAACCCCGATGATATTCATCAGTTTGCCCGTGAAATCGGCGATCAATACCACCTCGACATGCTGTACCTTATCACCGTCGCCGATATGATCAGCACCAATCCGAAACTCTGGACCAGCTGGCGAGCAGAACAGATGCGGGCCTTGTATTTCAATACCCAGCAAGCCCTGCGCCGCGGCCTGGCCAACCCGCTCAACAAAGAAGAATATATTCGCGAAATCCAGCAAGAATCGCTGTTGCAACTGGAAGCACTGGGTTTGAGCCGGGAAACGACGTTATCGATCTGGGGAGAACCCGGGGATGATTATTTTCTTCGCGAAAGCGTCGACAACATCATTTGGCATACCCTCTCCATAGCCGGTCATGGCAATAGCAGCGCGCCGCTGGTATCCATCCACCAGACCTCGGACCAGGATCGCGAAGGTGCCACCCAGATCTTTATTTACATGAAAGATCATATCGACCTGTTTGCCGTCACGACCGCAACCCTGGATCAGCTTAATCTCAACATCCAGGACGCCCGTATCATGACTTCAGAGTCAGACGACAAGGCGGTCGACACCTATATTGTACTGGATGAAAACAACCGGCTGATCGACGACCCACAACGCCTTGACGATATTCGCCAGGCACTGATCACCGCCCTCGCCAACCCGGAAGAATACTCCACCATTATCCAGCGTCGTACCCCACGACTGCTGAAGCAGTTTCCGGTAGAAACCCAGGTGACCATGAGTAACGACCCGCATATGCAGCGCACAATACTGGAAGTGGTCGCGGCTGACCGGCCAGGGTTACTTGCCCGCGTTGGAGCCATTCTCTCGGAATTTGGCGCCCAGATGCAGGGAGCCAAGATTCTGACGGAAGGGGAACGGGTATCGGATATTTTCTACATTCTGGATCAAAGCGGTGAACCGTTTTCCGATCCCGCCCTATGCCAGCAACTGCAGCGCGCGATTGTCAAAGGGCTGGATGACCAGGTGCAGGTACAAACCGCGGTTTAATGAGTCACTGCGGCGTTATTTCTTTCGATTGATTCGATCGACAAGCCGCACCTTATTCTCAGCAGCCCTAATACCGTCAGTGTACTCTTCTCCCATGCAGCAGAAGAATATGATGTCCACTTGAATGCCTGTCAGCAGCGGCCCCCATGCCATGGCTTATGGGGATGAGGATGAGGCATAGCCAGTTGCTGGGACTGCCAGCAACAACCCACACGGATCCAGACGAAGACTACATCACAGTAACCGCCAATACGGATATCGATCTGCACTTGTTAAGCGGACGTCCATTACGTGAGCCAATTATTCACTACGGGTCTTTTGTAATGAACAATCCGGAAGAAATTGAACAAGCCATTGCCGACGACCAGGACGGCCGATTAGGTCAACAACCCTGCCTGACCGCCGGCTCGAAAAACAGGCCATCAGGCATCAGTTACGATAATAACCGATCTATTCGGTTGGTTTTTTACGGTGCAAAGGAGCAAAACCTTCGCCGTCCGTAACGTTACTCTTGCGCGTCGCCGGGCGTCCTCCCGTCGGACGCTTTGCTCCGGCAGCCGCAGGCCGCGATGGACGTGGCCCGGTTCTGCCAGGTTTGCCATCACGCCCCTTGATTCCATCCTTGCCTTTGCTCTTCGGCTTGCGCTTGCCCGCCGTCGCCGCCTTACCGGATGCCTTGAGTTTTTTCGGGCCTTTATAAACCGCCACCAGACCTTCGATCTTGCGCGGTTCCATCACGACCTGAATATAACTTTCAATCGCCGCCTTGAGATTCCATTCATAGGGCGAAATCAGGCTGATCGCCAGGCCGGATTTACCTGCCCGACCGGTACGACCGATACGGTGTACGTATTCATCACCCTTGCGGGCCAGATCGTAGTTGATCACCAGGTCCATACCCTCAACGTCCAGACCACGCGCCGCAACATCTGTCGCCACCAGAATATTACGTTTGCCTTCCCGCAACATCTGCATGACATATTTACGTTCATCCTGGGTCATTTCACCGTGCAGCATGGCCACACCATTACGATGACGACGAACAAATTCTGACAGCCGTTCCACCTCGGTGCGCTTGTTCACAAACACCAGGGCTTTCTCATATGTTTCATTGGCCAGCAGCCAGGCAATCAATCGGTCTTTATGGGCGTTATCGTCCGCCAGAATCCGTTGCTGGGTAATCAGGCCATGTTGTTCCTGAATCGTATGGGTGGTGATTTCTTCCGGTTCTTTCAGCAAGTTAGCAGCAATGCGGCCAACCCCTTCATGACGTAAAGTTGCCGACAACAGCAGGGTTTGACGCTCGTTCTTACAGGCGCGCCGGATAATATCCATATCTTCGGCAAAACCCATATCCAGCATACGGTCAGCTTCATCCAGAATCAGATATTCCAGATCGTCCAACTCACAGGTACCGCGTTTCAGGTGATCAACCAGTCGCCCGGGCGTTGCAACAATCAACTCCGGGTTTTTACGCAGCAAAGCGGCCTGATACTGGAATTCTTCACCGCCGCATAACTGGCCAACACTCAGCGTCGTCAGATCACAAAAGTGCTGACAGACCTTGGTCACCTGATTGGCCAGCTCTCGGGTCGGACACATAATCAGTGCCCGAGTGGCCGAATTGGGCGCATCCCGCTCCAGTAACCCCTGCATCACCGGCAACAGATAGGCCAGCGTTTTACCACTGCCCGTTTCAGCGCATACCTGAATATCCTTGCCAGCCAATGCTAACGGCAAGACTGCCCGTTGTACCTCCGTTGGAGTTGCCAATGACAATTTTTCCAGGCCAAGCGCCAAGCGGGGATTCAGAGAATAATCAGTAAACACGTATACGCCTCACAATAATATTGCGGCAATTATAACAGCCGGATGACAGAGACACTCTGAATTAAACGCGCTGTCAGTACATCTATTCTCTTCAGACTAAAGGCAATTGACCGTAAACTGACCGCATCAGGATATTCAAAACGGAAAACGATCTCATGCACACTGCCAACACCTCCACCTGCCAATCCTTGCTGTTGACTGGCATTACTGCAGCCCTGCTGCTGGCCGGTTGCTCAACCAGCCCGACAGGCCGCTCGCAATTGATGGTGATCTCACCAGAAACAGCCATTACGGAATCCAAAACGGCATACCTGAGTACCGTCAGCGAACTGGAAGCCAGCGACCAACTGGTCACTGACCCACAACAAATCAGCCGTATCCGCACCATTACTGGCCGCCTGATCACCGAAGCGGTCGCCAAGTACCCGGATACCAGCAGCTGGGAATGGAGCGTTGCCATCATCAATGACCCGGACACACTGAATGCCTGGTGTATGGCCGGTGGTCGCATGGCCATTTACACCGGTATTATTGATCAGCTCAATCTGACGGATGATGAAATTGCCCAGATTATGGGGCACGAAATTTCCCACGCGCTGGCCAACCACACCGCCGAACAAATGTCCCGCGCCATGGTCATTAACGCCGGATTAATGGCCACTGCTGCGGTAACAGACAATAACGCCATGGTGTTGTCTGGCGGTGCTCTGGCAGCTCAATATGCCTTGCAATTGCCCAATAGCCGCACAGCCGAAACAGAAGCCGACCGTATTGGTATCGAGCTGGCCACCCGTGCCGGTTACTCTCCAACCTCGGCAGTAACACTCTGGGAAAAAATGCAGCAAGCCAGCGGCAGTTCCGTACCGGAATTCATGTCTACTCACCCGTCATCCAGCAGCCGCGCCAGCGATCTGGGCAAGCTGGCACCGGAAATGGCCAAACTGAATCCGACGGCTCAAAAATCAGCGGTATATCCTGTGACGATTGTGCAATAAGAACCGGAGTCCAGAAGCCGCCACCCCCAATCGGTCAGTACCATTGACCATTGGGATCAGAACAACCGGGGCAGAGGTGGAATGGATTCCAAACCCTGTTCAGCATGGCGTTTTTTGGTATGGCTGCAGTAGCAGCCATATTCTCCGCAGCTCACTCCTCGCAGCTCAATCCCACAACAACTCCTTGTTTATTCCTGCAAGGTGATCGCGAACATCAGCCTTTTTTGCCCGCATCCGTAGCAATGCGCTTGACCACACGGGAAGCCGCGACAAAGCCAAAGGTTCCCGTCACCATGGTCGCCGAGCCAAAACCGGAAGCGCAGTCCAGCCGGGTACTATCGCTGTCAGCAGATTTCATCTGACAGACCGAGCCATCCGGCTGTGGATACACCAGCTGTTCGGTAGAAAAAACACAAGGAATGGAATAGTTACGGCTGGGGTTACGAGAGAACCCATACTCACGTCGCAGCAGGGAACGGACCTTACGCGCCAAAGGATCATTGGTGGTTTTATTGAGGTCGGCAATCTGGATCTGTGTTGGATCAATCTGGCCACCCGCTGCACCGGTTGTTACCACGCGGATTTTACGACGCTTGCAGAAAGCCAATAACGCCGCCTTGCTCTTGACGCTATCAATACAATCCACCACATAATCAAAATAATCGTACTGGTCATCCGGTGCCAGTATCGCCGCCATGTTGTTACCGGTGACAAAATCCTCTACCACCTGCACATCACACTCAGGGTTGATTTGCAGCACTCGCTCGCGCATGGCAGCCACTTTCATCTGTCCGACGTTATCGGTCAGAGCATGAATCTGACGGTTGGTATTGGTGATACAGATATCGTCCAGATCCACCAGTGTCAGGGCGCCAATACCAGAGCGGGCCAAGGCTTCAGCAACCCAGGTACCGACACCACCAATACCCACCACGCAAACGCGGGCACAGGACAAACGCTCAAGTCCGGAAACGCCATAAAGACGGCCGATACCGCCAAATCTGTCTGTATATGTTGGAGTCACTGCTACCTCTGAATGCTACGCGTCAATCACCACGGGTGAAGGACGGAGTATATCAGAGCTGGGAAACGCGGGTTTTACTGGGGAAACGCAACCAGCGGGATGTCTGGCTGATACGTTGGAGGGGGATTTCTTCGGCATGAAATTCATTTTCCAGTGCAATCATTTGCTCTGGTTCAATCAAACCGAGCAAGCCCTGTCGTAATTGTGGGATCGGTGCAATACGTGCAGTCAGGGAATCAACCAGCAAGGACATAAACTCTGCAGACAGGTGGGCATGGTCATAGTGATTGATCACCAGTACGGTATCACCGCTCTGTAATTCAAGAGAGATTCGGTCGTCTTTTAACAAGGCGCCCTTGACGGAAGAAAAGAAACGATCAAGATCTTGCTGATAATCAGCCATCTTGTGTGTGGTGCCAGCGGATGCCAAGGCTTCCATCCAGAGCTGTCGAAAGCGGCGTGGTGAAATTTCGTCTTCAACCACTTTTAATTCCAGGCGTGTACCTTCGGTCACAGTACCTTGTTTGCCAGACTCTGCGGTATTGTTCAAAGCCACTAAAAACCAGGACTTGCCCAATACCTCAAAATTACCGTACGTCCGCTCACCTGCCGCAAAAGCGGGAGTGGCCAGTATCAGAAACATGACAAGCACTGATATACGTTTCATTACTACAACCCTGCCTGGATTGAAATGACTTGGATCTGGTATTACCAGAAAAACCCCCTTGCACGACGTGTTAATGATATTTATCACACTAACACAACGCAGGCGTTTATCTTGCCCTTCGCGTCTTTCCGCATCCCTTCAGATTGTCCAACGTTAGCACGACGCACCGGGGACTGGCAGCCTGGTTAACGGGCATTCATCACAAAACGAAAAGGAATATCGAACTCAAAATCTGAGCCAGATAACACATCCGGCAACGCCTGATAAGGCGCGGCCCGTTCTGCCGCTCGCACCGCAGCCGAATCCAGCACTTCATGGCCGGAACTATCACTGACAACGGCCGATACCAGCTGTCCGTCCCGTTGCAATTTCAAGGTTACTTGAGTGGTGCCTTCCAGCCCGCGCCGCACCGCCTGCTTGGGGTACAGCACCTTCCCGTTTGCGCTCGTCAGCAGCTCCTGATAGTAGCGGGTTTCAGCTTGTTGCTGTTCAATCTGCAAGGCTTCCTGACGCATACGCTGTGCCTGCTGCGCGGCCAGTTCAGCCGCCGCTTGTGCCGCGACGGCCTGTATTTCCAGTTGTTGCTGCTGTTCTGATTGTTCAGTGCTTGACACATCCACCGCTGCGTCTGCTGTTGATTCTGCCTCCAAAGGACTCACGCCATCCTCTGCCATGGCGTCAGTACTGTCGGGTAATTCGACGGCTGTATCCGCCGTTTTATCCAGCACTATCGCCGTCTCTGGAGCCGCCTGATTACTGACGGTACTGGCAACCACGTGCTCTGTAGCAGCTGCCGTTGATGCCGAAGCCGGTGCTGGAGCCGATACAGGTGCTACAACCGCGGCTGCCGCATCCAATCGCTCACGTGATGGACGGCGGACCGGTTGGGCCGGTGGTTTGCTTGCGGCCAGCCACCCCTTGATCACTTGCTGACGCCCCGGTGCAGGTTGTATAGACAGCAACCGGGCCTCTTGCAACTGGCGCTGATCGGCAGACATATGCACCAGATCATCCTTGAATTTTTGTGAGCGAGGGTACTGCCCTACCCAGGCAGCCACTAACGCCCGTACAAACCCAGGATCATCCAACTGCAACAGCTCAACCCCGTTAACAGACACCAGCGTTTGATTGCTTTCGTTGGAAATCACCAGATGATCCCCTGCCAGCAAGTCATCCTTCAGCAAATGCATAAAACGGGTGACTTCCGTAACTCGCTGGTTCATTTCCTCTTCGCTGAGATTAATTGCCAGCCCTTCATTCCAGAGCCGATAAAAACGCCGGGGAGAGAGTTCTTCAGCCAGGATATGCATTTCCAGCCGTAGTGGCTGACTGGCGTGTAACCAGCTATCGCTGCTGCCACTGGCGCTGTAGACAGAAGCCAGATACACATCGTTATCCAGCCGCTGATAAACCGCAACGCCTTGTAACTCCAGCACATGGGATTCAAGCTCTGCCGCTTCAATCGTCGCCATCGATAACAGTAAGAAAAGACACAGGGAAACCAGGCGCATATCAGATCGGTCCGTAATATTCATCAAACCAGTCTAGATACGAAACATGACAGATTCTTGTCGATATCAGCTCAAATGACGCTTCGGTGACATTTGCATGACAGAACACCGGCAGCCACGGTATGACCTAATCCAGATTGGTCAGCGGAATCTGATCGGTAGACAAGGTTAAACAGGCGGTAATACGCTGCAGCGCTTGCGGATGGCGAATGTCGTGCAAGCTGATACCCGACAGTACCAGCGTCAGCACCTGGTTGATTCCGCCCCAGTTTTCGGCCAATGAGCAGCTATCGGTAATATCACAACCCGACTCAACCGTGCTGCATTCGGTCAGGCTGACCTTGCCTTCAAAGGCTTCCACAATCGTCAGCAAAGGAATTTGCTCCGGACGACGGGCCAGCCGATATCCACCACGAGACCCGCGCCGCGCCTGTACCAGTCCGGCATCAGCCAGGGTTTTTAATACTTTACGAGCGGTTGGCAACGACACACCAATACTGCTGATAATTTCATCAGTGGACTGCTGAGCCCCGCCGCTTTGCGCCAAATGGTTCAGTACCAGCACACCATAGTCGGTCATTTTGCTGATTTTCATGGAGAGTAATTACTCACTTGATCGTCCATTAGCCAGCGCTAGATCGCTGCTTCAGGAGCCACCGCAACAGTGGCATAAACCGGTTTATCACCAAAGCATACCAAATTAGTATTGATTCTGGTAATACCGTGATTACTTGAGTAGAATGGTGGGACTAACGAAATGATGATATCCGCACAGCTTGAGCCATCGTGGCCTGCGTTGACCGCTGAGTTCAGCAGCAATGCTGGCAAGCCATCACCTCACGGTTTGCAATCAGGAACGGAACGATGTCATCCGACCGAGAGATAGCGCCATGACCGATGCCCCAACCCCAGTTCTGACCGACCCCGAAGCGAATCAGGAAATCCACCAGCGTTTCAAAAAAGAATACGCTGCCGGATTTATCAGTGATATCGAATCCGACACCTTGCTCCCCGGCTTGAATGAAGACGTGGTGCGATTTATTTCTGCCAAGAAAGGTGAGCCGGAATGGATGACCGAATGGCGTCTGAAAGCTTACCGCTCCTGGCTGGAAATGGTCGAACCGGATTGGGCTCACGTACAATACGACAAGCCGGACTTTCAGGCACTGTCGTATTATTCCGCCCCCAAAAGCATGGCCGATGGCCCCAAAAGCCTCGACGAAGTCGACCCTGAACTGCTGCGCACCTATGAAAAACTGGGTATTCCGCTGCACGAACAGCTGATGCTGGCCGGTGTTGCCGTCGATGCGGTGTTTGACTCGGTATCCGTTGCCACCACCTTCCGCGACAAACTGGCGGAAGCCGGGGTGATTTTTATGCCGATTTCCGAAGCGGTACACAAACACCCGGAACTGGTGAAAAAATACCTTGGTACCGTGGTGCCACAGCGTGACAACTTTTATGCCGCACTTAACAGTGCCGTGTTCTCCGATGGCTCGTTTGTTTATATTCCCAAAGGCGTCCGCTGCCCGATGGAATTGTCGACCTACTTCCGCATCAACGAAGCCAAAACCGGTCAGTTTGAACGTACCCTGATCATCGCCGATGAAGGCTCCCACGTTTCCTACCTCGAAGGCTGTACCGCGCCAATGCGCGACGAAAACCAGTTACACGCTGCGGTGGTGGAACTGATCGCCCTTGATGATGCAGAAATCAAATACAGCACGGTGCAAAACTGGTATCCCGGCGACGAAGAAGGCAAGGGCGGCATTTATAATTTTGTGACCAAACGCGCCGTCGCCCATACCAATGCCAAGGTCAGCTGGACCCAGGTCGAGACCGGGTCTGCAGTTACCTGGAAGTACCCGAGCTGCATTCTCAAGGGTGACAACGCCGTCGGTGAGTTCTACTCCGTCGCGTTGACCAACAATTATCAACAGGCCGACACTGGCACCAAGATGATTCACCTGGGCAAAAACACCCGCTCCACCATTATTTCCAAAGGGATTTCTGCCGGTAAAAGCCAGAACGCCTATCGCGGCCTGGTGCGTATGAACCCGAACGCAGCCGGTGCCCGAAACTACACCCAATGTGATTCCCTGCTGATTGGTGATCAGTGTGGTGCCCATACTTTCCCCTACATCGAAAGCAAGCACCCTTCGGCCGTTATCGAGCACGAAGCCACCACCTCCACAGTCAGTGACGATCAGCTGTTCTTGTGTCGCCAGCGCGGCATTGATACCGAGAAAGCCGTCTCCATGATTGTTAACGGTTTCTGCAAAGAGGTGTTTAAAGAGCTGCCGATGGAATTTGCCGTCGAAGCAGGCAAACTGCTGGAGCTGTCATTGGAAGGCTCGGTGGGCTGACCCACACCCAGCCCGATACCCCGGTTCCCTTGCGCCCGCGCAAGAGCCGGATCACCAACGTGTATCGGCAAACTCGTTGCCAGCTTGAGTATGACAACGAGGAAAAACAACAGCATCAGACGTCCGTCAACCGACGTCTGAGCAATAAATCCTGCGTCCGACGTCCTGCGTCTGACGCCAGACGAAGACAGGAACAACCATGATCAGCATTAGCAACCTGCACGCCAAAGTGGAAGACAAACCCATTCTCAAAGGCCTCAACCTGGACATCAAACCCGGTGAGATTCACGCCATCATGGGTCCGAACGGTGCGGGCAAGAGTACTCTGGGTAACGTATTGGCAGGCCGCGATGGTTATGAAGTCACCGCCGGCTCTGCCACCCTGAACGGCAAGGACATTCTCGCTCTGGAAGCAGAAGAGCGTGCTCGCGAAGGTCTGTTTCTGGCGTTTCAGTATCCGGTTGAAATTCCCGGGGTTTCCAACCTCGAATTTCTCAAGGCGTCAGTCGATGCCATTCGCGCTCACCAGGGCAAAGAGCCACTGGATTCAGTCAGTTTTCTGAAAAAAGCCCGAGAAAAAATCAAGGCCGTTAACCTCGACCAGAGCTTCCTCAAGCGTGGTGTTAACGAAGGCTTCTCTGGCGGCGAGAAAAAACGTAACGAACTGATGCAAATGATGATGCTGGAACCGTCATTGTGCATTCTCGATGAAACCGACTCCGGTCTGGATATCGATGCCCTGCAAGTGGTTGCCCATGGCGTCAATGCCATGCGAGATCCAAACCGCTCTTTTATTATCGTGACTCACTACCAGCGTCTGCTCGACTACATTGTGCCGGATTACGTACACGTACTGGCCGATGGCAAAATCGTCAAGTCCGGTGGTAAAGAGCTGGCACTGGAACTGGAAGAAAAAGGCTACAGCTGGCTGGAAAGCGAAGCCTGAAATGGCGAGCTTTTGTCTGTCTGGCGTCAAGAATCTGAACCCTGACGCGTTACAACACCACAGTCCGGAGAGTTAAGGTGGCTACTGTTTTTCAAGATCAACAACTGCAACGAGTCAACGGCACCCATGCGCCAGACTGGTTACAGCCCATTCGCGCCCAGGGCAGTGCTGCATTTGCCGCTGCCCCCTGGCCGACCCGCAAAACCGAAGCGTGGAAATACTGCTCGCTGAAAACCCTGGCCGGGGACAGCTACCATGCTGATATCCCCCCTATCACCGCGGCCAATAACAAGGATCTGGCAGCAGCGGCAACCATCGCCGGACTGGACAGCTATCAGCTGGTGCTGGTTAACGGCCAGATCCATCCCGAGCTGTCCAGTGCATTGGCGTTGGAGCAAGTGGTACTGTTTGAGAACGCCAATACAGACCAGCAAGCTGCCATCGCTGAACAGTTGGCCAACGCCCGCCAGCAATCGAATCATCACCTGTTCAACGACCTTAACGACGCCGTGCTCAACAGCGGCGTACTGGTCACCATCGGCCGTAACAGCCAGCTCGACAAACCGCTGCAAATCTGTTCCATCAACACCGGAGCCGAATCAGCCTACAGCGTCAATAGCCGGGTTCTGGTGGTATTGGAAACCAATGCGGAACTGACACTGATTGAACAATTTGCTTCCGTCTCTGCACACGACGATAACAGCTTTACCAACAATCAGACCGATATCCAGATCGGCGACAATGCCCGCCTGACCCATTACCGCCTGAACCGGATGCAGTCCGCCAGCGCCTTTATCGGCAGCAGCCGCATCGACTTGCAGCGTGATGCTCACTATCAGGCGTTTCATTTAGGGTTGGGGTCAGCACTGACGCGCAACGATCTGGTGGTTAACCACAATATAGGTGGTTCGCACTCAGAGATTTCTGGTGTATATGTGCCGCAAGGATCGCAGCTGGTCGACTTTCATACCTGTATCGAACACGCTGCCGCCCATTGCACCAGCAACGAAGTATTCCGCGGCATTATCAACGACCAGGCCAAAGCCGTCTTTAACGGCCGCATTCATATTCACAAGGATGCGCAAAAAACCCTGGCCGAGCTGAGCAACAAAAACCTGTTGCTGACCAACAAGGCTGAAATCGACACCAAGCCAGAACTGGAAATCTACGCCGACGATGTGAAATGCGCCCACGGTGCAACCGTCGCCCAGCTTGATGACAAGGCCCGTTTTTATCTGCAAAGCCGCGGCATCAGTGAACAGGATGCCCAAGTGATGCTGAGCTTTGGTTTTATCAACGAACTGCTGGATGCCCTGCCGCACCCTGCCATCGGGGACTGGTTACGCCCGCTGCTGGCGCAACGTTTTGGCCGCGCCCCGGCGTTTACCACCGAACAAGTGGAGGCCTTGTCATGATCGACGCCTATGCCACCGAGACCCGCCGCTACATCGAACAGATCCGTCAGGACTTCCCGGCACTGCAACAGCAGGTCCATGGCAAGCCACTGGTCTATCTCGACAACGGCGCGACAACGCACAAACCCAATGCAGTCATTGAAGCCGAAGCCAACTTCTACCGTACGGTCAATTCCAACGTCCACCGTGGTGCCCACTATCTCAGTGACGTGGCGACCGAACAGTTTGAAGGTGCCCGCCGCACCGTGCAGCAATTTATTGGTGCTCTGAAACCGGAAGAAATTGTCTGGACCCGTGGCACCACCGAAGGCATAAACCTGGTTGCCGCCACCTGGGGCCGCAAGCACATTGGCAAGGGTGATCGTATTCTGGTCAGCGAGATGGAGCACCACTCCAATATCGTGCCCTGGCAAATGCTGTGTGAGCAGGTTGGTGCTGAGCTGATTCCGATTCCGGTGAAAGACAATGGCGAACTCGACCTCAACGCCATGGCCGAATTGATGGAACCCCGTGTCAAACTGATTTCGGTGGCCCACGTGTCCAACTCACTCGGCACCGTGAACCCCATTCCGGACATTGTCCGTATGGCCCGCATCAACGAATCCGTCGTCATGGTGGATGGCGCCCAGGGCGTATCCCACTTCGATATCGACGTATTGCAACTGGATGTCGATTTCTACGCTTTCTCCAGCCATAAATTATTCGGCCCGACCGGTATGGGCGTGCTGTACGGCAAGGAAGAGTTGCTCAATGACATGCCGCCCTATCAGGGTGGCGGTGAAATGATCGAACGCTGCTCCTTTGCTGGCACAACCTACAACCAGCTGCCTTACAAGTTTGAAGCCGGAACGCCAAACATTGCCGGGGCGATTGGCCTTGCCGCCGCGATCAACTATCTCAACGGGCTTGACCGCAAGATACTGGCGGCCCAGGAAGAAGCACTGATCAAAAAAGCCCATGCCATGGCGCTGGAGCTGGGCGGTATCCGTATTATTGGTGAAGCCGCCAAAAAAGCCTCGGTCTTCAGCTTCTTGCTGGAGGGAGTGCACCCGGCGGATGTTGGTACCCTGCTCGACCAGCAAGGCATTGCCGTACGCACCGGCCACCACTGTGCCATGCCCTTGATGGAACGTCTGGGTGTTCCCGGCACCGTGCGGGCTTCGATGGCGTTTTACAATACTCTGGACGAGGTTGATGCCTTGTTCAAAGGGTTGGAAAAAGCCAAGATGTTTTTGCTGTAATGATTCGTGACCGATTGAGGACACACCGATGAGTATTGAAACCTACGACCCGAATGCCGCTGCCGATGTCAGCATGACTGCTGCAGCGATCCAGCACATCCGCAACATGCTGGCCAAAAACAGTGACAAGACCGGCGTCCGCCTGGCGGTCAAAAAGAGCGGCTGCTCCGGCTTCAAGTATGATATCGATTTTGTCGACGCTCCCAGTGACGGCGACCAGATTGTACAGGTCGCCAGCGATGTCACCCTGTATGTTGCTGCCGATGCCAGGTCCTATGTCCGTGGCACCGAAATCGACTTCACCAAAGAAGGCTTGAACAGCATCATCAAGTTCAATAACCCCAATGCCCGTGATTTGTGTGGCTGTGGTGAATCCTTTTCGGTCTGAGTCGGTGTAAGCTTGCCCGTCTTGTCTGGCAACTGATGTTTGGCACACCAGCACTGCCACTCCGCGATACCGGTCGCCATACCGTCATCGCGGAGCAAAACCTTCGCTACAGGTAATTCTTTTATGGAAAAACGTATGGTTGTTTCGCTGGCCGAATGTCCAGCGCGACAGGTACCTTCCGGTATTCCTGCCACCATTCCGCCAGGTGTGTTTGTCACCATCAACCAGGCGCTGGGTGGCAACTACACCGTTACCGTGAACGGCAATATGATGCGCGTGGACGGCACGGATGCTGCCGCACTGGGGCTGGAAGCAGAACAAATCGAATTTGCCGCACACGATGACGGCATTGTTCGAAAAGATCAGGTCGAGCAGGCCTTGCGGACGATTTTTGATCCGGAAATCCCGATCAACCTGCTTGATCTCGGTCTGATTTATGGCATCGATATCGATGGCACCCAGGTCAATATTCGCATGACCCTGACCGCCCCCACCTGCGGTATGGGGCCAGTGCTTATCTCTGACGTCAAATACCGGGTCGCCAAGGTACCCAATGTCAGTGCTGTCAACGTTGAACTGGTGTTTGAACCCCAGTGGCATCGTGACATGATGACGGAAGAAGCGCAGCTCGAAGCCGGTCTGTTTTTCTGACCGGGGGACATGATCCCTGCCCCATCTGGAGACAAATACAGCCTATGAATATGACCGAAACCCCGGAGCAGGTGGTGCTCGAACCGTCCAGCGGCAAGGCCAGTGCCTGCCTGATCTGGTTACATGGCCTGGGGGCCGATGGCTACGACTTTGTCCCGGTGGTGCAGCATATGGGCAGCCTGATGGACACCTCTCAGTTGCGCTGTATTTTCCCCCATGCCCCCAAACGCCCGGTGACCATGGCCAATGGTACCTCGATGCGCTCCTGGTACGATATTCTGGCCATGACTCCCAAACGCACGATTGATCCCGACCAGCTGGCCGATTCCGTCAATCGTATGTATCGCCTGATCCAGCAGCAGATCGACAGCGGTATTCCATCCTGGAACATTTTTATTACCGGTTTCTCCCAGGGAGGGGCCGTCGCGTATCAGACCGCCTCCAGCTTTGGCCAGACACTCGGTGGCCTGATTGCCCTGAGCACCTACGTGCCCGATGGCAGCCGGGTAAATCCGTTCAAGCTGCATCCGGCCAACTGCCAGCTGCAAGTCATGATTGCCCATGGCACAGTCGACCCGGTAGTTCCTATCTCGCTGGCAACAACGGCGCTGGAACAGCTGCGTCAGCATGGCCTGCAACCACTGTGGTTCAGCTATCCGATGCAACACGAGGTGTCGCATCCGGAAATTGCCGATGTCTGCCGTTTTCTCAGCAGCTGCCTCAGTCATACCCGGGCTTCCTGATCTTTGTATATCCAGCCATGAATCACCACCACACGCTGAACTCCGCCGCTGGCTTTGGTATCCTTGCGCCTTTCGATTTTCGGCAGCGGATTTCATCATGATCACCATGTACGGCATCAAAAACTGCGACACCATCAAAAAGGCCCGCAACTGGCTCGATCAGGCAGCGATTGAGTTTACCTTTCACGATTACAAAAAAGACGGGCTGGACCCGGCGCTGGTTGACCAGTGGCTGGACGAGCTGGGCTGGGAAGCCTTGATCAACAAACGCGGCACGACCTGGCGCGCCCTGCCGGATGACCTCAAAACCCGGATGGATAACGCCAGTGCGCGCCAGGCCATGCTCGAGAACCCGTCGATCATCAAACGACCCTTGCTGGATACCGGCAGCCAGAAGTTACTGGGTTTCAAGCCAGATACTTACGCCGCCCTGTTTAACCAACCACCAGCAACCCAAATCGATTAATCAAACCCGATTAAACAATCCACAGACTGACTGGCTGCCCGTACCTGTCTGGCGCAGCGGAATTGAATTGAGGAATATGACATGAGTAATGCATTTGCACTGGCCATCGGTGTCGGCACCAAAAACAGCAAAGGAGAATGGCTGGAAGTCTTTTACTCCAAGCCCTTGCTCAACCCCGCCGACAGCCTGATTGAAGCGGCCAAAAGCGCCCTGGGCTACGAAGGTGGCAACCAGGCGATTGAAGCCGACGGTGGCGACCTGAGTGCATTTGCGGATGCGCTGGCAGAACTGGATGCCACTCAATCCGGCCTTGCCCGTGCCTGCATTGAAAGCGAACAGCCGGTGGTAATCACAGTACTGGCAACCGATGTCCAGTCCAGCAGCACGCCCGAGGTATATCTCAAGCTGCATTTGCTGTCCCATCGCCTGGTCAAGCCACACGGTGTTAATCTGGCCGGTATGTTTGGCTTGCTGCCGAATGTCGCCTGGACCAACCAGGGTGCCATCGATCTGGCAGAACTGCCGGCGGCCCAACTGGATGCGCGCCTGAACGGTACATTGCTGAGCGTCAACAGCGTTGATAAATTCCCTCGCATGACCGATTACGTAGTACCTGCAGGCGTACGCATTGCCGATACTTCCCGTGTCCGTCTGGGCGCTTACGTGGGTGAAGGCACAACCATCATGCACGAAGGGTTTGTCAACTTTAACGCCGGTACGGAAGGCGTCTCGATGGTTGAAGGCCGTATCTCAGCAGGTGTTGTGGTCGGCAACGGTTCTGACCTGGGTGGCGGTTGTTCGACCATGGGCACACTGTCCGGTGGTGGTAACATTATTATTTCGGTGGGCGAAAACTGCCTGCTGGGCGCTAACGCCGGTATTGGTATCCCACTGGGTGATCGCTGTACCGTTGAAGCCGGTTTATACGTCACCGCCGGTACCAAGATTCTGGTACTGGACGACCAGAAAAATGTGGTTGAAACCGTCAAGGGCCGTGACCTGGCGGGCAAATCCGATCTGCTGTTCCGTCGTGACTCCATCAGTGGCGCAGTACAGTGCGTGACCAACAAAAGTGCCATTCAGCTGAACGAAGAGCTGCACGCACACAACTGATCCAGGCGTTTCCAGCATTGATCAGTCAGCCATCGCAGTACCGTTTTACGGCCTGCGATGGCTCTTGCCTGCACTCTGTTTGCTAGCCGCTTTCCTGCCCCGGTAACCAACCGGAATTACAGTCACTAAAAGTATTGCAAACTCTTATCATTTAGATACACTGTCTACCACTGATAGTCATTCTCGATTGCGGAGATCAGCAATATGTATGTGTGTCTGTGTAAAGCCGTTACCAATCAACAAGTCAAAGATGCGGTTGATCAAGGTCAAAGTTATGGTGAAATGCGCCGGTCGCTCGGTCTGGCTACCGACTGTGGTTGCTGTGGACGCGCTGCCAAGCAACTGATCCGCGAGCATGTCAGCACCCTGCCCGCTTGTGAGTTTGCCAATGTTGGCTGATAACAGCGCAGCAGTACACGACACGCTATGACAGCCTGACGAACAACAGTCGACAGTCGTTCGCAGCCAGTTGGGTTGCTACTCGTCGCTCCTCCAGAACACTCAAATCGCATCCCACAACAGCCGTAAACCAATCAAGCCTAACGCCAGATAAATAATCCGGTAAAAGGTTTTGTCGTCTATCAGTGCCTGTAATTTCACACCGTAACGAGCACCCATCCAGGCAAAAGGCATCAGAATCAGTGCGGTCATCAGGTTGGCAGAACTGAGCTGCCCCAGCAGGCCATAAGGAATCAGCTTGACCACATTCAGGCAGGCAATGGTCACAACCATGGTGGCCAGATATTCAGGCCGTGGTAACCGCAACGGCAACAGATACAAATTCAGCGGTGGCCCACCGGCATGGGCAACAAAACTGGTAAAACCGGTCATCAGGCCACACACACGGGCAACCCACGGATGGCCCTGCCGCGGTTCACCCAACGCCTGCTTTTTACCCAACCCCCACAGTGCAAACGCCAATGACAATATCCCCAGCATCATCTTGATCATGTCGGCATTCAGCCAATCAAACAGCAGATACCCCACGACCAACCCCAGGGCCGCCGGTACCAGCAAACGCCGCAGTTCCTGCAGGTTCTGTTTACCCCACCAGAAACGCACACTGAAAAAATCCATCAGTAACAACAGCGGCAACATAATGGCCGCGGCCTGACGGGGGTCGATATAAATGGTCATCAGGGGGACGGCGACCACGCCAACCCCACCGGCAAAACCGGACTTGGAAATCCCGGTAATCAACACTGCAATGACCGCCAGCAGCCAAAAGCCAGGCTCAAAACCCATCCACATGCGATATTCCTTACTTTGAATAAGCTCTCAGTCAGTGAGCGAGACAAGATATTATCGTGACCAGACCGCCCTTGTCGCAGTCAACGCCCTTACCAATCATTGAATCACCACACACAAGATTGAATTATCACCCTGCTGCCCTGACGTGATAGCGTTTTGCCCGGTAATCTTATTACCCGGTTGATCATTGACCCACAACATCGGTCATCTGATCTGAGTGCCGAGCGCTACTACGCAGCCCCTTACCCAGGACGCCTTTCCCATGTTGTCTACTGTCTCGATTATTATTCCTATTTTTGCTGTTATTGGCTTGGGCTTTTACCTGGTACACAGTCGTTTTATCCCCAAGGACATGCTGCCGGTATTATCCAGGCTGGTACTGTATTGCCTGATTCCGGCGTTGACCTTTGCCACCGTATCGCAATTGGACTTCAGCCAGATTCAGGCCTGGGATTTCCTCGGTGTGTATGCAGCAGGGGCCTTGCTGGCCCAGATCGTTGCACTGATCGTATTTCGCGGCATGCTCGGAAACAACCTGTCCACCAGCGCAATCAAGGCACTGGGCTGTTCCATGCCCAACAGCATCTTTATCGGCTACCCGGTGGTCGTACAGGCCTTTGGAGAGGAATGGGGCCATACCTTTGCTTTCGCTGTGATGGTCGAAAACATCGTTATTCTGCCGGCGGTACTGATTATGGTGGAGCTGGGCAGAAGCAAGGAAGACCAGCAACAGGCGTTGTCGATCATCACGGTACTGGCGGGTATTATTCAACGGCTGATCAAAAATCCGATCATTATCGCCATCGCCGCGGGTTTGCTGGTTTCTGTGGCAGGCTGGTCTCTCCCGAATCCGGCCCTGCGCACCTTGACCCTGTTAGGTAACGCCGCTGCCGCCATTGCCCTGCTGGTGATTGGTGGCTCACTGGTTGGCAATACCTTGCGCGGTAACCTCCGTGATATCAGCTTGCTCAGCACCATCAAGCTGCTGGTTCATCCACTGGCGGTGATGTTGGTATTGATGCTGTGGCCCGACTTTGACCCGACATTGCAAACCCTCACCATTGTTTATGCTGCCTTGCCCATGGCGGCGCTGTTTCCGATGGTTGGCAGTCATTACGGTATGCGCAACTTCTGTTCCAGTGGCTTGTTGGTGGCAACGGTGGCGTCATTTTTCACCCTTACAACGGCGCTGTTATTGCTGCTCTAGGGCGGCTGCCGCAAACCGCAGCAACACAATAACACCAATAAAAAAGGGCTTGTTTCCAGGAAACAAGCCCTTTTCTTCAGGTGTCGATCACACGTCTGTCATAGCTTCAGCCCGGAAGGCTTGATCAGCCTTTCGCTACACGCTTTTTCTTCTCTGGATCATCAAACGGCAGAGTATGGGCAATGGCCGATACGTCAAGGCTGCCTTTGACCTGGAGCGGTGCGCCCTGTTTGGCGTAAGGCACTTCAAGACGAGCAATGGCCATGGAGCGGTCAGTCAGGCGCGAGTACATGGCACAGGTGATAACTCCGACTTTTTTGCCGTCAGCCCAAAGTTCGTCGCCTTCAGCAGCAGCTTCCTTGCCTTCCAGCAATACGCCAAAGATGCTGAAACGCTCTTTGCCCTTCAGGCGGAAGTGTTCGTAGGCACCACAGAATGCAGTTTTGTCCTTGGATACGGTGAAGTCCAGACCCAGTTCCCACAGAGTGTCGCCCGCAGGTTCGTTTTCGAACGGGTACATCTCGGAGTTATCAAACGGAAAAAACAGCAGATAGCTTTCGGTACGCAGCCAGTCGAGGGCGGTAAAGGAGCAAGGGATAATGCCAAATTCCTTACCCTGTTCCAGCACGTTGTCCCAGATCGTGGCAGCGTCAGCAGCTTTGCAGAAGATCTCGTAACCACGTTCACCAGTATAGCCAGTACGTGAAATCGTTACCGGGCAACCAAACAGGCGGGCGTGAGTATGGTGGAAATAAGGCAGATCACGGATGCCAGGAACATGCTCGGCGAGGAAATCCACCGCAGCAGGGCCCTGCAAGGACAAATCGTGCATATCGTCATCGAACAACACTGCGACCTGTTTGCCGAGCGCAGCCTGGGTCAGGCGTTCGTAACCGGTACCAGTACCATGCACCACCATAAAGGAGTTGGGGCCCATACGATAAATAACGCAGTCATCGATAAACTTGCCTGCTTCGTTCAGCATACAAGCGTAAACCGCTTTACCAGGATAGAGTTTGGAGATGTCACGAGTGGTCGCCCACTCCAGCAGGCTTTCCGCATGTGGACCAACATAGTGCACTTTCTTCAGACCCGATACATCCATCAAGCCCGCTTTGGTACGGATTGCTTCGTGCTCGTCGGCCAGAGTGTAACCACTGTTACTGTAGGTCCATGCTGTAGGCAGACCGTTCCAGTCTTCCAGGTTTGATCCCAGGGCTCGGTGTTTTTCCGCCAGTGCGGCGATACGCCATGAATTAGCCATTTGTTTCTCCGTTCGTGTAGACAGTACTTAATCCCTGCAAGGGAATTATTATTCCTGAGAGGAAAGGCAAGTTCCGGGCCATGGATTGCCAAACTGATGATTCCTATGAGGAAAAAAATATTTCTACCCGGATTTCACCCCAAAAATGACCGGATTACCGCTCACCGCACCCAATAGCCGCCTTATTTTAGGTCAACCAAGTACCAGATAGCATCATATTGGTGCATTAAATCAAGCAGTCAATGCAGTAAATATAGAGTGAGCAACAAGATGCACACGCTATAAATAAACGACAAACCATAAAACCTGTGCAACACGGCTCCCGTTTATTACACATCGACTGTCCGGTATCGCCGGTTCCCGGTGTTATGGCAGCAGTTTGAAAAACAACCCGATGCAGGTATCTGGCACAACCAGGCTGCGCCGCCGCCCGGATATCCGCTAAACTCCACTTCCACCAATCAGCAACAACGGCCCGTGGCCTACGATGGAATCAACCAATGAACAAAACTATTTACGTATTAAACGGCCCTAACCTGAACCTGCTGGGCAAGCGTGAACCAGAGATCTACGGCAACGAAACCCTGCAAGATGTTGAAAACAAGATGCGTCAGCGGGGTGCTGGGTTGGGCCTGACCATCAAGTTTTTCCAGAGCAATCACGAAGGTGAGATCATCGATCGCATCCATGAAGCGCGTGATCAGGCTCAGGGGATTATTATCAACCCAGCGGCCTATACCCATACCTCGGTTGCTATCCTCGATGCGCTGAACACCTTTGAAGCGGCAGTGGTCGAAGTGCATATCTCCAACGTCCATAAGCGTGAAGCCTTCCGTCATCACTCCTACGTCTCCTTGCGGGCCGACGCTGTGATTGCGGGTATGGGAACGCTGGGTTATCAGGTTGCTCTCGAATACTTTGCCCAGTAACCCCTGCGAGTTGCAGTGTCGGCCTGTACTGGCAGGCTTGTATTAATCCGGGGAAACAAACCGACAATACCTACACCTACCAATACCTGCCGGTGGGCACCGTAGCGGCTGTTATCTGAGCGCGGTTTCAAGCGCCAATACCAAACCCTCACCACGCTGTCCAAATACATCAGAAAGTAGACAGATACAGTGCTTCGACCTTACTTCTGGCCCATTCGGTTTTACGCAAGAATTTTAGCGATGACTTGATCGACGGATCACTTTTGAAACAATTGATATTGATCTCCTGCGCCAATCCACTCCAGCCATAATGCTCAACCAGACGCTTGAGTATGTTTTCCAGCGTCAGTCCATGCAGGGGGTTATTGGGTTGTTCGTGTGCCATGGGTGTTACCTCGCAGAAGCCAATAAAAAAACAGAGCGAAGTGTTAGTCCAAAGAGATCAAAGGTAAAGGGAACATCTATTTAATCCTGCACAACTCTGCGCGAGTGTTGCCGTTGTTCAGGGCAAGACGACGAATGCAGCGAAATGACGAGTCCTTTTCAAATTCGTCAACACCGCACTGGACGGCGGCAATCCGCGCCCTTCGGGGGCTGCCGGTAGCCCAGAGTGAGCACCGGATTAAATAGATGTCCCCTAAAGCAGAAACCTTGATAAAAACAACGGACAGGAACCTGCCTGGAATCAGACAGGAAAAGTAATAAAAGGACGGATGCTATTTAGCCAATGGCAAAACTGAATGCCGACTATTTCATCAGTCAAGCAACGGCGAGCTGCTGTTGCAAGTGAGCAATATCGATCATCAGACTGATATTACGTACCTTACCGCGCTGCAACGTCCAGGTAATTGCACAGGTAATACCAACCAGTTTCTGATTGGGCTGAAAGCCGAATACCGGTTTGACAAAGCTTCCGCAGATGGTCATTACACTGATAGCACGGTCGCCATCGGTCATAATGTCTTCAATCGCCAGATCAAAATCAGTGATCGCATTATGCAGGGTGTCGATCTCCTTGATAAAACCATCAATATCATTGGTTTCGAGAGACTGTGAGGCATGGTAAAGAAAGTCCCGACTTACCATTTGCTTCACAAGATTGAATCGACCTTTTCCCCAGGCATTATGTATAAATTGCTCAACGAGCATTTTATTATCGGTGGTCATTGCCTTTTCCGTGGGTTGTTACTTTCTGTGACAGCGGGCAGTGTAGATTTTGTATCGAAGTGTAACCACTCCATAGCCAAGAAAGCGTGACATGGTTCCGCTGGAGTTCACCTAACGGTACTGTTTCCCTCTGTAACGGTAGTCCATACACGACTAACCGGTTTCCAACCCTTTCATTCTCTTACTTAACACACCGGCCAACTCACACAAATATCACGTGATACACCTGCCGGTAACATTTACCGCTAGGCTGTCCACAAGGCTCATGGCACAGTAACCGCTCCCTGATACTAGCCCGACAACAGAACCATGAACAAAGCGAAACGCACCGAAATTTTCAGTCGTCTGCAGGCGGCCAACCCACACCCCAAAACCGAGCTGGAATACCGCACTCCTTTTGAATTGTTGATTGCCGTATTACTATCGGCCCAGGCAACGGATGTCTCGGTCAATAAGGCGACCCGTAAACTCTATCCGGTTGCCAATACGCCAGAAACACTGCTGGCACTGGGTGAAGAGAGACTAAAACAATACATCAAGACCATTGGCCTGTTTAACAGCAAAGCCAAAAACGTCATCAAACTCTGCGACATTCTGATCAATAAACACCAGAGCCAGGTACCGGAAACCCGAGAAGCCCTTGAAGCTCTGCCAGGCGTTGGCAGAAAAACAGCCAACGTCGTGCTTAATACCGCCTTCGGCCAACCGACGATTGCCGTCGATACCCATATTTTCCGGGTATCCAACCGTACCCGTATTGCCCCCGGCAAAGACGTCAACGAAGTAGAACAACGGCTCATACGGCTGGTGCCCAAGGAATTTCAACTGGATGCTCACCACTGGCTGATTTTGCACGGGCGTTATACCTGTGTTGCCCGTAAACCCCGCTGTGGTTCATGCTTGATTGAAGATTTATGTGAGTACAAACAAAAAACGTCCGACTGACAGACATGCCATCACATCATATCGGTCTGTGTTTTGCTGCATCTCCCGGCCCGGCTTCGCGGGTCGGAGTACGAAATGGTGCATATAAGTACTCCTCCCGCTCTCATTATCCGGCTCTGCATTTAGCCGTTTCAATGTCGGAGAGCCTGTGACAG
The DNA here is from genome assembly GCF_030688925.1 of Oceanobacter sp. 3_MG-2023. NCBI lineage: Bacteria > Pseudomonadati > Pseudomonadota > Gammaproteobacteria > Oceanospirillales > Oceanospirillaceae > Oceanobacter > Oceanobacter sp. 3_MG-2023. Next base: position 207,610 of record NZ_JAUYVX010000003.1, read on the forward strand.
CAGGTAGTCTCCAATCTTGAAGGCTTCATAACAGACCTTGGAGCCGGTCTCAAAAGTGAGTTTAGTCCGTTGCCAGTTTCGCTAATGAACGAGAGTCTAATACTCCCGAAATACGCGTCAGAATAATGGCCAGCGCCACAATCAAAGCCCCAATCCAGGGAGTATCCATTAACGACAAATCTTCGACTATCACACCACCCAACATAGAACCTGCTGCCACCCCAAGATTAAATGCGGCAATATTCAGCCCCGATGCCACATCCACTGCATTCGGTGTATAACGCTCCGCCAATTGCACCACGTACACCTGCAAGACAGGTACGTTACCAAAGGCAAAAGCGCCCCAGAACAATACCGTCAACACCGCCAGTGCCGGGGTATTCGCGGTAAAGGTAAAAATCAGCAGTACCAGCGTCAGAGCACAAAAAATAATACTCAGAGCCTTGATGGGTCCATGAGAATCCGCCAGCTTGCCACCCCAGATATTACCGACGGCAACCGACACACCATACACCAGCAGCACCAACGCAATCGCATTGGGTCCAAAGCCACTCACCTGCTCCAGAATCGGCGCAAGATAAGTAAACGCCGTAAAAGCACCACCATACCCCAGTGCCGTAATGAGGTAGACCAGTAATAACCGAGGCTCCATCAACACCTGAAATTGTTCACGCAACGTTGCTGGCGCAGATTGCACAAGATTCTTTGGTACCAGAACGGCACTTCCTATCAACGCAATAACACCCAATAACGAGACAGTCAAAAACGTAGCACGCCAACCAAAATGCTGACCAATCAAGGTACCCAAGGGTACGCCAGTGACCAACGCTATCGTCAGACCGGTAAACATAATCGCAATAGCGCTGGCCTCCTTGTCCTTGCTCACCAGACTGGTGGCAATGGTTGAGCCAATGGCAAAGAAAACACCGTGTGCCAAACCGGTAAGAATTCGCGCTGTAATCAGGCTTTCGTAACCCGGCGCTTGCCAGGCAGCCAGGTTACCCACCACAAACAATCCCATCAAACTCAATAACACGCTTTTACGAGACCAGCGCCCGGTCAAGGCCGTCAAAACCGGGGCGCCGATAGCCACCCCAACCGCATAAAGGCTGATCAGCAAGCCCGATGATGGCAACGATACGCCCAGGTCTTGAGCGATGGTGGGAATCAATCCGACAATCACAAACTCGGTAGTACCAATAGCAAATGCACTCAACGTGAGTGCCCACAAAGCGAGAGGCATGAAATAACTCCTGAATTAATTTGCAGAGGAGTATGGGCAAAGATAATATTGCAAAAAACATCACAATAAACAAAAAACTTTTGCACTTATGACAAATATATCCAAGACGGATGATCTCGTCATTCTACTGGCAGTTTTCGATCTCGGCGGCTTCTCGGCAGCAGCCAACAGCCTTGACCACCCTGTTGCCAAAGTCACCCGTGCCATTCAACGACTGGAGCAACGGCTCGACACCAACCTGTTCAACCGCACCACACGCAAAGTCGAACCGACCGAAGAATGTATAGACTTTGTGCAACAAGTGCGCAAAGGTCTGGAGTATCTGGAACACGCAGAAGAAACGCTGCAATTACGCAAACAGGCACCATCGGGCTGGTTACGGGTAGATGCCGCCAGTCCGTTTATACTGCATCAAATCGTCCCTCTGGTGACTGAGTTCCAGCAGCGCTATCCGCTGATTACCCTGGAATTGGTCTCTAACGAGAGTGTTATCGACCTGATCGAAAAACGCACCGATGTCGCGATCCGGATTGGCCAGCTTGACGACTCTAACCTGCATGCCATCAAGCTTGGCCGCAGCCCTCTGCGACTGGTCGCCAGTCCCAATTACCTCAAGGTTCATGGCACACCCCAATCTATACAAGACCTGCATCACCACCGACTTATCGGTTTTACTCGGGGCAGTACACTGAATCATTGGCCACTGTCAGATTCGTTTGAAATACGCCCATCCATTGCCGCCAGCAGCGGAGAAACGCTGTTGCAACTCTGCTTGGCCAACCAGGGAATCGCGCTGATTTCTAACTTTATGGTAGCGGCGGCATTGAAGAACGGCGCACTGGTTGAAGTACTGCCAGGAGTCATCAATCGGCACAGCCCACGCCAGGAAGTACATGCCGTGTTTTACCGCAACACCACCCTGTCGAAGCGTATTTCAGTTTTTATTGATTTTTTAGCAACTCGACTGAGTCTGTAAAATTAATACGGCAGCCGCAGTAATCTGCTGCCGCTGCGACACCCGGGTTGCCTACACACCACGCAGTGGTTCATGCTTGCCGAGGTGATTACGCCACGATAACTACCCAGCGTCCCGCAGAAGCGACGCATCATCACCATACCGACCCAACCGAATACAGAGAGGCCCCCATGAGAATGCTGCACACCATGTTGCGAGTAGGAAATCTGCAACGTTCCATCGATTTTTATACCCAAGTGATGGGCATGGACTTGCTGCGTCAGAACGATAACCAGGAATATCAGTACACCCTCGCCTTTGTGGGTTATCAACCCGAGAGTGAAGGCACGGTACTGGAACTGACCTATAACTGGGGCCAAAGTGAATACGATCTCGGCACCGCCTACGGCCATATTGCACTGGAAGTGGATGACGCGGCAGAGGCCTGTGAAAAAATCCGCGCCAGTGGTGGCAATATTGTCCGCGAAGCCGGCCCGGTTGCCGGAGGCAAAACCGTGATTGCCTTTGTTGAAGATCCGGATGGCTACAAGATCGAACTGATCGAAAAAACACCGGATTTCCCGATCGAGCTGTAAATAAACCTTGTGCCTTGCCTTCCCAAGGAAGGCGGCAAGCGATCGTCCGATTGACCGGTCGCTTGCGGTGTGGCCGCGGCGTTATGCTAAAACCCAGTGATTACTCACACCGGCTCAGACAGGCTGGGCAACGCCAGTCGTGGTGTTGCCCACAGCCGCAGTATCGGCTGTGGCACTGGCTGTCACATTGGCCGCGGCTTTTTTATTGGCCAGGGCATGCTGTTGGTCGCAGCTTGACTGGTCTTCTTCACATACCCGCCGCGTCAGGGCCAGAAAAGCCCCCAACGATGCCAGCAACAAGGAACAGGCCACCAGAATCGCAACCGGGTAATACAGATTACCGGCCAATTCCAGCTGGCTGTATTTGATGATCATAATCAGCGCTTCCAGCACCAGAGCAATACACACGGTACCAACAAAACGCGAAATCGTACGGCGCACACTGACAAAAACACTTTCCCCTTGCTCATCCGCAGTGTATTCCTTGCCGACCCCAACACCGAGTTCATACATGGCGAGGGCAATCACCAGGTTATTGATCGACTTGATAACATGAGTAATCAACTCAATTTCCGGATTCCCGACTCCCGAGAAAAAATCACTGACCGCAAGAAACACCAGCAGCAATGCGATCAAATGAAAAATGCCCGAAAACAACAGGGCGACCGCAGTTTTATACTCAAACAAGCGGGTACCTAACAGCATGGTAAAACCACCTCGACAATACTCAGAATAAAAATAATCCGGGCCTCACACAGGTCAGTACCGGCACTCATGACACATAGAATGCGATACCCCGGTTCGGCAGAGGTTCCCATAAATTCAGTTTGGGATAAGGCAGAGTGAAACATCAGGGCGGAGAGACCCCGGCAAAACAAACAGTAACCAGAGCAGATGGATACACCAGCTCAGCCCCACGGATACAGCGCATTCCCACCTGGGGCAGGGATGCGCATTTTGCTCAGACAACCTTACAGCGTTTTCAAATAAGCAATCAGGTAATCCTGCTCGGCCTTGTCGGTAATCGCGACATGACGCATACGGGTACCGGGTACCAAGGCTTCGTTATCCTGCACCCAGAGCCGTAACTTCTCTTCTGTCCAGCTAAACCCCGCAGCCCGCAGCGCATCCGAATACGCAAAGCGCGGCAAGGAGCCAGCCTGACGTCCAACAACGCCAGTCAGGCTTGGACCAAAGGTATTTTTGCTGGAATCTTCTGAATGACACGCATGGCAGTTTTGCGCGAAGACTACCTGGCCTTGAGCGGCACGCATGTCATCCCCGGCATTCGCCAGCGACGCAGCCAGAGTAGCGGCACACAATAGCACAGAACCCAATGACTTTTTCATAACAACACTCCTGATAGAGACGGGAAACGATGGAATCCATCCAGTGTATGCAGTCGTGTTTAATTGCCATCCTGTACTTCGGTACTGTTCCCGGGGCTCCTGTGAGACAGATCAATAAAATACGTATTTTGGTTTATTCAGGATTTACACCCGCGGGAAACGGGCGTTACCCAATGCGGCAGAGGCTCAACCCTGGCATCCAAATAAACCAGAGCATCAACCTGACTCACGCCATCAGATTGAATCAGACACAAGTCAGGCATCGCTTTTATCAACCGGTCAAGCACAGCAGCTGGCTGGCAACGGCCAGCCAGCAAGTCAGGTTACTTTGCTGTGCTGTTTGTGCTGTTAAAGTACTCACGGGCCAGACGGAAGACCACCGGGCTCAGCAATGCCAAAGCCACCAGGTTTGGAATCGCCATCAAGGCATTGAGAGTGTCCGCCAACAACCAGACAAAATCCATGCTGATCAGGGCACCAACCGGCACACTGAGAATCCAGACAATCCGGAATGGCATAATCGCTTTCACCCCAAACAAATATTCTGCACAGCGTTCGCCGTACAGGCTCCAGCCCAGAATTGTGGTAAAGGCAAACACCGCCAGCGCAATCGCCACCAGATAATTACCAACACCAGGTAATGCTTGAGCAAAGGCTGCCGATGTCAACGCCGCACCGGACTCTCCGGAAGTCCACAAACCAGAGGTCACAATCGCCAAACCGGTAATCGAACAAATAATAATGGTATCCAGAAATGTTCCCAGCATCGCAATCAGGCCCTGACGAACCGGGTCGGTCGTTTGTGAGGCTGCATGGGCAATCGGCGCAGAGCCCAGACCCGCTTCGTTAGAGAACACTCCTCGCGCCACACCAAACTGGATCGCAGCCCAAACCGCCGCACCGGCAAAGCCCCCTTCAGCAGCCGATTCGGTAAAGGCATACTGCATAATCAGGCCCAGCGCGGCGGGAATGGCTTCGACATTCACGATCAATACCGCCAACCCTGCACACAAATAACCGATCGCCATTAATGGCACCAAAGCACCGGCAACCGAGCCAATACGCTTGATGCCACCCAACAGTACAGCGCCTGTCAACACCATCAGAATCAAGCCGGTTATCCAGCTCGGCAGAGCAAAGTTGCTCTCCAGTACCGCTGCGACCGAGTTGGACTGCACCGTATTACCAATACCAAAACCGGCGGCCATACCAAAAACCGCAAAAGCGGTGCCCATCCAGGCCCATTTGGCACCCAGTCCGTTCTTGATGTAATACATGGGGCCACCAACATGATTGCCCTGTTCATCCACTTCGCGATACTTCACTGCCAGTACCGCTTCGGAAAACTTGGTCGCCATCCCGACCAGCGCGGTACACCACATCCAGAACAAGGCACCAGGCCCGCCCAGAAAAACAGCCGTGGCAACGCCGGCAATATTCCCGGTACCAACCGTTGCGGACATCGCCGTCATCAAGGATTGGAAAGGAGAGATATCGCCTTCTTGACTGTCTTCTTCGTTGGCCTGACGCCCCTGCCACAGCAAGCTGAACCCGGCTCCAATTTTAAAAATAGGTGCCAGTTTCAAGCCTATTTGCAAAAACAGCCCCACTCCCAGAATCAGCACCAACATCATTGGCCCCCAGACCACACCGTTGATAGCACCGACCCAACTGGTTAATACATCCATACTTATGCTCCGCCTTGATTACATTATTAAAATTCAAACAACGCCCCTTGCCTCACTGTCCAGCAGTCAAAAATCAATAGCCTTCAGTGGATATTTGAGCATCAATTGATGCGCAGTAAAGTAAAAGAATTGGTTTGGTAAATGGCTTCGAATTCGCTATTTTTTCAGTTTAATCAACTGAAAAATACGACCGATAAAGGAGATAAGCCCAAAAAATACCTGACAGCCAATAGAATCAACAATTATGACAATCTTCGTCCGTTATTGGGAGCCAGTTGGCAGTGGTGTGGGGATACATCGGTAATACGGCAAAACCGGTTCAACGGACACAGACGGATTTGGCACAACGGACGCAGGACGGAGCCGGCCCCAGGAAATTCAAAGCTGCAAAATCACCGTGATTCGCTTAACCAGCGCCCATAAAAATGCCGGGTAACCTCACGGCAACCCGGCACTTTCAATCAGGTGTAGTCCAGCTTAATGCAAGATTACAAACCGTCAGCAGACTCAGACAGATACTTGGCAACACCTTCCGGAGAAGCCGTCATGCCTTTATCGCCTTTGCTCCAGCCAGCAGGGCAAACTTCGCCGTGCTCTTCGTGGAATTGCAGCGCTTCAACCAGACGTACCAGCTCATCAATGTTACGACCCAGTGGCAGGTCATTGATGTTAGCCGCACGTACCATACCTTCCTTGTCGATCAGGAAAGCACCACGCAGCGCCACACCACCAGCGGTTTCAACGTCGTATGCTTTACAGATGGCGTGGCTTACGTCAGCCGCCATGGTGTATTTGACTTCGCCAATACCACCGTTATCGATGGCTGTGTTACGCCATGCGTTGTGAGTGAAGTGAGAATCGATGGATACGGAAATCACTTCAACACCCAGATCGCTGAACGTTGCCATACGCTTGTCCAGAGCGATCAGCTCGGATGGGCATACAAAGGTGAAGTCCAGCGGGTAGAAGAACACCAGGGCGTATTTGCCCTTGGTAGCTTCGGCGAAGTTGTATTCATCAACGATGGTTCCATCACCCAGTACGGCTGGAACTGTAAAATCAGGGGCTTGCTTACCTACCAGTACGCTCATATTTCTCACTCCATTTGTATTGAACATCTCAGCCGTGATCGGCCGTGTATCAAAATGATGCTGGGATCATACGCCACGCCAAGACACGGTCAAACCGGTGTTTGAATGAAAAGATCGAACGATTACTTTTTCCCATGCCTTTGATAGCAGCAGACTATCCCGGCTGTTTTGGTGGCTGTCAGCCCGATCTGGATGCCGCCCATGACAGCCTCTCTCAATCGCGATAATCCTGGGTGTTAATGCCGTAACGGTTGAGTTTCTGGTTGAAGGTACGGCGCTCAATACACAGGTCTTCCAGCACCGCTGCTACCTTGCCGTTATGTTCCGCCAGCTTGGAACGTATCAGCTTTTCTTCGTAGGCTTGCACCATATCTTTTAACGACTCCCCTGCGCCTACATCAAAGGTATTGTTGGTATCCAGTTCGATGGCGTTTTCGATATGTCGACAACCCCGGATGGCATAACGGGTAGCAACGTTGATCAGCTCCCGAACGTTACCCGGCCAGGAATATTGCAGCAGTACCTGACGGGTGTGAGAATCAGCCAGCCGATAATCGGTACCAAAATTGTCGCACTGTTGATGCGCGTAATACTCAAACAGCCGCTGGATATCCCCTTCCCGGTCTTTTAATGCCGGAATACGCAACTCCGCCACTTGCAGCCGAAAAAACAGATCCTGACGAAAAGCGGGGTTATTACGCAGCTCGTCCTTGGTCGCCGAGATCACCCGGCAATCGATGGCAATTTCCTGATTGGAACCAAGCGGGGTAATCAACTGATCGGATAACGCCCGCAGCAACTTAGCCTGAGTCGTCAATGGCAGACTTTCGATTTCATCCAGAAACAAGGTGCCGCCATTGGCGTGTTGCAGTTTGCCGGTACGGGCACTGCCGGCGTCGGTAAACGCGCCCTTGGCATGGCCAAACAATTCGGCCTCTGCCAGTTGCTCGGGAATGGCGGCGCAGTTGAGAGCAACAAACCGTCCGCTTGAGCGACGACTGAAGCGATGCAACGAGCGCGCAACCAGCTCTTTACCAACTCCGGTATCCCCATAAATCATCACGGGAATATCCATCGGCGCAAACTGCAGGACATCGCTGCGCAAGCGATGAATGGCCTGACATTGCCCGACGATCACCTGTTCGATGGCGGCACCATTTTCCAATGACTGATGAGCTTGTAATAAGTTAAGGGCATGAAGACGCTTATCCACGGCTTTTTGTACCGCTGCCAGCAGATAATCGGTATCAAAGGGTTTTTCGACAAAATCCGTAATGCCCTGCTTCATGGCATCGACGGCAATGGAGATATCACCATACCCAGTCATCAGAATAACCGGCAAATCCGGGTCAATTTTGAGTGCCTGACAGGCAAACTCAAAGCCGTCGGCATCGGGCATACGCAAATCGGTCAGAATGACCATTGGCTGATTCACCGTCAGCCGTTTCAGCAAAGCGGCCGGCGAGGCATAGGTACTGATACGTTGATACTCGACCGATAACAGGTCGGACGTATTGATCCGCACATCTTCGTCGTCGTCGATGATCACAATTTCAATATCGGCCGCACTCAGTGGCGACGCTTCAGTATCGGTCATTGAACAGCTTCTTTGTTATTGTCAGGGAACAGCCAAAGGCAATTGCAGGGTAAAGCGGGCACCGGTTTCAGCCCCATCATGACTGATGTTCTCAGCATGAATATCCCCGTGTTGCTGTTGCACAATCTCATACACAATCGACAACCCGAGACCAACGCCTTTACCCACTTCCTTGGTGGTGAACCAGGGGCTGAACAGATGCTCCATAACCGCATCATCCAAACCACCGCCATTATCTTCCACCACCAACTGAATATGACTGGCTGTTGCACTTAACTCAACCCGAATCCGGGGCGATGCGGTTTTTTCCAAGGCCTCCATGGCATTTTTCAGCAGATTAGAAACCGCCAGATCAAACTTGATAGCGCTCATGTTTACCCGGTTGGCCGGAGCCACCAGCCGATCGATCAATTCAATCTGGATCCCGCGCTCTTGCCATTGATCGTGATGCAAGTCGAGCATTTGCTGAATCAGGGTCGCCACATCCAGCAGGCCAATATGATTGCTGTCATCGTAACTGAAGCTCTTCAGTAACTGGATCACGTCCCGCATCTTGCTGCCCAGAGGTTTTAACCGGGCGGCGGATTCCATCGCCCCGGACCAGTTTTCACGCTTGACCTTGCCCTCAATGGCGGCCACGGAACTGTTGATCGCCGCCAGTGGCTGGCTCAGCTCGTGCACAATGGTGGCCGCCATATTCCCCAGCGCTGCCGCCTTGCTCTTTTGCAACAACTCTTGTTGTGCCACCTTGAGTTCACGTGTCCGTTCGTCAACAGTGGATGCCAGCGACGCATTCAGCTTGACCAGCTGTTCTTCGGCCCGCTTGCGCCGCACAATATTGATCAGCGTCATCAGGTAATGCTCGCTGTTATCGTAATCCACCCGGGCCAACGCAAACATTACCGGCACCGGCGATTCGCCAATACGTGTCCAGGTTTCAAAATACTGCGGCGTGCGCTGCAAATCGACCAGGTACGAGTCGAGCCCGTCGAGGGATTTCAAGCGCAGTAAATCCACTACATTGGCGACGCCGTTTTCATTAAAGGAAGCACCGGCCAGCAACAGGTTTTCGGCATAGTCGTTCATCGAGGTAATGCAGCCTTCGCCGTCGAATACCAGCACGCCGATGTGAATATGATCGATCAAGCGCTGCAAGTCTTCACGGCGACGAATTTCTGTCTGGCGCACTTTGGCACTGTAAACGGCCTTTTTCTGCCGCTCCCGCATCAGCAAATACCAGAAACAGCCCAGCAAACTGACAATAAAAAAACACGCCAGCGTCGGTAACAGTATTTGCCGGTGACTGACCACATGATGCAGCGTCCAGTCGGTACCATTCACAGGAAAATGATCCACCAGCCAGGTTTTACCATCCACTTTCCAGTAGTCCGCTCCTCCCGTTGGCAACATCGACAAGAAGGGGTCAGGCTGAAACAGCAGTTCATGATTTTCTTCCGGAAACTGGCGCTCGCGATACACCTGATTCAATTTTCGAATCGGCAACGGTGCTAACAGTCGATAGAGCCACTGGCTGTCCGACGCCAGGATAATGACACCATTGGCATCACTCACCAGCACCCGGTCATGACTGCTCTCCCAACTGTCGAGCAAGCTGGCCAATTCCAGCTTGACCACCACCACACCGATAATACGATCATCAACCCGTACCGGTGAGGATATAAAAAAGCCCGGTATCCCGGTGGTCATGCCTTTGGCGAAATAAAACTGCCGCTCTCCCGTCGCCATGACACGGGCGAAATACGGCCGAAAACCATAATTATGGCCCACAAAACTGCCGATTTTATCCTGATAGTTGCTGGCCGCTGTCACCCGTCCGTCCGGGCGCAACACATACACAATATCAGCACCGGAACGACGGGCCGAAAAGGCCAGCTCATTGTTGGTCGTGAGGTCGTCCAACGTGGACTCGGAATAGGCTGAACGCAAATGAGCAATTATTTTCTCATTGCGCGCCAGCAAGGCAGGCAGGTATTCAAACTGATCGATCGAGGCCCGTAATGATTGCTCAAAGACGGCGGCCGAACGGCGATTGTCGGCCGAAACAGAAGCGATTTTCAGGAAATAGAAAACCAGAGTCACCAGCGTAATCAGCGCCAGTACCATCCATAACCAGCGCCGTCCAACCGGTGCAAAAACAGACGAGGTTAATGGGTTTTCAGCAGCCGCAGCAGAAGAAACGTTCACAGTAGCCAGTACTCGGTTGATAGCAAACTCCGGCAGCTGCCGCTGCCGGAGTGCAGGCCCGCCAGCTTACGCGTAGCCCATCAGTCCCGGCAACCACAACACAATTCCGGGGGCAGCGATCAACACGATAATCGTGAAGACATCCGCCACAAAGAAAGGTGTACAGCCGCGGAAGACATCCTGAACCGAACACTCAGGACGAACCCCCGCCACCACAAAGCAATTAAGACCAATCGGCGGCGTAATCAGACACAGCTCCGCCATTTTCACCACAATGATACCGAACCAGATGGCGCAGCCTACCCCGGACACACCAAAGGCCGAATCCACCGCCGCAACATCAGGGCCACCGTTCAACGCCATCACCGCAGGATACACGACCGGCAGGGTCAGCAGCAGCATGCCGATAGCATCCATAAACATCCCCAGCACCGCATAAGCACACAGGATAAACACCAGGGTCAGCATCGGGCTCTGGTCAAGACCGACCAGCCAATCGGAGAACGCCGACGGCAAATCGGCAAAGCCGAGGAAGCGCACGTACAGCAAGACACCCCAGATGATGGTGAAAATCATGACTGTCAGCTTGGCAGATTCCAGCAGCGCATCTTTCAGTTGGCTCAGCTTCATGCCCTTGTGCAAGGCCATCAGCAAGATCACAAACGCACCCAGAGCACCGGCTTCAGTCGGTGTACCAACACCGCCGTAAACACAGATACCAATGATACCGACAACAAACAGAATCGGTGATGCGCCCGGCAGCGTGGCGAAACGATCTTTCCAGGTAAAGCCGGTCACCGGTGGCCCCAGCTTTTTATTGGTCAACGCCAGCAAGATAACCAGACCGCCATAAATAAACGCCGATACCATGCCCGGAATAAAACCGGCCATCAGCAAGGCACCAACATCCTGCTCCACAATAATGGCGTAAATCACCAGGATAGAAGACGGTGGAATCAACGATGCCAGCGTTCCACCCGCCGCAACCACACCCGCCGCAAAGCGTTTGTCGTAGCCCAGCTTGAGCATTTCCGGTACCGCGATACGGGCAAATACCGCCGACGTGGCTACCGATGCACCCGACACTGCCGCAAAACCGGCGGTCGAAAATACCGTGGCAACCCCCATACCGCCTGGCAACCAGCCCAGCCATTTTTTCGCGGCATCAAACAGCGCCCGGGTCAGCCCGGCGTGATAGGCCAGAAAACCAATCAGAATAAAAGTGGGAATCAACGACAGCGCCAGTGACGATACCTTTGAATGCGGAATGGTACCGGCCATTTTAATGGCTACTTCAAAACCTTTTTCAAACCCCAGACGGGCCGAAAAAATCCACAACAAGCCCAGAAATCCAGCCAGTGCAGCAGCAAATGCCACCCGCAACCCCAGGATGACACACAACAGCATAACGCCAGTTACCCAAAGACCGATCGAGATCGGGTCCATGGCAGACATGGTTTCCCATAAACTCATACTCGGTCCTTCCCTTGTTCAGGGTTTGTATTTTCATCAATATCGAATGAAGCCGAAGCCACCGTTGCCGCTTCACGAGCCGCAACCACCGCCGCGCTTTCAACCAGAGGCACGGCCACCGGATTCGGAGAGCCGGAAATCAGCGCACGGCTATACCCCCAGGCTTGCAGAATCAGACGCAAACACAGCAGCCCCAAAGCAATCGGCACCACCAGCTTGGAAGGCCAGGTCACCAGGCCAATATCAAACGAGGTATCACCATTCACAAATGCACGGTTAAAGTGTTTATACGAGCCGTACATCAGCAATACACTTAACACCAGCATCACCAGCACGGTGAACAATTCCACCGCCCACAACCAGCGACCCTTCAATTGACCAATCAGAATATCCATTCGGATATGACCACCATCACGCTGGGTATACGACAGCCCCAGAAACGCCATAAAGGCCATTCCCTGCTCTACCCAGTCGATGTAACCACTCACAGGCAGGTCAAAAAACCAGCGCCCCAGAATATTGGCCACCGCCATAAACACCAGCATCAAAATGACGCAGCCTCCCAATAACGACAGCAGAGACTCCAGCCGATAATAAAGCTGGTCAGCCCGGCTTAATACAGATTGATCGACCAGAACGGTCGCGCTTGCAGACATGGTCAGACTCTCTTTGCAAAAAAATCATCAGGGGAAAAAAAGAGCCGGGAACCCGGCCCTTTCAAAAGGTACTTATTCGCCTTTGAACAAACCGGTGGTGTATGCCAGCAAGGCTTGGGAATCGAATTGTTTTTCGTATTTCAGCACCCAATCCTTACGTACCAGCTCAGCGACTTTATCCAGCATGGCCGTTTGCGCTGGCGTAAAGGTCACCTTGGTTACCTCGTGCTCTTGCAAGGCTTTTTCGTAACCGGCAACCGCATTGGTGTTGTAGTTTTCCACGTAATACGCCATCGCTTCTGGCACGGATTCCAGCAAGACTTTGCGGTAAGCAGGTTTCAGGTCTTCAAAGGCTTCGGTATTCATAACCACCGGACAATCACCAGAACCCAGGTTCAGGTTGGTGGTCGCCCAGGTACCGATATTGGTGGTATTGGTCGCCAGGTGTGCGTGGGGAGCAAAGGCGGCAGCATCAATCACACCGGAATCCATCGACTGACGCACTTCACTGAACGGCACACCGGTTTTGATCGCGCCAAATTGCGTCAACACTTCCAGTACGCCACCCGGACCACGGGTCCGTTGACCGTCAAAATCTTCCAGCTTGGTCAGCACATCGCCTTTCGCCACCAGGTTGTACTGCGGCAGCGGTGTTGGCATCAGCAAGGTAGCGTTCCAGCGGGCCATGTCTTTCTTGACGATGGGATGTTGATACACCTTGGTGTAGATTTCAGCCACGCGAGCCAGCGAGACATCTTGCGAGAACGGCAATTCGTTCACCGTGATGGTCGGGTTTTTACCGGCATGATAAAACGCACAGAACTGCGCCATCTCGAATGCACCGAATGAAATGCCATCGAGGTTTTCCTTGGCCTTGCTCAAGCCGCCATAGGAAATATTCATTTTGAACTCGCCATTGGTTTTTTGCTCAACCAGTTCGGCCAGTTTCTCTACGTTTTCAGTAAAGGCGCGTCGTTTACCCCACAGTGATACATTCCAGGTGGTGTCGGCCATTACTTCAGGAGCAATAAAAGACAGGGACAGGGCGGAAACAAGCGTGAGCTTTTTGAAGGTGTTCATTCGGTATTCTCCGATGTCGGGCATTATTGTATTTGTATCCTCCGACAAAGCAGTATTCGGGCCAAAACATAAGCTATTGATTTTTATAATATTTTTAATAAACCGATATTCAAATAGGTCAAAAAACTCCTGCCTTTTCTGCATAAAAAGGAATTTTTTTTCTCATTGTTCGCTCTTTTCAGTCAGTTCCTGCAGCCGTATTCCCCCAATCGCCAGCCAATTCTGTTGCCCGACCGGATTTCAGGCGCTCAACATTCTCCGTGCAACTGCTGCGCGTACAGTGGCAAGGCTGTATACTGTCCGGCCATTTTTTACCGACCAGATCAGTACTTTATTACCTGTAACTGGCGGGTAAATCCCACAACATGTGACAACAGGACGCTCCATGGCCAAACGTACTGCATTGTATGCAAAACACCTGGAAGCCAATGCCAAGATGGTAGACTTCGCCGGGTGGGAAATGCCGATTCACTATGGTTCCCAGATCGTCGAACACAAGGCCGTTCGCGAACACGCTGGTATGTTTGATGTATCGCATATGACTATTGTTGATCTGTCTGGCTCCGACGCCACCGATTACCTGCAAAAACTGCTGGCCAACGATGTCTCGCGCCTGCAGGAAAAAGGCAAGGCACTCTACAGTGGCATGTTGAATCAGGATGGCGGCGTGATCGACGACCTGATCGTCTATAAAGCCGACAGCGGTTATCGCCTGGTGGTCAACTCCGCTACTCGCGCCAAGGATCTGGAGTGGATGGAAAAAAACCTGCATGGTTTTTCCAATATCTGCCTTACCGAACGCCCGGAACTGGCCATGCTCGCCATCCAGGGGCCACAAGCCATCGCCAAGGTCAAGCTGGTCAAACCGGAAGCAGCCACCGCCATTGATGGCCTGAAAGTCTTCCAGGGCCGGGGGCAGGCCGAATGGTTTTACGCCCGCACCGGTTATACCGGTGAAGACGGTCTCGAAATCATGGTGCCCGACGCCGAAATTGCCGCCTTCTGGCAATCGCTGCTGGAAGCCGATGTCCAACCTTGTGGACTGGGCGCCCGTGACACCCTGCGTCTGGAAGCCGGCATGAACCTGTACGGCAACGACATGAGCGAAACCGTTAGCCCGCTGCAAGCCAATATGGCCTGGACGGTTGCCTGGGAACCGGCCAGCCGCGACTTTATTGGCCGGGCAGCGCTGGAAGCTGAAAAAGCCGCAGGCGTACCCACCAAGCTGGTTGGCCTGATTCTGGAAGGTCGCGGCATTATGCGTTCGCACCAGAAAGTGATTGTCGACCTTGGCACAGACGGTCAGGGCGAAGGCGAAATCACCTCCGGTACCTTCTCACCAACGCTGGAATGCTCCATCGCCATGGCCCGGGTGCCGAAAGCCACCGGCGATCATTGCCTGGTAGACATTCGAGGCAAGCAGGTCCCCGCCAAAGTCGTTAAGCTGCCCTTTGTACGTAACGGCAAAAAAGTCTGCGAATAAAGACTAACGTCTGACGGGAGCATTGCCCCAGGCAATTCTCCCGACGACAATACGCAGTAAACTATCTACCTGATGATTTTTTAACAACTCACTCACTGGTGTTGCAACAGTACGGTCAACCGCCCGCGTTATCCTTTTATGGACGGGCAAAACGGCGAGTCGGACACGGTTTACACCAGTAACCGTTATCGGCTCTCACGTTTTAGCGCCACACTGGCAATGCCGAAGCCTGGAGAAAACCAATGGCCAATGTACCCTCAGATCTGAAATACGTCGCTTCTCACGAATGGGTGCGCATCGAAGCCGACGGCACGGTGACCATCGGCATTACCGACTTTGCCCAGGAAGCACTGGGTGACGTGGTATTTGTTGAATTACCCGAAGTGGATGCCGAATTCGATGCCGATGCCGAATGCGCAGTGGTCGAGTCTGTCAAGGCCGCCTCCGATATCTATGCACCACTGGCCGGTAAAATCATCGCCGTTAACGAAGACCTGGTCGATGCGCCGGAAAAAGCCAACGAAGACCCATACGGTGAAGCCTGGTTCTTCAAAATGGAACTGGCCAACGCCGCTGACCTCGATGGCCTGATGGACGCCGCGGCCTACACCGCCGCATGCGAAAGCTGAGCTGTGGCTGTGATAGTGCATTAACCGGTGCAACAGGGTAACGCGGGCTTGCGACCCTACTGCACCCATTAACATCTCTTGCAGGATACCGATTCAGACCGCCAGATGACAATCGATCGATACAGTCTGTTTTGCTGTATCCATACCGATCGGTCGCCTGCGGCCTCTGCCAATCGACACATAAATACAAGGTATGCATCGGATGTATGAGCACATAGCGTGACTTATACACCCGGCTGACACACCAGACGAACCTCTGACCCTTCAGGGGTTCTTTGCTTTTACTGAGGGTAACTTCTCAATGACACAAACTCTGTCACTGCAACAGCTGGAACAACACGACGCTTTTGTCGGTCGCCATATCGCCTCCAACGGCACCGGCCCGGATCAATCAGAAGCCGCCGCCATGCTTGCCGCTGTAAACGCCGACTCCATCGATGCACTTACGGCTGAAATTGTCCCGGCCGACATTCTGCGCCCCCCCTTTCTGGACATCGCCCCCAGCAAGACAGAGTTTGAAGCGCTGAACTACCTGCGCCGTCTCGCCACCCAGAACAAGGTCTTCAAAAGCTACATCGGGCTGGGCTATCACGACACCCTGATGCCGCCAGTGATTCTGCGCAACGTGCTGGAAAACCCAGGCTGGTACACCGCCTACACCCCCTATCAGCCCGAAATAGCCCAGGGTCGCCTCGAAGCGCTGCTGAACTTCCAGCAAATGATCATCGATATGACCGGCATGGAACTGGCCAACGCCTCCCTGCTGGATGAAGGCACCGCCGCCGCCGAAGCCATGGCCATGTCCAAACGCTCGGTCAAGAAAAACAAATCCAACACCTTCTTTATTGATGAAAACTGCCTGCCACAGACCATCGACGTAGTCAAAACCCGCGCCGCCGCCTTTGGCTGGGATATTCTGGTTGGCCCCGCCGACGATGCCGCCAGCGCCGACGTTTTTGGTGCCCTGTTCCAATACCCCGGCAAACAGGGTGACGTGCGTGACTTCACCACCATCATCGATGCTCTGCATGCCAATCACGCCATGGCCACCGTGGCCACCGACCTGATGGCATTGGTGGCGCTGAAAGCTCCCGGCGAAATGGGAGCCGACATTGTTCTCGGTAACGCCCAGCACTTTGGTGTACCCATGGGTTTTGGTGGCCCACACGCAGCATTTTTTGCCACCCGTGATGCCTTCAAGCGCTCCATTCCTGGCCGGATTATTGGCGTCTCTATCGATGCCCAGGGCAAACCGGCATTACGTATGGCCTTGCAAACCCGCGAGCAACATATTCGCCGCGAAAAAGCCAACTCCAATATCTGTACCGCCCAGGTCTTACTGGCTAACCTGTCGTCGTTCTACGCGGTTTATCACGGTCCCAAAGGCCTGAAAACCATCGCTGCCCGTATCCATCGGCTAACCGATATCCTTGCCGCCGGACTGACTTCAGACGCCGCTCAAACCGCTGGGGTCACACTTGCCAGCAGCAGCTGGTTCGACACTCTGACCCTGCGTGTCAACGACCGCGCCGCCGTACTGGCCCGCGCAGAAGCCGCACAACTCAACCTCCGTGACGACGCCGCACTGGGATTAACCCATGCCGGTCAGCCAGCCGATACACTCGGCGTCACCATCAGTGAAAAAACCAGCGCTGCCGACATCGAACAGCTGTTCGACGTTATTCTCGGCAACCAGAATCACGGCCTGGATGTATACGCCCTCGATGCCAACATTGTCGCCAGCGCCGCTCAAGGCCGCTCATCCATTCCGGCCGAGCTGACCCGGACCAGCGACTTCCTGACGCATCCGACCTTCAACCAGTACCACAGCGAACACGACATGCTGCGCTACCTGAAGCGGCTGGAGTCCAAGGATCTGGCCATGAACCACAGCATGATCACCCTCGGCTCCTGCACCATGAAGCTCAACGCCACCACCGAAATGATCCCGGTGACCTGGCCAGAATTCGCCAATATCCACCCCTTCGCGCCAGCTTCCCAAACCCAGGGCTATGAAGCCATGATTGGCGAACTGGACGACTACCTCAAAGCCATTACCGGCTTTGATGCCATCTGCATGCAGCCCAACTCCGGTGCCCAAGGTGAATACACCGGCTTGCTGGCCATCCGCAAATACCACGAAAGCCGCGGCGACGGGCATCGTAACGTTTGCCTGATTCCACGCTCTGCCCACGGCACCAACCCCGCCTCCGCCCAAATGGCGGGTATGCGTGTGGTTGTGACCAACTGCGACGACCAGGGCAACGTTGACTTCGACGATCTCAAAGCCAAAGCCGAAGAGCTAAAAGACCAGCTCTCCTGTCTGATGCTGACCTATCCATCGACCCACGGAATTTACGAGCAGGGCGTCAAGGAAATTTGCGCACTGATCCACGCCAACGGCGGCATGGTCTACATGGACGGCGCCAACCTCAACGCCCAGGTCGGCATCACCCAGCCCGCCTTTATCGGCGCTGACGTCACCCATATGAACCTGCATAAAACCTTCGCCATTCCACACGGTGGCGGTGGCCCCGGCATGGGCCCGATTGGCGTGACCGCGGCACTGGCACCCTTTGTGGCCAACCATACCGTACGGCCGATAGACAACGCTGCTCAAGGTAATGGCGCGGTTTCTTCCGCTCCTTATGGCTCCTCCAGCATTCTGCCTATCAGCTGGATGTATATCACCCTGATGGGCGGTGACGGCCTGCGTCTGGCGACCCAGAACGCCCTGCTGAAAGCCAACTACCTCGCCCAGCGCCTGAGTGACCACTACCCGATTCTGTACTCCGGCCAGAACGGCCGCGTCGCCCATGAATGCATCGTTGACCTGCGCCCGATCAAGGCCGCCAGCGGCATCACCGAAGTCGATATCGCCAAACGCCTGATGGACTACGGCTTCCACGCCCCCACCATGTCATTCCCGGTGGCTGGTACCTTTATGATCGAACCGACGGAATCCGAGTCCAAGGCCGAAATCGACCGCTTCGCCGATGCCATGATCGCCATTAAAGCTGAAATCGACGCCATTCAACGGGGCGAACTCGACGCCGACAACAACCCGCTGAAAAACGCCCCGCACACCGCCGAAATCGTCACGATTGGAGACTGGGATCGCCCCTACAGCCGTGAACAGGCGGTGTACCCAACCCACCAGCTCGGCGCGCATAAATTCTGGCCGTCTGTTGGCCGGATAGATGATGTGTATGGTGATCGCAACCTGATTTGTTCTTGTCCGGCGATTGAAAATTACGAAGACTGATACAAAGCAACAGCCACGGATATAGGGACGTCCTCCGTGGCTGTCCTTATATTCTGCGCTTTATCCTGCGGTAACAAACGGAACCCTGATGGACATGGACAGCGCCGCTCCCTACCGTTACATCATTCTGAATACGCCAATGCAAGCTTTGTTATTTCTGGACACATTTTTACTGCCGCTCCATACTCATTGTTCTTAATGAGGTAATTGTGATGAACGAAAAAATTGCTCGTTACGGTGTGAAACCAGTTCAACGCCCCAAAATCAAAGCCGACCGCCAGCTCGACCTGAGTGGTGAAGAAGGCAAGAAAATCATTCAAGCTGAAACCCGTTCAGTACTCAAAAAACACGCCAAAACCTTCGCCAAACTGGCTGACATGTAACCATGGAGATTATTCTGATCCCGTTCGAACGGGTGATAGAAGTCAATACCTGTATTTTACAAACTGAACCGGGACACAAAGGCCCGGTAGATACAGGAAAATTGCAGGGGGCATTAGGCAGAATAGAGACAGCCATTCACTACAACGGTCTCGATGACGTCTTTGAAATTGCTGGCCTGTATGCTGAAGTCATCGCAAATTCCCATGCCTTGCCAGATGCGAACAAACGCACTTCTCTGGCCATTGCTCTGGAATATTTATCGTTACATGATTTCGAAATCAACCAGGACAACGATCTACTGGCCGACGCAATCAGAGACTTGGTACTCGGAGAGCTTTCAGCCAAGGACATCGCCGATTTGCTTTATTCTCAATATGATTCTGAGCAAGAACGTCACTGAAAGATAAGTCATCAACAAACACGGACGAGCCCTCATGGACATGGACAAAACCGGTCCGTCCCTACGTGACATCAAATTACAAAATCATTATTCCTGGATTGCCACGGATATAGGGACGCCCTCCGTGGCTGTCCGTCAGATTCAGATGCAATACGCCTGTAACGGCGGGAAGCCGTTAAATTCCACCGCGCTGTAGGTGGTGGTGTAAGCCCCGGTAGAAAACCAGTACATACGATCCCCCATCGCCAGATTCAGCGGCAATTGATATTTGTAATCTTCATACAAGATATCAGCGCTATCGCAGGTTGGCCCGGCAATCACGCACTCTTCTGCTTCGCCTTTTTTCTCAACATACAGGGGGTACTTGATCGCTTCATCCATGGTTTCAATAAACCCACCAAATTTACCGATGTCGGTGTACACCCATCGGTGTAACCCAAATCGGGTCTTGCGGCTGATCAGCACCACTTCACTGACCAACACCCCCGCATTGGCTGCCAGCGAACGACCCGGCTCCAGGATCACTTCCGGGAAGTCATCACCAAAATCTTCTCGCAGATAGCGGGTAATTTCTTCGGCGTAGGTTTCCAGATCGTTGGTGCGGCTAATATAGTTGGCCGGAAAACCGCCCCCCAGGTTGATCATTTGCAGCTTGATGCCATCTTCTTCTTGCAGTCGTTCGAAGATCCATTTCACTTTCGCGATGGCGGAGTCCCAAACACCTATTTCACGCTGCTGGGACCCCACATGGAAGGAAATACCATACGGCACCAACCCCAGATCACGCGCCAGAATACACAGATCCAGCGCCATATCGGTCTGACAGCCAAATTTGCGCGACAACGGCCAATCGGCGGTTTGGGCCCCCTCGGTCAGAATACGAATAAATACCCGGGCACCGGGAGCCGCACGGGCAATATTACGCAGATCGGCTTCGCTGTCGGAGGCAAACAGAGTGACACCCTTGTCAAAAAAGTAGCGGATATCAGCCGCTTTTTTGATGGTATTACCAAAACTCACCCGATCACCAGACACACCCAATGCCAACACCTTGTCCAGCTCATACCGTGATGCCACATCATAATTACAACCACGTTGCTGCAATATCGCCAGCAATTCCGGGGCCGGGTTGGCTTTCACGGCATAGTAGGTTTTGGCGTACGGAAAACAGTCCAGCAAGGAATCCAGTTGCTGGGCAAACAGCTGTGTATCAATCACCAGGCAAGGGGTTTCCTGTTGATCGGCAAAGGCTTTGATGCGCGCAAAGGTATCGGCGTCGTAGTAATCTTCTGGTTGAGTGAGCATCTGGCTCGTTGTCTCCTCGAATAAGATCCGTCAGCGTGGGTGCTGATTGGGAGGCGCAAAGATAGGGTTATTTACGAGAAGTAAAAGCGCTATTTTTTTCTCTTTACGATCACAGAATATGATCAACATCGGCAGCCACAAGCAATCACCCAAACCTTGATCCAGATCGTCTCAATACTGCCGTATCAGTGGCAGATGATGCTATAAAACCCATCGATTACTATTTCCTCCTGACCCGCTTAACCCAAAGGACGCCTTATGAGCTGGAATGATTTGTATATGGAAAAACGCCTGACGCCATCACAGGCTGCGGAGCGACTGAGTGATTGCCACAACCTGATTCTCGGTATGGGAGTCGCCATGCCACCAGCGCTGATTACGGCGATTGCGGATGCCTATAAAAACGATGCCCTGCCTGCGCTTAACATTTATTACATGCACGGCTCCGCAACGTTGCAAGAACAACTGCTGACCCCTGCCATGCGGGGTAAATTTACACCTCGTTGCCTGTTTCTGAGCAGTTATGACCGTCTGGCTGTCAAGAACAATGCCAACCACCCCTGGATCGAGTTTGTCCCTTCGTCGTTTCACCAGGTAGGCCGGATGTTGACCGAAAACATCAGCCCGGATTGTCTGATGGTGACAGTGTCGCCGATGGATAAACACGGCTATTTCAGCCTCGGCACCAACGCCGATTACAGCGCCACGGTGATCCGCAAAGCCCGCAAGGTGATTGTCGAAGTCAATCACCATATGCCGCGTACCTTTGGTGAATGTTCGGTGCATATTTCAGAAGTTGAAGCGCTGATCGAAGCCGATGTGCCACTCACCGAGCTGCCAGACGCAGCCGCATCCGATGTCGACTGGGCCATTGCCCGTCAGGTCGCGGAGCGGATTGATAACGGCGACACGCTGCAAATGGGCGTTGGTGGTGTACCCAATGCGGTCTTGTCCATGCTGGAGCACCACCAGAACCTGGGGTTGCATTCGGAGTTGTTTTCTCCGGCCATGGTCAAGCTGATCAAGTGTGGTGCCCTGAATGGACGCCTCAAGCGTGTCATGCAGCACAAACACGTCTTTACTCTGGCACTGGGCGATCGGGCGATGTTTGATTTTATGGACGATAACCCCTCGATCGTGGGCTTCCCGGCTTCCTGGGTAAACAATCCCAGCGTGATCCGGGAAAACCCCAATATTGTCTCGGTCAACTCCGCCATTGAGGTGGATATCACTGGCCAGATCAACGCCGAGCAGATTCTTGGCCATCCGTTCTCGGGCACCGGCGGCCAGCTGGACTTTGTTCGTGGGGCTTACGGTTCCAAAGGTGGCCGTTCGTTTGTCGCCCTGCACTCCACCGCCAAGCACGACAACCTGAGCCGGATTGTGCCGCAGTTGACCGGCGGCACTGTGACCGATACCCGGATGGATGCCCATTATATCGTCACCGAATACGGCAATGTCTGCCTGAAAGGCATGTCGATCCCGCAACGGGTAAAAGCGTTGATTGGTATCGCCCATCCCAAGTTCCGAGAGGAGCTGACACAGCAAGCCATCCAGCTGGGATACTGTCACTGACCCCAGTCCGCCGTGCGGCACCCACACGCACGGCCAGTCTGTTCGAACAGGGCAATCCATCGAACAGACTTATCAAGGTCACGTCTCTGGTTTAAGGTAGCGGCTTTCGTGAATCAGGCCATTGGGCCAAACCCGCCTTCCTGATTCACTCTGCCTGACGAGTGTCCGAGCTTTTATCCTATGCTGAATTTTTTCGAACGATTGGTTAACCCTTTCCCACCTGAGCAACCGGAACAGCCCCCCAAAGGCCTGTATGCCTTTTGTCGCCATTACAGTCATGGAGTTGAGATTCCACTGGTCTGCATGTCATTGCTGACGGCGCTGGCAGCGATTCTGGAGGTATCCCTGTTTGGCTTTATGGGTAATCTGGTTGACTGGTTATCGGAAAAAAATCCCGATACCTTTTTGCAGGAAGAATACGCCAGCCTGATCGGCATGGCGCTGGTGATTCTGGTGCTGATGCCATTAACCAGCTTTCTGCATTCGGCGCTGGTGCACCAGACCCTGATGGGCAACTACCCGATGAAAATTCGCTGGCTGGCACACCGTTATCTGTTGCGCCAGAGTCTGGCTTTTTATCAGGATGACTTTGCCGGACGTGTCGCCACCAAGGTGATGCAATCGGCCCTCGCCGTGCGCGAAACCGTCATGAAACTGCTGGATGTACTGGTCTATATCCTGGTGTATTTCACCGCCATTATTGTGATGGTCGCGGCAGCCGACTGGCGGCTGATACTGCCGATGCTGGGTTGGCTGCTGGCCTATGTGCTGATCCAGATCTATTTTGTACCACGACTCAAACGGGTTTCGGCGGCACAAGCCGATGCCCGCTCACAAATGACCGGCCGCATCGTCGACAGCTACACCAATATCCAGACCGTCAAACTGTTTTCCCACAGCCAGCGTGAAACCGCCTACGCCCGTGAATCAATGACTGGATTTATGGACTCAGTACACCAGCAAATGCGACTCGGCACCGGTCTGAATGTCGCCGTGCAATCCATCAACTACTTGCTGGTATTTACCATAGCAGCCCTGTCGATCTGGCTCTGGATGGAGCACGCCATCAGTGTCGGCGCCATTGCCATTGCGGTCAGCCTGGCCTTGCGTATCAACGGCATGTCGCAGTGGATTATGTGGGAAGTCGGCACCCTGTTTGAAAACCTGGGCACCGTCTCCGATGGCATCAATACCTTGTCGACACCATTGAGTGTGCTGGACAAACCGGACGCCCAGGCACTGACCGTCCAACGTGGAGAAATCACGCTGGACAAGGTCAACTTCCGGTATCAGGGCATCGACTCCGACACCCACCGGCAGATTTTCAGTGATCTGGACATTCACATCCAGCCAGGTGAAAAAATTGGTCTGGTCGGCCGCTCAGGGGCGGGCAAGTCCACCCTGATCAACCTGTTGTTACGGTTTTACGATATCGACAGTGGCACCATTCGTATCGACGGCCAGAACATTGCCGACGTTACCCAGGACAGCCTGCGCGCCAATATCGGCATGATCACTCAGGATACCTCGTTGTTACACCGCAGCGTGCGTGACAATATTCTGTATGGTCGCCCGGATGCCAGCGAAGCAGATATGATAGAAGCGGCCCGCAAAGCCGAAGCCCTCGACTTTATTCACGGCCTGCACGACCCTTATGGCAACAAGGGGTTTGATGCCCAGGTCGGTGAACGTGGTGTCAAACTGTCGGGTGGCCAGCGCCAGCGGATCGCCATCGCCCGGGTGTTGTTGAAAGATGCGCCGATCCTGATGATGGACGAAGCAACTTCGGCACTGGATTCTGAAGTCGAAGCGGCGATTCAGGCCAGCCTCTACAAATTGATGGAAAACAAGACAGTGATTGCCATTGCCCACCGGCTGTCGACCATTGCCGCCATGGATCGCCTGCTGGTAATGGATCAAGGCCGTATTGTCGAACAAGGGTCTCATCAGCAACTGCTGGCTCAGGGCGGAATTTACGCCCAGCTCTGGGCCCATCAGACCGGTGGATTTATTGGCGAAGACTGATACCTCTTACCTCTCTGCCATGCCATGCCGGTAATCACTGACCTCAGCGCCGCGGCTCAAAGGGTCGTGGCTCTTTCGAGCCTTTATTCAGGCCATTCTTCATCGCTATTTGCTGGTTTTTACGCCCCAGCAAGCCGTATTGCAGCCAACGCTCCAGTCGTAACGCCGACCATTCGCCTCGCTTCCAGCCTTGATTAAACAGCCGCTTGGTCGCCACAATCGCGTCCGGCGACTGCTGGGCCAACTTCTGGGCCAGGGCCATGGCGGCATCCATCGGCGTCTCACTCACTTGCGTTACCAGTCCATATGACTGCGCTTCCGCAGCATCGAACACCCGTCCAGTCATGGTCAGTTCTTTGGCAATATCCTGACGTGTGAGATTGGTCAGGCTGGTCAGAATACTCATATCCGGTATCAACCCCCATTTCATTTCCATAATGGAAAAACGGGTTTGCACATCGGCAAAACGAAAGTCAGCCGCCAGCGCCATCTGCAAGCCACCACCAAAACAGTTGCCGTGCACCACCGCAATCACGGGCACCGGTAAGTCTCGCCAACACATGGCAATTTGCTGGGCCAGATTGGTTTTGCTCCAGGGCCATTTCAGCAGCAGATTGGGAATCATCCAGCGGTCCTTGCTGACCGCCGCAAAATCCAGCCCGGCGCAAAACGAATCGCCCCTGGCGGCCAATATCACCACCCGGATCGAACGATCCCGACGAATATCACGGGCGCACTGAATCAACTGTTGGAACATGGGCCGATCCAGCCCGTTCAGTTTATCCGGCCGGTTCAGATACACCACGGCGATGTGCTGACTCACCTCCCAGGTCACACGCGGCGCAGAGGGTGAGCTAGTCGATGGGTAGGAAGAAGTCATGGCATGCAGTTCCGGCAGAAAGAGTGCCATCATGCTTCCACAAGAGGGTAACGGCGGCTATGACCAGAGAGGACAAAAACCGTCCTCTATCGTACAAAACCGGAAGCAATGTCTCGTTATGGAGATACCAGCAGCCCACTGCTGGCCAGAGACTCAGCTCGGCCGCGGTGCCCGTGGTGTACGAGGTCGATTCTCTCTGGGCTTGGCTTCGTTCACCCGTAAAACCCGACCATTCAAATCGGTGTTATTCAAGGCTTCAATAGCGCTGCTGGCATCACTGCTGCTGGCCATTTCGACAAAACCGAATCCTTTGGAGCGATTGGTTTCACGGTCGATGACTACCGTTGCCCGCTCTACCTCGCCAAAGCGGGAAAACAGCTCGTGCAGTTCATCCTGGGTTGTGGAGTAAGGCAAGTTGCCAACATAGATATTCATACGTCATTCCAGTCAACAGGGTTGTCCATGGTTTATTCCGCATCGTTTCACGGCACGGCCCACATCATCATTTGCAGGTGATATACCAGCCTGCTTCGTCTCTGTAGTCAGGCAGATTATTAAGCCGTTATAGCAAAGTCAAAGATGTTTTTATGACAATTGATCAACCCATGCGAAGAGGCAATCATGGGCATAATTGGCACCCGTCAACACCACCACACAACCCCGCTCGGGATGGATTTTGCTTGTCTATCCTCCGGCCCGACATCAACGCCTGCCGCCCTGTCAATCAGCCGTTTATAGCCCGGTTCCCCGGAATCAGCGCCAGCCCTGGGTGTTACTGCTGACCAGCTCCACCATCATCTGAATATGATCGTCACGATCGTTCAGGCAAGGGATGTAATGGAAATCGCTGCCACCCGACGCCAGATACAGCTCACGGTTTTCAACATCCAGTTCTTCCAGGGTTTCCAGACAATCAACGGCAAAGGCTGGACTGATAATATCCACCCGTCCGGCCTTTTCTGCGCCCCACGCCTTGAGCGTATGGTCAGTGTAAGGCTTGACCCACTCTTCCCGACCAAAGCGCGACTGAAAAGAACAGATCCATTGCTCTGGCGACAGCTTTAATGCGTCTGCCAGCAAGTGAGCCGTTTCCCGACACTGTGCCGGATAAGGATCTCCCTTATCTTCATAACGCTGCGGAATACCGTGAAACGACATCATCAAGCGGTCGCCCCGCCCATGTTCCTGCCAATAATCCCGCACCGACTGGGCCAGCGCCTGGATATACAAAGGATGATTGTAGTAACTATTGATCCAGCGCATGCCAGGCAGATGCGGGCAGCGTTTTAACCCTTTGGCCAACCGATCAAAAACCGCCGCCGTTGTGGATGAGGAATATTGTGGATAAAGCGGCAGCACCAGCATATTGCTGACACCATCCTGACGCAGGCTTCTGCCAACCTGTTCCATATCCGGCTGGCCATAGGTCATGGCGAGGGCAACCGGAATATCGCAGCCATAGTGCTGGCTCAGTGCTTCTTTTAATGCCTGCTGCTGTAACAGGGAAAAGTGCATCAGTGGTGAACCGTCTTCACGCCAGACCGAAGCATAGGCCCTGGCTACCCGGGCAGGACGAATACGCAAAATCACGCCATGTAAAATCAGCCACCACAATGGCCGCGCAACATCCACCACCCGGGGGTCCCACAGAAATTCCGCCAGATACTTGCGCACCGCCCCAGCGGTTGGGGCCTCTGGTGTCCCAAGATTGACCAACAGCACCCCGAACGGTGGTTGATTGGATGACATGAACGCTCCTTAGCAGCCGCTTGTATAAGTTTTGCGTAAGTTTACCCAGCTCCCTTTTAAAGGTCATTAAAAGTCTGACAATCGCTCACTTTCGATACAGAGGATATTGGTTTCACAGCACCACTGAATCTCACGGCTGGAAGTGATGCCTTTGGAATAAGCAAACAGGCTGATTTTTAGCAAAATGGCTGGATCGTACTGAGCGGCCTTCTTGGTCATTTTTGTAGGGCTGGTGAAACGCGGACAGATCCAGCTTTTCAGCCTCTTTATAAAAAACAGGGGTAATGCAGAGCGTGCTCAAATGCCCCCGGCTGTAACTGATCCAGGTAATTAATAACCATCGACGTTTGATTGTAGTCGTAGTGCTTGAATCGGGCCATCACCGCCTCCTGCGTTTCAAACGCCCGATCAGACCATCGTTCGGGAGGTTTTTCTACAGCCTGAACGCCTCGTTAAGAGGCAAAAAATTGTTGGCTAAAATTAGTGACGAAGGAGCAAAAGCCAACTGTTTTTTGTCCTGCTTAATTGACTTGTTAGTTGCTTTTATACACATGTGATCTATGAGCAACTTTTACTACATTAACAACAAGTACATCATCTTTTATTTCATACACTATTCGATATAAACCTTGGCGAACTCGATAATTTTCTTGCCCTGAAAGTTTAATACAACCTTCACCACGGGGGTCTACAGCTAATGTATCTATTTTACTTAGGATCTTTTTTATATCGTTTTTAGGTATAACTCGTAAATCTTTAGCCACTGACTTTTTAAACGTTATTCTATATTTTTCCATGTGACTTCAAATCATTTAATAAATCTTCATATGAAATATCAGGCTCATTGGCTCTTGCTGATACAGCGGCTAAATCTTCTTGATCTTCACGCATTAATAAACGAACAGCTTCATCTATTAACTCAGAAATTGATAAATGAGCTGAAGCAGCACGTATTTTTAGTGCTTGATGTATCTCCGGCTCAAAGTAAACGGTAGAACGTTTTGATAGGTTACTCATGATTATGTCTCCATTAATTCGACAAGAACATCGTAGCACCATGACACCATAATGTCACGACACCACAAGAAGCAACTAACGAGACTGCAGAAAAATCTCAGCCTCAAAAATTGATCATTTTTTGTACTAAAAATGGCGCTTCTACGTGAATTCTAGAGCGGTTTTCATTAGCGAATACGCTTAAATCAACGTAGCACCGCGATAAATTCTCAACAACCAGAACTGTAGGTTGGTAGTGTTCAAAATTCTGTGTCACCCCTTCTGTGTCACCCTGTAGTGGTCAACTAATCCCGGACAGTATTTTAAAGTTTTCCTCAGCTGCAACGGGCGAAATGCCGTCGTTGAATGTATGAGGTCGCTGCCGGTTGTAGTAGTCCATCAGATAACCACCAACATCCTTCTTGGCCTCGGCTAGGTTGCGATAGCCTAGGGCCGGTATCCACTCAGATTTCAGACTTCGGAACAGTCTTTCCATCGGTGCGTTATCCCAGCAGTTGCCACGACGGCTCATGCTTTGGGTCATTCGATAACGCCATAGCCTCTGACGGAACTTACGACTGGCATACTGGCTTCCCTGATCCGAGTGGAACATAACTTTCTCTGGCTGACCACGGTGTTCCCAGGCGTGATCCAGTGCTTTTACAACCAAGTCCGCATCCGGACTGGATGACATTGCCCAGCCAACAACACGACGGGCGTACAGATCCAGCACCACAGCCAGATAGCTCCATCGCTGACCGCTCCAGATGTAAGTGATGTCGCCACACCAAATCCGATCGGGCTGCTCTACTGCAAACTCACGATCCAGGTGGTTGGGAATATCCGGCCGTTCAACGGTGGCCTGCTTGTAAGCGTGAGGGCCTGGCTGCTTACAGATCAGGCCCAGCTCGCTCATAAGTCGTCGAACCTTGAAACGACCGACGGCAGTGCCTTCCTCCCTGAGCAAGCCTTTGATTGTCCGGCTGCCGGCAGAGCTTCGGCTCTTGGTGAACAGGCGGTTTACCTGGGCCCTCAGGGCCATGCGCTCCACATCAACGTGGTTCCGCCGATGGCGGTACTCGTAATAGCTGGAACGGCTGATATCAAACGCATTGCAGACCATTTCAACAGACATTCGCTCACTCAACTGGTCTATCAGCGCGTACGATTCATCTCGTCCGACATCAAAAGAGCGGTAGCCTTTTTTAGTATGTCTTTTTCCTGTTCAAGGCGCTTGCAGCGGGCTTCCAGCTCCTGAATACGACGCTGCTCCGGGGTTAAGGCCTTGCCCTTCGGGGTGATACCGTCACGCTCCTCGGTTAGTTGGTTAACCCAGCACCTGGCTAGCTTTTTCCTGTTTGTACTCAGGAGAAAAAGAACCTCGGCGATATTTCCACCGACGTTGGTGTCTGAAATCATTGGACTAGAGTGTCTGGGGTTATTTGACCACTACACAGCAGCACAGGCACTCGGCACAGCATCTCCAACTTGGTCTGAAACTCAACGACATAACAGTCCTTGCCGATTGGCTTCATACCAGACAAATGGCGACATTTTTTTCAGAAAACTGGCGGTGATATCCTCAGAGAGGTAA
Organism: Oceanobacter sp. 3_MG-2023; assembly: GCF_030688925.1. Classification (NCBI taxonomy): domain Bacteria; kingdom Pseudomonadati; phylum Pseudomonadota; class Gammaproteobacteria; order Oceanospirillales; family Oceanospirillaceae; genus Oceanobacter; species Oceanobacter sp. 3_MG-2023. The sequence continues at coordinate 237,828 of NZ_JAUYVX010000003.1, forward strand.
TAACCAAAATGCTCTGCTCTCAGACTTCTACAACCAGCATCATCCAACCCAAGGCGAGCAATCGTATCGATAACCCTCTTTCTTGTTGCGGCACCCAGATCTGGGTTTGGGAAGATCCGACCACTCACCAGTTCAAGTTGGAAGTAGCCGTTTTCAATCAGGAACGGGTCGAGCACATCCTGAAACTCACGTTTACGGCTATTCATTCGACTACAAACCAAACGATAGTTTGACCATTCATACGCTTGGGCAGGCAGCTGTGATTTAGGGGCAAAATGATCGACACTGCCAGTCGCTGTTATCCGTTCAATATGAACAGCCAGGTAAGCACAGGTACTGCTGTATTGATCGAACAGATCATCGAGACAGCTCGTCCAGTAGGCTTCTATTTTGGCCTTGGGCGGCAAAGGCTGATCGAGAGCAAAGCCCTGTTTATCGAGATAGGCCAACCCTTTCTGGCGAACGTTGACATCGAAGTCGGCTGGCTCTGGCTGTGGAGGTACGTGCAGCATGTCAGAGCCACCCTTTTTTCTCGCCAACAAAGCGCCAGCGTATCCAGAACGGATCGGTATCACTGAGCACCTTCTGTAATTCCGAATGTAACGCGAGCGCATCCTGTTTGGAAAAGTTTGGGGCCGCCATAGCATAGGACGCTTTTTCGAGAGCCTGCTCTGCTTCCAGAGATCCAGCGCCTTTTTGATCAAAGGCTTCGCTGGTCAGCCAGCTCGCTGCATCGCCCTGACGGATAAACTCACGTCGGGTGAGTGCAACCTGCTGAGCTCTGAAGTCCAGGTCAAACCAGGCGTCTTTACGAGCATTAAACAACGGCTCTGCCGAGGCCATAATCAATGGAGAATGCGTTGCCGTTACCACCTGCACATCAGGGCCGGTAGCCAACTCTTCCATCACTCTGAGCAACGACGGTACAACTGACCGCTGCCAGCTTGGGTGCAGGTGAGATTCCACTTCATCAATCAGGAAAATTACTTGCTGTGTCGGTTCTTCGTCCAGCAATCTGGCGGCCATCTTGTGTTCTTGCCAAGCCCAAATCAGAAAGTAGGCCAAAGCCAGAATCCTGCGAATACCGGAAGAAGCATGAATAACAGCAACATCCTGACCATAAGGCATACGGATAGTTGGAATATCCCGAGCGTCATCGAGGCTAATCCGGGTAAGGTCACCAAGTGCCAAAGTCTCATGCTGTGAAGGTGACAATGTTTTGAGCACCTTTTGAATCAGGGAGAACGCTTCCCCCTTTTCCTTCTGCCAGGACGACAAATCATCAATCAAACCATTGCACAGCACAGTCCCGTCTACTTCCAATCCTTGCCAAACTTCCTGCGGCGTAAACACATAGGCTGGACGACGCTCCTGAACGTCCATATTTCCCTGTTTCTTCCAATAGTTTCGAGCAGGGTCCCATACTGCAAAACTGCCATCCGTCATGGCGTATAACACCAATCCAGGATTAGCCGGACGTCCAGCGCGACCGGTCCAGGATTGTTCCCGACGCTGGTACTTGCTGGTGTATATCTCTGGCTTTTTTTTACCGCTGAATTTGAATGAAATTTCCGCTTCACCACTGCTATGGGGCAAAACTTTTTTACCAACATTCAAACGCAAATTAATTTCTGCAGGCCACTTGCGCGTAAGAGACCACCACATAATGTCGAGCAAGAAGCTTTTGCCAAGACCATTGTCTCCAGTGATCAGATTCAGACGGTCGCCAAACTCCAGCGTCATACTGCTGGCAGGCCCGACGTTTTTCAGTCTGAGTTCTTTAAACATGGAATGCTCCACTCAATGTGTTCATAACGATTATTGCTTGTATCCTACTATGGTTCATCAGCCGGGATATCATAGATCAGGCTACTCATTTGCCTCTATCCTGTATCACTTCAATGCCACCCTGCTAAACAGAGAATATCAACGTCCCAGCGGCTGCTTCGTCATCACATTCTTTTACTCGTATAACCACTCTTTGTGTTGCTTTGGAAGTATTGGTGATCACGACCAAGCATTGGCATTGGATCGGATCGGATCGCGTACCACGACAAATCCAAACGACTCAACGACCTTGTTCATCGTTTGCCTTTGTTAATCTGCTACTTTTGGTATTCGGCTGGTCTGAAACGACCGGGTTGATTGGTTACTATTCTGAATCTCTGTCTGTTTGTCGAGCGGTTCGTTACGCGTCACTCAATCGCTGGATCATGGCGTAGATCGCTTGTATCTGCGGTGCTTTCTTGCTGTAAAAATCCGCATCAACCAGATCTTCCGATGAGTATCCCCAATAATCCCAGCAACCGAGCGGGTTCAGTGGTGCAAAGTCAGACACGTTCACCTGGGGGTAAAGCACAATCAGCCGATTACTGTCGGCCATCTGGTTGTAGCCAGTGGTGCGGATATAGGCGTCGCCAATTTCATCGTAGGATTGTTTGCAGCCATGCAGCGCCACATGAATACGGCAGCGGCTGTTTTGCTGACAATATTGCGGTACATACACATAGCCGGTCTCTGCCATGCTGGTTCGTTCACCGACCAGAAAGGGGCGCTGGTCAAATGCGAGCAGTTCTCCGGATACCTCTGGAGCCGGTGGAATCGCATCCATATACAGGTAGGAAAGAATGCGGGTGGACTGCATAAACTGGCAGTTGTTGATAAAGGGAGCACGGGTCAGGGCGCAATCGGTATCATCGCTGTTATTGGTGAGGATCGCATGGCCAGCGTTAATCTGGTCGTTGTAGAGTATTTGCTGGGCTGGTACGCCAAGCTGTACAAAATAGTCTCGGGTGGCGTCCACTACTCGACTGATCACGGTATCGTCACTGCGACCACTGAACAGGTATAGATGGTCATCCTGCAGGTTGATAACCGCATCGATGCGGCCTTGCTGCTCCAGCTCCCGGGTCAGGCCAACCAGCCGCGAGACATTGGGTCGCAACAGCTCGGATTGCGGTGTCATGCAGGTGGTGGTGGCAGTCAATGCCGGAGCGGCCATCGGCCAGGAGCGGGAACACAGATATGGACCACCGGCAATTACCCCGATGCCCACCATAATATCGGAGTGAGCCATATACAGCTGAGAGGCCATAAAGGCCCCGGATGACAGGCCAGAAACCGAGGTCTGTTGAATATCGGCGTTATAGCTGGCCAAAGCCGATATACCAGAACCGGCGGCGGTATCGGCTGCTGCAGCCGCTGGATCAGAGGCGTCATCCCTTGAGCAGCCACTGTTCAGGGCTGCCAAGCATACTATCAACGCCGTATAACGTACCAATGGGAACACACAGGCCTCCTTGCCGGGCTGATTATCGTTGTGTCATCCGTGTCATTACGATACCGCCAACATGGCGACTTGTCTGCGAGCCATACATCAGTTACGGGCCTACAATACGCCTGTTTCTACAAACGCCTATAGCCGTTGTTATGACTGTCCGACCAATGGTATCCGGGTCATAACCTGGTCAATCAGAGACTGAACCGGCTGCGTCAGTCGCATGGGTGCCGGAGCAACCTGATACAGCACGCCGCAAGTGATTAACAATACAATGGTTCCACGCCAGTTAACCAGACTGATGGGTTTGATGGCAGTACCAAAGGACTTTTTTAACCGCATCCCATTAAAATCCACGGCGTAGAGTTCATCCAGCAATAAATGTACAACAAAGCCACCGGTCACAAAACCACCACCAATCCAGCAGAAATCCGCGACACGATCAAACAGCTGATCAATGATCACAACGGTCAACAAACCACAGCAGAAAGCCGCCAGCAGGGAATGAATCACGCCCCGGTGCACCGTTAACCGCGTAAACAACTCCATCGCAGCAGGGCCAGCCAGGGCATAAGCCAGCGCCATGCCACCCCAGACAGTGGCCAGCGACGTCCAGCTGGCGTTGGCGTGAGGCAGTAGCAGCCACAACGCCACCCCCGCCGCCAACGATCCGAGACAGTTGAATACCCAGACCACCGGGCGGGATGTATCCGAGTCGATATCGGGCAAGATACCGCCCAACATCCCCAACAGAAACAAGACGAGGGCTTCAGGAAACGAAGCCCAGCTGGTCACGACTAACAATGATGAAGCCATCGCGCTGACGATCGCGGCACCGCCAAGATGGGTTGAGAAGCTGGCCATAAATACCTGTATATCCACACATGAAAGCTGCAAGGGTAACAGAATATCCGGGGCTTGCTGAATTAGTTGCTTTACAGCCTCAGACTATTGGACAGCGACGTCCTGTACCGCATGGATCAGGCGTTTTGGCTCCAGAATCCGGCGTAGTTCCGCGGCAGGCAAGAGTTGCTCTTCTTCCACCAGGTCGATCACTGTGCGATTTTCCTGCAAGGCCCGACGGGCAATCCGGGTCGCATTTTCATAGCCGATATAGGGGTTTAATGCCGTTACCAAACCAATGGAATGATGCACCATATCCGCACATTCCTGGCGATTGGCGGTAATGCCGTTGATACAACGTTTTTCCAGCATCACCATGGCACGTTTGATCAGTCGCATGGATTCCAGCAGATTGTAAACAATCAATGGCTCCATCGCGTTCAGCTGTAACTGGCCAGCTTCAGCTGCCATACAGATGGCCAAATCATGACCCATGACTTGATAGGCGACCTGATTAACGGCTTCCGGGATCACCGGGTTAACCTTGCCAGGCATGATCGAGCTGCCAGGTTGCTGCGGCGGCAAGTTGATTTCATTGATACCGGCCCGTGGCCCCATGCTCAACAAGCGTAAATCATTGGAGATTTTGGATAGCTTGATCGCCAATCGTTTCAACATGGAGGAGAACAGCACAAACGCGCCCATGTCCGATGATGCTTCAATCAGATCTTCCGACTGGGTCAGGGCGAAACCACTGATACTCGACAGGTGCTTGATGGCCAGTTTGCCATACCGGGGGTCGGCGTTAATGCCGGTGCCAATGGCTGTACCGCCAAGATTGACTTCCTTGAGCAGCTCCGACAGGGCCGCAATCACCCGTACATCTTCACCCAGGGTTGAAGCCCAGGCACCAAACTCCTGTCCCAGGGTCATGGGCACAGCGTCTTGCAACTGGGTGCGACCCATTTTGATCACATCGGCAAATTCGTGGCTTTTGTCTCGCAACGAGGCCTGCAGGCTGACCAGTGACTCGACCAGATCGCCATGGCTGAGCAGAATGCCCAGCCGGGCCGCCGTTGGGTACACATCGTTGGTCGATTGTGCCCGGTTAACGTCGTTGTTCGGGTGTAGATACTGGTAGTCACCACGGGCATGGCCCATCAGCTCCAGACCGATATTGGCAATCACTTCATTGGCATTCATATTGGTCGAGGTGCCCGCCCCGCCCTGAATCATATCCACCACAAACTGCTGGTGAAACTGTCCTTGCAGCAACCGGTCACCCGCCGCCACAATGGCGTTGCAACGTTGCTGATCCAACAAGCCCAGCTCGGTGTTGGCCAGCGCGCACGCCTGCTTTACCATCGCCAGGGCGTTGATCAATTTGGGGAAATGCGCCAGCGTCACCCCACTCAAGTCAAAGTTATCCTTTGCCCGCTGACTCTGAATGCCAAAATACGCGCTGGCAGGTACTTCTCGTTCGCCCAACAGGTCTTTTTCCAGCCGATATTCAACAGCATCCGTCATGACGTCAGCAATCTCCTCTCTAATACAGTTTTTTCTGGGGTGGTCCGGCAAACTCCAGCGGGCCAACCAGTGTCATGTCGACTTCAATCAGCGCCGGGCCATCCAGCGCAATGGCTTCCGCAATGGCGCTGCGGAATGCGTCACTGGAACCCACTTGCCAGCTTGGCATTGCCATCGCCTTGCCCACTTCGGCGTAGTTGGGGGTGTGCAGCTCGTTGTAATACTGACGGCCACCAAAGTAGTTGTTCTGGATACCGCGCATCACGCCATAACCACCGTCGTTCATCACAATCAGCACCATGTCGGTGTTTTCCTGCACCATGGTGGCCAGCTCACCAATACCCAGCATCAAGCCGCCGTCACCCACAATGGTGGCGACTTTTTTGTCCGGGTTGGCCAGCGCCGCACCGATGCCGTGAGCCAGGCCCAGACCAATGGCACCGGCCAGCGAGTGGATATTCTGGTTTGGCTGCTGGAACGGCAACAAGCGGCTGCCCCAGGTTGAGCCGGAAACCGTGATATCGCGAACAAAAATGCCATCAGCAGGCAAGGCATCACGCAACGCCTGACAGATATTGGCGTAGTTGCCGACCTGCTCAATCAAGGTGCTTTCGGCCTGTACAACGGCTTGTGTGATCGCTTGGTCATAATCGCTGTCGATACGTTCTGGCAGATATTCCGCCAGATACTCCAGTACCGGCGCACTGTCTGAGCAAATAAACTGGTCAACCTGATAATTACGATTATGGGCACCGGGATGAGCATCCACCTGAATCAACGGGCGGCCAAATTCAGTCGAATAGCTGGCTGTCTCATTACTGCGCAAGCGTGAACCCACCACCAGTACCAGGTCGGCGTCTTCCAGCAGTTGCTTGACCGATGGGCTGTTGTGGAAGGCTCGCAGGCTGCGCGGATGCGCATCAGGCAGCAAGCCCCGGGCATGTGTGGTCGACAATACCGGAATGCCTTTGTCGGCCAGTGCCGTAACGGCGGCAACGGATGCAACAGCACCACCGCCCACCCAGATCACAGGACGACGCGCCTGTTGCAGCTGCTGCAACAGGCCATTCAGTTCTTCCTGATTGGCAACTGGCATGGCCGGGACGGCAATCGGCCCCAGATTGTCGGGCAAATCAATAGTGGTGGCTTGTACATCGATCGGAATTTCAACACTGACCGGCCCCATCGGCACGGTACGGGCAACACGAATGGCCTCACACAGAATGCCAACGACCTGGTCCGGGTGCGTAATCCGGTAAGCTGCCTTGCTCGCCGCACGTAAAAACGTCAGCTGGTCTTTGGCTTCGTGGATAAAGCTGGCATCACGATCCAGATACGCCGACTCCACCTGACCGGTAATATGCAGCATCGGGCTGGCCGCATTGCAGGCTTCGATCAAGGAGCCAATGGCGTTGCCGGCTCCGGCTCCGGTGCTGGTCAAACACACACCCAGCCCCTGAAAACGGCTATGGGCATCGGCCATGGTGGCCGCACCGGCTTCACCCCGGGCGCAAACAAAGTGCATTTTTTCACGACGGCCAATCGCATCGGCGATGGGCAAGTTATGAATCGATATCACGCCGTAAATATCAGAGACCCGATGGGCTTCCAGAATACGAGCGACGACTTCACCGACGGTTACTTGTTCTTTCATTCTATTCACTCCAACAATAGCGGTTCGTCGCCCATCAGGCAGACCAGTTGTTGGGCTCGTCACTCAAGCCCACATAAATACTTTTTTGTTGCATGTATTCGAGCACTCCGGCGCGGCCTTTCTCGCGCCCCAGACCACTCTCTTTAAAGCCACCAAACGGCGCCGATACCGAGAATTTTTTATAGGTGTTCATCCAGATGGTGCCGGTTTCCAGAGTCCGGGCCAGACGCCAGCCGCGCCGGAAGTTCTCCGTCCAGATACCCGCAGCCAGGCCAAAAATACTGTCGTTGGCCTGGGCGATCAGGTCGGCTTCATCATCAAATGGCAGCACCACCAGCACCGGGCCAAATATTTCTTCCTGACAGACATAGCTGCTGTTGTTCAGGCCACTGATGATCGTCGGGGCATAAAAACACCCGGCGTCGTAATCACAGCTTGCTGTTTTTCCGGTCAGACGTTCTCCACCGCACAACACGGTGCCGCCATCAGTACGAGCCCGTTCAACAAATCCGGCCACACTGTCGAGGTGAGCCATATTGATCAGCGAACCCATATGGGTATCGGCGTGTTCGGGATGCCCGACCCGCAAACCCCGGGTCAATTCCAGCAAGCGCGCCATAAAAGTGTCGTATATGCTCTGATGCACAAACAGTCGGGCACCGGCGATACAGGCCTGGCCCGCGGAGCTGAAGATGCCGTAACACACGCCACGGGCAGCCATTTCAATATCGGCGTCTTCCAGCACGATGGTGGGCGATTTGCCGCCCAGCTCCAGCGAGATCGGAATCAGCTTTTCAGCGGCAATATGAGCCAGGTGGCGACCGGTTGAGGTGCCGCCGGTAAACGAAATCTTGTTCACTTTCGGGTGGCGGGCCAGCGCTTCACCCACGACCGAACCCCGGCCAGGCAAGACACTCAGCAAGCCTTTGGGCAAGCCGGCCTGTTCAAACAGTTTGGCCAGTTCCAGAGCAGCCAGCGGTGTGGCATCGGCGGGTTTGACGATCACCGCATTCCCGGCGGCCAGCGCTGGAGCTATTTTCTGCATCTCACTGGCAATGGGGGAGTTCCACGGCGTGATGGCCACCACCACTCCCAGCGGCTCGTGTACGCTGGCGGTCATAAAATCGCGGGAGCGTTGGCTCGGCAAACTTTCATCCAGCGTTTCACAGGCGGCGGCAAAGTAGCGAGCAGTGCCTGCGGCGCTCATCACCAGACCCATGGTTTCCGTCAACGGCTTGCCGTTGTCGCGGGTTTGTAACGCCGCCAGTTCGCTGGCGCGGGCGGTGATCAGATCCGCCACACGGTAGAGAATCGCAGCGCGCTCATGGGGCAAGCTGTTGCGCCAGGACGGATCACGCCAGGCCTGGTCGGCCGCTTGTACCGCTTCTTCGACATCATCGACATTGGCGGTGGCGATGTCGGCATTGCTGCTGCCATCCGCAGGAAAAAAGGTGCTGCGAAGATCGCCACGGCCATTTTTCCATTCACCTGCGATGTATATTGGCTTGACCATAATCCGCCTCCTCATCTGTTATTGCGGTCGAACGGCAAGGGGAGCCCCTTCCCACTCGGGAATCTTTTTTTGCACATCGGGTTAACTTGCCCAGTACGGGACGACGAACTAGATCACGATCGTCGACACACTCTGGCGACAGGCCCGGACCACACTCAACGCCGCCAGGGTCGAGGTTTTCGGGTTACGTTCCAGTGGTTTGCCACACAGCTGGATGCTCATTTCACCAAACCGGCCACGGGCTGAAATCTGGTGTTGGTTGGTGGTCGTCGTCGGGTCTACCACCAGCTGCACCCGGGTGTCGTCCAGACCCAGACTGGCCAGCGCGATCGTTGCGGCGACATTGGCATTGGCCGGAAAAGTCAGCGCGGCTTGCCGGGCGCTGCCTTCAAAAAACACCTGCGGCTGCTCAACACACGCCAGGTCAATCAGTTTTTCTGCCGGGCTGCCACGCCAGCTTTGCGGGCTTTTACGGCAGGTATAGGTCACCTGATCCAGACCACCTTCGCGAGCCGCAGCCAGACCGTCGATACCGGCAATGGCGCCAGGCAGGGCATGCAAACGGGCGTTACCCACCGTCGCGGCCGCTTGCAGTTGATCCGCCAGCTGACGATCCGCCAGCGCACCAATCGAAATCATCATCAGGTCCCAGCCACGTTTCAGCACTTCGACACCATGGGCGCGAATACCCGGCTGACCGGCACATTCCAAAACCAGATCGGGCTGGCCATCACATGCCGCAATGGCCGTAATTACCTGTACCTGATCGCCCAGTTGCGCGGCGATACGCTCGCGGCTGCGCTCTGTGGTCACGACCCAGCCCAGGCGCAAGCCTTCTGGCAGTAACGCCAGTACTTCTTCTGCCATGGCTCCAAAGCCAATCATCATCAGTTGTTTCATGTGTCGGTTCCCGGTCTGATTACCGTCTGCAGGTCGCTGGCTGAGTCAGCGACAATTCAAATCTGTTTGGCAAAACCGCCGGAGACATCCAGGGTTGAGCCGGTGGTGTACGAGGCCAAGGGCGAGGCCAGAAAAACCAGCGCCCGGGCCGGTTCTTCCGGACGACCCAGTCGACCCATCGGAATGCCTCGCTTGTTGGCAATTGCCCCGGTCCACTGTTCCCAGCTGGCATCGGTATCGGATCGATCCAGATAGCGGCGACGCCATTGGCCAGACTCCACCATACCGAGCAGAATTGAATTTACCCTTACGCCCTTTGGCGCATACTCGTGGGCCAGTGAGTGGGTAAAATTCAGCAACGCAGCTCGCGCTGCGGAAGTCGCCATCATGTGTGGCTCCGGTTGTTTGGCCAGCAAGGAGTTCACATTGGTGACAGAACCCATTCCCGATGCCAGCAACTGATCCATAAAAGCCCGTACCGGACGGATCACGCCAAACAGTTTTAACCCGGTTTCAGCCATCCAGTCATCGTCGCTGGTGTTATCAAAGCCGGAAACCCGCCCTTGCCCGGCGTTATTGATCAGGCAGTCGGTGTTGCCCAGCTGCGTCTTGACCGCTTCGGCAAACGTGGCAACGTCGTCGGCGTTCAGAACATCGCAAACCCGGGTCATAAACTGGCCATCAGGGAAGGCGGTACGCATCGCGTCTTCCGAGGCCAGCAGACGCTCTTCGTTACGGCCACACCAGGCAACTTTGGCTTGTTCCTGCAGCAGCAGCCGGACGGTTTCCAGGCCAATACCAGAGGAGCCGCCGGTGACAACCACAACACGATCTTTCAGCATAAAACTCATAACGAGGTACCTGTCCGGGAGGTCGCCGAAGACATCCAGTCCTTCAGCGCCTGATTCACTGCCGCCGCGGCTTCGACATAACAGGCGTGGCCTGCGGCGGCGATTTCAACAAATTCGGTAGTATCCAGGTCGCTGGCCAATTGCCGGGCGGCCTGCGGTGGAGTAATGGTATCGGCAGCGCCACAGATGACCCGGCGAGACTCAACATCGACGGGCAAGTACGACCAGATATCATCGTTGGCCAACAGCCAGGAAGCGGCCTGAAAGCCGGACAAACGCAGCTGGCGCATGCCATCGGCAACCAGACTCACCTGTGCGGCGCTGGCATTAACAGAAACCAGTGCGGCGGCACGTTGTGCAGCCAATCCGGCAGGCCCCAATTGTGCCAGCATGGTTGGGCGTTGACGGTACACCCGTTCCCGGGTTTCAGCATCGGCTTGGCCATACCCCTGGGCCGGGCTGGCCAGCATCAAACCGGCCAGACGCTGCGGATAACGAGCAGCAAAGGCGGCGGCAACCATGGCACCCAGCGAGTGGCCAACCAGCCAGCAACGTTGAATACCCAGCGCATCCAGCCAATGAGCCAGCCGTTCGGCATAATCTTTGGCGTTGGCCCCGGTTACACTCAGGTCATCACTGTCGCCATATCCGGGGGCATCCCAGGCCAGCACCCGGCAGTCAGTTTCCAGTGCGGCCAATTGTTGCACCCAAGAGCCGGAACCCGAGCTGATACCATGCAGTAACACCAGCACCTCACCATTACCACCACTCTCCGGGCCAGACTCGCGCCAGGACTGGTTAACGTCGCCCAGCCGGATGCTCTGACGGGGAAAGTCGTCGAGTTGTTGAATCAATGTGGTAGTACATGTGGCTGTGTTCATGGCTATGCTCTGGCTCCCGACAATTGAGCTTATTTTTTATCGCGTTTGATCTGTGACAGCGGGTGATCGGCCGGATAGGTCGGGATCACCGGCTTCGGCGTTCCCAGCATCACACACATCAGCGCGTCTTCCTGGGTGAAGTTGTACAGGCCCCGGTAGATGCCTGGTGGAATCGACACCAGATCACGTTCGTTCAAGACGGTCTCACAGGTCTCGCCGTTCAGTTCCATCGTCAAACGGATCGAACCACGCAGCATAAAGAACACTTCTTCAACATCGTCGTGCAAGTGCAGCGGGCCTTCACACTGCGCCGGTAACAACATGGTGGAGAAGGTGAAATGTTCCGATGGCACGGTATTGGTATCGCTGGTTACACCGGCAGCACCGGTGCCCATGTAGCGCATTTGGGCACGGCGGTATTTGGGGTCGTAATCTGCCTGGAATTTCAGTGCATTAAAATCGTAGGTACGATTTTCCTTGCGGGCAATCCGGCCAGCCATGAAGTCTTCAAGGCTTGTTTCTGCTGGCTTGTTCCAGCTTTCGAATGTCTCAGACATGCTGTTTTCCTCAGGTTAGTTCACCATATGTGGCGGGCGATAAAGCGGCCCGACTGGTCTGCTGCCGTACCCTCGGCGGCTTGCGTTACGGGGATCATGATCCATAACGCGGTCGTACTTATTATGCGACATTTGTTTTATATTTAAAACATCAGTCTTTATATGAAACATGCTAGGCAGATTTCCGCCCTCGGTCAAGGTGAAAATCTGACCAGTCGTGACTGTTTCGTCGTCTTTGTCGCTACCGCCGTACGGCAGCGACCAACCGATCAGATATCCAGTACCAACTTGCTTGATTTACAACCCGACACACAGATCATCATGGTGTTGTTGGCGGCCCGTTCGGCTTTGGTCAACACGCCATCGCGGTGATCAATCTCGCCTTCCAGCACTGCCACTTCACAAGCACCACAAACGCCTTCACGACAGGAGCAATCAAGGTCAAGCCCTTCGCCTTCCAGCCGTTCCAGCAAGCTGTCGCCCGGGTTGATCTGGATAATCTGGCCGGACCTGGCCAATTCCACTACATAGCTGCTGCGGGCATCGTCCGACGCCGCAATCTCGACGGCGGCAAAACGTTCGATATGCACATTGGCATGGTTCAACTGGGCACAAGCGGCTTCAAACGCATCCAGCATCGGCGTCGGGCCACAACAATAGAAGTGGGTGGAGGCCGCCTGACCCTGCAACAGCTGTTCAAGATTGGGCGGTGTACCGGCTTCGTCGTCAAAGCGGAAGCGGACAGTCCCGCCCAGCTCTGCTGTCAGTGCCTCGATTTCAGCAATAAAAGCAGCCTCTGAGCGAGTACGGGCGCAATAGATCAGTTCCGCCGATTGCCCTTGTTGCAGCAACTCACGGAACATACACAGCACCGGGGTGATCCCAATGCCACCCGCGACCAGCACGCTGTGGCCATTATGCGGCTGCAGCGGGAAGTTGTTCCGCGGAGCGCTGATGGCCAGGCGGGTGCCCACCCGCAACTGGCGATGCACCCACTCTGAGCCACCGCGACTCTTTTTGTCTCGCAGGATGCCCACCACATAGCGGTTTGGCTCCGCCGGTGAGTTATACAGTGAGTAGCTGCGCACCATGCCGTTGGGCAAGTTCAGATCAATATGCGAACCGGCCGTAAACGCCGGAAAATCGGCAGCCCCGGGCTCGGGACGCAGTTCGATACTGATGATGCCTTCCGCTTCGTAGCGTATCTGGGACACCAATGCGGTGAGAGTTTCATTGCTCATAGTCCGGCTCCGTTAATCAGCCTGTTTGATCGTGTTGCCAAGGTCGGCATCCAGATGAATACCGGCTTCGATTTCGACGCACAACTCTGGAAATACCAACCCGGACACTTCCACCAGGGTGGAGGTCGGGTATACCGATTGCCCCACAAAAAAATCCTTGCGGGCGCGGCTGATGGCGTCTTTATCGCGAATATCCGTCACGTACACCGTCAGCCGGTAGATGTTGCCGATATGACCACCGGCCGCTTCCGCCAGAGCCTGGATCTTGCCCAAAACCACCAGGGTTTGCTGGTACGCATCCAGTGGCTCACCCGCCGCCGCGGCTTGACGAGTCGCCGGGTGGCCGGTCATGCCGGATGTCACCAGCTCCCGCCCCAGTAACAGGGCATTGGACCAACTGGCGGTAGCCAGCTCCGGGACGCTGTCTGCCCGAACATGGGCGACCAGGTTGTTCATATCCGTCATCTCAATTCCGCCTACTTGCTGGCTTCCAGTTCTTGCTTGGCCAGGTTTTTCATATAACGACGCAAACGCACCAGTCCAAGATCGTGCTGGTACAGCATTTCACGCTGGTTGGCGTCCGGCTCCATGGCTTCAAGGGCAACCCGGTCTTGCTCCAGCACGTGCCAGTGACGGGCTTCCAGACGGTTCTTGTACAAGAAGCGCCAGGTATCTTCCTGCCAGCCGGTCAGCGGGCGACAACGCCAGTGGAACACGCCTGCCAGCTGTGGATTCAGGGGAACGTACATACCGATAATATGGAAGTTGCCACCAGGCCCACCGGTCTTGGGATAGGGAATTTCCAGCCGTTGCCACATCAGGTTGGTATCGGCAAATTCACTCCAGTCGAAGTTGACGCCACGCTGACCTTCTTTCTCAAAGATAAAACCGTGATCAGTATCGGTGGTTACAAATTTGGCCTGGGTTTCGCCTTCCGACATGGAATGCGACATCTTGTGCAGGAAAGCCCCGTGCATCGGATCAGCCACGTTATCCAGTACATAACGGTAATCGGCTTTCCATTCGCAGTAGCACAGGAAGCTGGAGTATTCGTCCGAGGTCAGCTGCTCTGGCAGGATCAGCTCTGGTGGCGTTTCCAGCTGTGGATCGACGGCGTTATAAAGAAAGATCGCACCGGCAACTTCCTGGGTGTGAAAACGACGGGTCGGTCTGCTACCTTCCAGTTTGCAGCCCGGGCTGCCCGGTACCTTGCGGACTTTACCACTGCAGTCCACTTCGACGCCGTGATACGGGCACTGCAACCGGTCGCCAAGATTGGCTCCCAGAGACAGGGGTGCACCCCGGTGTGGGCAGTGGTCTTCGACCGCATGCGCGGTATTGTCGGTATCGCGCCACAACGCAATCTTGTAGCCCAGAATCCGCAACGAGACCGGTTTGTCAGCCGTCAGCTGGTCGGATGGCAGCACCGGATACCAACGATCCTTGATGCCTTGCTGAAGAATTTTTTCGACCGGATCGGCGCTGGTTTGAATGATGTTCATACTTGATTCTCTCTCTGCTATGCCGCGTTACTCGCCCAGCTTGCTCATCAGGGTTTTATAAGACTCTTCGGTCCACAGACCAGTGGCTGTCGGGCACGGTGGGCCAACCACATTGAGAAAATTCACCAGGCCATCCAGGTCGTGAATTTGTTCTCCGAATGCACGCTCAATCGAATCGGCCAGCAGGTCTTCAAAGGGTGTGTTATCACGGGTGCGAGCCTGATGGGGCTCCAGATACGGTGCTTTCATTTATTGTCCTCCATTCTGTACACGTTCGCGGATCATGGCGCGTACCGGTACAAAGTCATACGTCGGGTAACATTCGGTGCGGAATACGCCCCAGGCGGAGCGCTCCAGTTCTACGTTGATTTTGGGCAGTAAGGCCGGTGGCAATCGCAAGGTCACGATTTGCCCCAGGCCCATGGCCACGGTCCAGGAAACGACCTCTACCCCGGCCACTGGAAAACGTTCCCACCAGTCCATTTTTTTCATATGGCTCTGGATGTCTTCCAGGTTTTTTGACTGATCATGCTTCAGCAATACCGTCAGCAACATGGTGTCCTGTGCTGGCTGGGTATCCTGTGTCAGCTCCTGAGATTCACTATTCATGCTGTCACTTCTTCTGCAGTGCCTTGCAGGGGTACCGTCCAGGCGTCATAACCATAAACCCAGTCGGCACTACCCGCGTTCTTGAGCCATTGGTTGGAGCGCGAACCGATCTGGATCTGACGCGCACGATCCTGACGCACCGCCTGATACAGGTGTAAAGCCGCTGCTGCTTCGTCGCCGTTGCTGGCGTGCTCCAGCGCCCGCGCCAATACGATGGCGTCTTCAATCGCCTGACCGGCACCCTGGGCCATAAACGGCATCATCGGATGACAGGCATCGCCCAGCAGGGCAATCCGGCCTTTGCTCCAGTATTGCAGAGGGTCCCGTTCGTACAGGGCGGTTTTCAGCACGTCATCACAACGATCCAGCAAGGCCCGGGCCTGTGGATGAAAATGAGTGTAGTGGCTGCGTAATTCGTCACAGTCACCTGCGCCAGTCCAGCTTTCTTCCGTCCAGCTGTCTTGTGCGGTGGTGGCGAAGATAAAGATGTCCTTGCCCTGATTCAGCGGGAAAGTGACGATCTGGCTTTCCGGAGTTTCACCCCACCATTTGGTGAATGCCTGGATATCGGGCAGGTCTTGCAGCTGTTCTGCCGGCACGACCGCACGATAGGCAACCACACCGGTAAAGCGCGGCTGTTCGGCTCCAAACAAATAAGCACGAACCGCGGAGTGAATACCGTCGGCACCAATCACCACATCCAGTTCATCGCAGCGGCCGCTGGTGGTGGTTACACGCACACCGGTGCCGGGCAGTTCAGTGATTTGATCGATACGGGCGTTGAAGACGACATTCTGGATATCAAAGGCATCCGCCAGCGCCACCAACAGGTCGGCCCGGTGAATGGTCAGCTGTGGTGCGCCGTATTTGAGTTCGGCTTCATTCGACATCGCCAGTCGTGAGGTCTCTTTACCGCTGTCCCACATCCGGCTGATACGGTGGGTCGGACGTGCGGCAGTTTTGCGAATCGCGTCGTTCAGACCCAGGCCATCCAGTGCCTTGACGGCATTCGGGGTCAGGTTGATGTCGGCTCCGATACGGGCGTACGCCTTCGACTGTTCATAAACAGTGACACGATGCCCCATTCTCTGCAGGGCAATGGCGGCGGTCAATCCACCAATACCACCACCCACAACACCAATCGATAGCTTTTCCATAACCAGCTCCTTACGATTTTTCGCGGGCAGTGATAAAAGTTTTGCTGGCGGCTTGCGGGCCATTGGCCTGACGCCGGGTATTGCCGTCGATGCCGCCTGAAATCGCCCATTCGGCGAACACGGTCGGGCCAGGCTCAAACTCGCGAGGCTGCCATTCAGCGGTCAGCAAGTCTTCGTCAGCGTAGTACTCCACCAGCGCACCGGCCGGATTGCGGAAGTACCAGAAAAAGGCCGATGAAATCGGGTGACGGCCGGGGCCCAGTTCGGTATCCCACCCTAACCGTGACACATTCATGCCGCCGCCAAAGACTTCGTGCAGATCCCGTACCGTAAAGGCGACGTGGTTGAGTCCGGCGCGTGGTTCGGGCGGCTGCAGCAAAAAGATATTGTGGTGACTGCCTTCCTCCGAGCAGCGCATAAAAGCGCCTTTGTTGGGGTAACGGTCGGAAATCACAAAGCCGAAGGTATCCCGGTAAAACGCTTCGCAGGCGTTGACGTCCTTGACAAAAAACACCACGTGACCGACTTCGATCGGTGTTGCCTTGTCGTACACCGGGCTTGGTGTATTGATACGGCCGCGCTCACCCCAGGTGTTATGGCCGACACATTCCAGCGTTACCGCCCGTTTGCGGCTTTTTTGCAGTCGTACGCCCATGCCGTTCGGATCGAGACAGCCAACCCGCTCGGTGCTGGAGAAGAAACCGGGCTTGGTGACCATGCGTCCGGCGTACAGATCCAGATCGTCGTCCGATTCTACCCCCCAGACCACTTCACGCAGGGTCGGGCCTTCTTCAAACGCCGGGGGCAAGGATGGATCATCCTTGTGCTTGATTACGACCCGACAGCCGTTCAAGGTTTCGAACACCTGTTCGGTATCCGACTGACTCAGCAACGTCAGCCCCCAATCGCTGAAAAACTGCTGACACAAGGCCAGGTCTTCAACACCGAAGGTGATTTCATCAATTCCTAATACACTCATTCGTCTGTTCCTGCTCAGAGCTTGCTTTAATCAGGTTTGCACCCGATTCATGGCATCACAAAACCGCCGTTCACCGGCAGGGTCTGGCCGGTGATAAAACGGGCCATATCCGACAAGGCAAAAATCACTGCGCCACACACGTCTTCCGGCACTTGAGTCCGTTTTAATGGACGTTGCTGGCAATACAGGTCCTTGCGGTCTTGCGGTACATATTCGGTGGCTTCCACAGCGACCAGTCCCGGTGCGATAGCGTTGACGGTGATATTGTCGTCACCCAGTTCGGTCGCCAGCGTGCGGGTCATGGCCATCACAGCCCCTTTGCTGGCGGTATAGGCCAACAACTTGGGCGCACCCCAGATCGCGGTATCCGACGCCAGGTTCACAATCGCGCCCCGGCCACTGGCCCGCAGCGCCGGCAAACAGGCGTTGGTGACCAGCCAGCAGCCCCGGACATTGACTTCCATCACCCGGTTCCAGGTATCCATATCCAGCTCTTCGGTGGTTTTGCCACCGGAGTTGGTGATGGCGGCGTTATTGACCAGACCATCCAGACCACCCAAAACCTCTATCGCCTGTGAGACAGCGCTGGCGACAGCGTGCGGATCACGGACATCGATGCTGACGCCGGTGGCGTTCAGACCGGATGCCCGAAGATCAGCAGCGGAAGCCATGACCTGCGCTTCCAGAATGTCGGCCAGCACCACCTCGGCACCGGCCAGTGCCAATTGTTTGGCGAAGGCAAAACCAAGGCCTCGTGCGGCTCCGGTGACCAGTATCTTGCGACCATCCAGCAGTTGGTTAACCGTATTCATTGCTGCATCCATCCTTACGCGGTGGCCAGATTGGCTTTCGGCATGTAATGCAGTACCCGCTTCTCTGCGAACACCACCGCGGCGTATGCCACAATGCCAATCACGGTCAGGCCCACAATGGCGACAAAGACCCCAGCGGTATTACCCTGCCCTTCGGAATCCACCAGCAAGTAGCCCAGTCCCAGGTTGCCGCCGACCAATTCACCAACGGTGACGCCAATCACCGCCAGAGTGGAGGCAATACGCAGGCCGGAGAACAGGGCTGGCATCGCGGATGGAAATTCCACCAGCCGGAAGATTTGCCAGCGACTGGCGTTCATGATGCGAATCAGATTGACCATGTCCGGGTCAACGGCACGGACCGCCGACAAGACATTGATCATGACCGGGAAGAACACGATCAGTACGGCAACCAGGATTTTCGGGTAGATGGTGTAGCCCAGCCACATCACAAACAGCGGAGCAAAGGCCACTTTCGGGGCAATCTGCAGCGCCAGAATGTACGGTGACAACATGGCTTCCGCGGTTGGCGACAAGCCCAGAGCCACACCGATTGCCAATCCGAGGAATGCCCCGATACCAAAGCCGAGCAGTACTTCTGCGGCGGTAATCAAGGTATGTTTGAGCAGTTCACTGTGCTGCCACATGATGAAAAACTCATGCCATACATTGCTTAGGCTGGGTAGCACGTATTCCGGCATACCCATGGCCGCAGGACCCCACTCCCAGCTTGCCAAAAACACCAACAGGATCGCGATGCTGCCAGCAATGGTTCGGTAATTCATGATTAGGTCTCCCGGTGTACGTTGGTATTACAGATTGTTATGTTTTTCAGGTGCCCGAAGGTGCGGCTTGACTGACTGAGATGTCACCGTGCTGCCAGGGCGTGCGTTTCTGGCGAACTCGTTGGTGAACAGGTCTTGCAGCGGCACTTCACGCTTGACGATGCCTTCGTCGAGGTAGAACCGGGCAACACCCGCCAAACGGCTTTCGTCAATCAGGCCAGGCATTAACTGGTTTTTGTAAACCCGCTCGTTAAACAGCATAAAGGCACGTTCAAGGTAGCTTTCCCGACCTTTGAATGACGGCACGGCAGCAGCAAAATCAATCGCGGCTTGCTTCGGATCGACCATGATGTCGCGCATGCCTTTCAGCGTCGCAGTCACTACGCCCTGCACCACGTCAGGATGATTCTTGATCGCATCATCCGAGGCCAGAATGGCCTGAGCCATGCTGTCGAACATATTGGCTTCGTCGACCAGGCTGGCACTGCGACCGCCATCACGAGCAGAAACCACCCAATCCGGCGCACCGGCCATGGCATCCGCCTTACCTGCTGCAAACAGCTTCCAGACACCGGCAGGGCCTGCCGCCTGAATGTCCAGATCGGTCTTGCTGAGGCCGGCTTTTTTCAGCGTCGCCAGCAAGGCGTAATAAGTAGTGTCGGAATAAGACATCACGGTCACGGTTTTGCCTTTCAAATCAGCCACGCTCTTGATACCGGCATCATCACCGGTCGCCAATACCGTCAGGCTGCCTGCACCCAATACCGCTACGGCCTTGACCGGAATACCATTGGCACGCACGATCAGTGGCGTATCACCAATAGCACCCCCCACCATGGCGTTACCGGTACCAATCTGTTTGGCAACGTCCACACCACCACGGGCGGTGACAAAATTCACTTTCAGATTTTCACTCTCGAAGTAACCCTTGTATTGGGCCAGGGTCCAGGGGGCAAATGCCGGCAAAGTAGGTGGAGCTGGCATCAAATAGGTAATTTCCTTCAGTTCTGCCTGAGAGAAGGCAGACCAGATTATGGCCGCGCTGGCCATCGTGACTCTGGCGAGGTTTTTGCTAAACAGCTTCATCGTATGCTCCTGTGGGTACAGTCGGTCAGTGTCTTGCGGTATTCGGGTTATTGCTCAGAGAGTTATGGCTCTCAGTGCATGGCGTCTTCATCACCCACATGCAGCAGCTCCATCAAGCGACCGATCAACGGACCAGTACCCGCCAGTTTGCGCCGTTCGAGAGGATTGTTGCGGTGAGGAAGGTCAACGGTGATTTCTTCGATAATGGTGCCGGGACGGCTGCTCATCACCAGAATGCGGTCCGACAGCGCAACGGCTTCGGCCAGATCGTGGGTAATAAACAGAGCGGTTTTCTGTTCGTTATAAAGAGTGTTGGCCAGATCCTGCTGCAGCACCATTTTGGTCTGGGCATCCAGCGCCGAGAAAGGTTCATCCAGAAACAGTACATCCGGTTTCATCGCCAGAGTACGGGCCAATGCCGCACGCTGACGCATACCGCCAGATAGCTGGAAGGGGTAATGTTTTTCAAAACCGGCCAGATGGCATTTATGCAGCATTTCCTGGGCAACAGCTTGACGCTCGGCCTTGGGAACCCGCGCGATTTCCATGCCGACTTCCACGTTTTTCTGAATGGTACGCCACGGCATCAGCAAATCTTTTTGCAGCATAAAGGCTACCCGTTTGACCGGGCCTTTGACTTCCTGCCCGGCAACCATCACGGTACCCGTGGTGGCTGAGTACAATCCGCTGCCCATGTTCAGCAGCGTGCTCTTGCCGCAGCCAGATGGCCCGATCAGTGAAACGACTTCGCCTTTACGAATCGAAAAGGTCAGATCCTTGACCACTGCAGGCGCATCTTTCTGGCCTTTTTGTGCAAACGCCTTGCTGACACCGCGAAACTCAATTTCAACCCGTTTTGAATGGTTCGAGCTATCAGGACCAGCCGCCACAGTGGACTCTCCGCTTGCGGATTCATTGACGACATACACAGGGCTGGTTGAGGTCATTGGTAGTACCCTTTGTTTCAGATATGAATTATTGATTTATATATGAAATTATAATGCAGATATAATGCCAGCCCGTCAAGATCCTTGGGTAACAGTCTAAAAAATAGTACAAATTTCTTTGTTTTCAATAAGTTATATAATCAAGACGAGTGCATCCAAGTTATCCGGCCAGACTCCTGATGGGTAGCCAGGTAACCATTTCAGCTCAATGTGTCGAGACGACACACTAATTTCGCGCACTCAAGGGGTGCTCGCACCAATAGTGAGCAGGTATTTGCCATATCCGCGCCATATCCGCGCCATAGCCTGCCCGGGGCACTCGTCGTACGGCAAACAGGCAAAAAAAAGCCCCGCATCTGCGAGGCCTGATCTGTTCTACATCCTTGATTCAGTATTCAAGCGCTCGTCGGCCCCTGGTATAACCCAGCAGGCGGGACAGCTCATCGGCGTTATTACGCACCAGCTTCACCAGCGGCTGCAGTTGGTCATCGATATGACCAGAAGGAATGGTCGCTCCCAATGCCGCAACCACTTTGCCGGTACTATCCCGTACCGGTGCCGCAATGGTGGAAATGCTGGATTCGAAAAACCCCTCACTCAGCGCATAACCGCGCTGCATGTCTTGCTGCACCATGGCATGCAAATCGGGCACGGTGCGCGGTGTACTGTCAGAATAGCCAGGTAACTGTTCCTCTGGGTACAGCTCGTGCAATTCCGCCAGACTCAGATCTTCCAGCAGGATACGCCCCAACACCGTCGCATGAGCCGGCAGACGAGTCCCCACGTTGACCGAACTGGCCAAAATCGTAGGTGGCGTCACCTTGGCAACATACACAATCGAGCGTTCATCCCGCACCACCAGGTTACAACTGTAGCCTATTTCCTGACTCAGGCGATTCAGTATTGGCTGACCCAGCTCCGTCAACTCCAGCGATGCCAGATATTCAAAGCCCAACCGTAACACCGCCATACCCAAACGGTATTCATTCCCGTGACGCGTCACAAAGCCCATGCTTTCCAGTGTTGCCAGCAGCCGGAAAACGGTGGTGCGTGGCAAGTCCAGCCGTTTGGCCAATTCTGGTGCCGTCAGCAAGGTATTCTGGCGGTTAAATTCCAGCAGCAGCTTCAGCCCACGTTCAAGGCCCGGTACCACATACCGCTCCAGGCCTTCTGATTTTTCACTCATGGTTTGCTCCGTATGCACTGTTCGATACCTGCCATCCTGCTGGCGGCACGACTCCGGGTCTGGAAATTCTCACAGCGAGACAAAGCTTGTCAAACCGATATATGCCGCAGCGGTGGTAATCCTGCGGAAAACAGGACGATTTATTCCATTCAATCGCCCAAAAGCCGATTTTGATGAGAAAAGCAGCAATCTCAACAATTTTACTCGTTCAGTAATTGACCTGAGGCCGTTTGACACTTAGTTTTATTTTAAATACAAAACACCGTTTCCTATATGAAACGTAAACAACCGGCACCCGAGGGAAATTCTGCATGAAACAGACTCTAACTGCTCTGACTGGCGCTTGTGTCCTGGCTCTTTCGACCCAGGCCATTGCAGACACCAAACCACCCCATGTCTACGGCACCATGAGTGCACGCGTCGTTGATTTCAGTGATACCAACTTCATTGGTCAGGATGTCGACGCCACACCGACCCTGTACGAAGGCATCGTCGGCCTCAAGGGCATGCACTTCCTGAGCAACGGCATGAAGCTGGCCTATCAGTTTGAGGCTGATTTTGCTCCGATTGCAGAAGCCGACGGTACCGAGAGTAAATACTACGGCTCCACATCAACCGAAGACCCTATTTTCATTCGCTACGCCGGTGCAGCCCTGATCACAAAATACGGTCTGTTTGCCTTCGGTGACGCCATGTCCGGGGTTTACTCTGAGTTCTACTCCGCGGTTGACGTGTTCGAAGTCAACACCCAGGACAGCACCCCGACCGGCGCACCGAATGGCTCACGGATGTGGACGCAAACCAAATGGTCCAAAGATGGCCTGGTTTACAAAACACCGGTCTGGAACCATATGTTTGCCAAAATGGTGTACGCCTCGACAACCAACGAATCCGGCGAAGCCGATGACCTGAAAATCATCCACGGTGTTTACCGTGATGACCGCTTTATGTTTGGTGTCAACCTGTCGGTCTATGACAAGTCATTGACTGGTATTTCCAACGGCGTCGATGACCGTAAACGTCTGGTCGTCGCTTCTCACTACAACTGGGACAACTTTGGTCTGGCCGGTGTGTACGAGAAAAACACCGCCATGGGCACTGCCGGTGCCGACTTTAACGTCAAGGCCATTACCGGCAAGTACACCGATGGGGCATTCTCTGCGGCCGTATCCTGGCAGAACCGTGAAGAGCCAAGTGCCGGTGTGCTGACCGCTGATACCGCCAAACTGGCCAAGGTCAGCTATCAGGTTGATCCGATGCTGGAAGTCTGGATGGAAGCTGGTAAATACAGCGATTCCGACAATGACAATATCGGCGTAGGTACCAAGGTAAAATTCTGATTGGCAGCCCGCAAGCCAAACAGATATGAAACGCAGGGATGCGCTTCATAGGTCATCAATACGGTTCCCCCGTTCACTGATGGTCGATGCAGCAGGATAAATCCGCTTGCTGCAGGGCTGGTTATTCTTCGTTACCAGACCTTCATCTTTTGCGTGTAATTGCTAGTCTGTGATACACGCCTTTTTTACCGACAGCCAAGAAAATGGCGAATCGCACGAATCTGATCCCGCGCCATCAAGGCCGGTGCATGACCAATACCGGGAAACTCCACCAGCGTGACATGCGCTTGCGCGGCCATGGTTTGCGCCGTTTCGCGGAGCAGCAGATCAGAATCCCCACCACGAATCAGCAAGGTCTCGAGCTGCACCAATTGCCAGATCGCCGACAGGTCAACGTCTTCCGGTGTGACCCCCACAAACGCCTGGGCAATGGCAGGATCGTATCGCAGCCGGTAACGGCCGTTGGATAATTCAACGCTGTAACGGGCCAGATGTTGCCATTGTGCATCGGTCAGCGGCCCAAACGTGGCCGCCACCTCGCGCAGATAGACTTCCACTGCGGCCAGATCGGCAAAGTCGGTACCCTTGCCGACATAACCCGACAAGCGCTCCAGCGAGGCCTTGGGAATAAAAAAACCGACGTCGTTGATCACCAGCTTGCGCAACGGACATACCGGTTGGGCAGCCAGCATCATGCCGATCAGTCCCCCCATGGAGGTGCCGACCCAGTCGAATTCGGTCACCTGGTACTTCAGCATCAGGTGCTGCAGGCATTGCTGCATCTGGCCAACATAAAGCGGATAGCCATACAGCGCTGGCGTGCGCAGCCGTTCGCTATCACCTCGTCCGGCAATATCCGGGCAGATAACACGATAGTGATCCGTCAATGATTGCGCCAGAATATCGAAGTCGCGAGCGTTACGCGTCAGGCCATGCACACACACCAACAGTGGCGCATCCGGGCAGGCTGAAGGCCAATACAGATAATGACCCTGATGCGAACCTTCGCTGGTCTGATAGGTATAGCGGCAGGATTGGGCTTGCTGACTCATACGGCTTCCTCGCCATCGCCATCAGCAAACCCGGAGTGCAAGTTACTGCGTTCCAGAGGTTGCGGGCAGCGGTTTCTTGATTAATAAAGGACTGATGTTGTTACTGACCAGAATATCCTGCGCTTTGTTCAGTTTTGAGCGATTGCTGAACGGGCCAACAAATACCCGATGCCAGGTGCCATTATTGACGCTGGCTTCCACCGCGTAGGCACTCATGCCCAACAGCAATAAATTGGCCCGCATTTCGTCGGCATCCTCACCGGAACGGAACGAGCCAACCTGTAGCAGGTATTCGTAGCTGACCGTCGCGTCTTTGGGCGTCGAGACATAGGCATCCACCTGTGGCGCTTCTACCTTTTGCTGTTCCAGCAACTGGTAAAAGTCGTAGGCCGGTTCTCCGGCTTCCCTGGCTATCTGCTCCTTGACGGCCTCTGTCACACTGGCCTTGGCCCGTTCAATCCCTTGTTGCAACGCCTGACGGGCATCGTCCTGGGCTGCACCGGGTTCATCACTGGCAGGCAAGGTGCTGAGATAAATCACAAATCCGACAAAGGCAATGGCCAGTGTCGGTGTTGTAATCCATACCCAACCGGGGATGCGGCTGGAACTGTCGGACATAACTCTATCATCCTGGTAAATAGTGAGCGGCAACAATCAATTGTGTTAGCGGACGTTATCACCAGCGGATTTACATAACGTCCGGAGCACTGACACCCAGCAGGTACAAACCGTTGGCAATCACCTGACGTACAGCTTCTGCCAATGTCAGACGAGCGTTACGCAAGCCTTCGTCGTCGACCAGTGTTTTCTCAGAGTTGTAATAAGTGTGGAAATCACCGGCCAGATCCTTGAGATAATTGGCCACCTGATGCGGTTCGTTGGCGGCACCCGCGGCTTTGACCACTTCTGGAAAACGTCCCAGCTTCACGATAAGTTCTTTCTCGGAATCCAGCTGCAAATGCTCCAGCGCAGCCAATCCGGTGGCGCTATCCCAGCTCAGACCCGATTCCGCCAGCTTGCGGAAAATGGAGCGAACCCGGGCATGGGCGTATTGAATATAGTACACCGGGTTATCGGAAGACTGCTCACGGGCGAGGTCGATATCAAAGGTCAACTGACTGTCGGCCTTGCGCGCCGCCAGGAAATAACGGGTCGCATCGCGGCCAACTTCATCGATCAGGTCTCGCAGGGTCACGTAGCTGCCTGCTCGCTTGGATATTTTCACTTCTTCGCCGCCCCGCATCACCGTCACCATCTGATGCAGCACGTAATCCGGCCAGCCTTGGGGAATACCGACATCCAGTGCCTGTAATCCGGCGCGTACACGGGTAATGGTGCTGTGGTGATCCGCGCCCTGTTCGTTAACAACCCGCTCGAAGCCACGCTGCCATTTATCCAGATGGTAAGCCACATCCGGGACAAAGTAGGTGAAACCCCCATCGGATTTACGCATCACGCGGTCTTTGTCATCGCCGAATTCGGTGGTTTTCAGCCACAGGGCGCCACCGTCTTCGTAGGTGTAACCGCTGTCGATCAGCCGTTCAACCGTGTTGTTCACCTTGCCCTCATGGTAGAGCGAGGACTCGAGAAAATAGACATCAAAGTCGACCGCAAAGGCCTTGAGATCAAGATCCTGTTCACGACGCAGATAGGCTACCGCGAAGTGGCGAATGGCTTCCAGGTCATCAGCATCCTTGGCACCGGTATAACGCTGGTCGGCGGCTTCCACCACGTCACCATTCATATAGCTGGCGGCCAGATCGGTAATGTAATCACCGCGATAGCCGTTTTCTGGCCAGCCTTCGTCGTCCGGGGTCAGGCCCTTGCAACGGGACTGTACCGACAGCGCCAGATTATTGATCTGCTGCCCGGCATCGTTGTAATAAAACTCACTGGTCACTTCCCAGCCATTGGCATCCAGCAGGCGGCAGAGACAATCCCCGACGGCGGCACCACGACCATGACCAATATGCAGTGGCCCGGTGGGGTTGGCCGAGACAAATTCCACCTGCACTTTTTTGCCCGCACCCGAGCGATTACGACCGTAGTCTGCACCCGCTTCCAGCACTGCTCGTACCAGATGACTGGTTGAGGCCTGACTGAGGTAAAAATTGATAAAGCCAGGGCCTGCGATTTCAACCTTTTCGATCAAGGGCGTTGCAGGCAAGGCATCCACCAGCCGCTGCGCCAGTTCCCGAGGGTTTTTGCCCGCCGGTTTGGCCAGAGTCAAAGCCAGGTTGGTGGCGAGATCGCCATGGGCCTTGTCACGGGTATTATCGATCTGAATGCGCACTTCATGGGTGGCAGGAATCACATCCTGATCTTTTAGGGTGACAACGGCGGCGGACAACAGCTCAGCAATTTGCGGTTTCATAAGCAGGGAATCAGATTGATATCGATAAACAGGAAAGGAAGGCGAGTATCGCAAATTCAGCGCTCCGGGTGAAGGACGCACCCGCTCCAGACTCAAAAACTCACGATTTTGCGACCTTGTGCAGAATCCGTGCTGCAACCGGGCACAGCCGTTCTCTTGATGAACCGGGAATCATCCTGTCAGGCCGGGCTATTCTCTTGCCATTTCATTGCCTTTCATCCAACCCATCACCCTGCCCTCCAATAAAGCATTCAATGAACCGGCACAGGGCAGCCACCGCCTGCCCACTTATCCGTATTCCCTGCCTGCTTATTATTAATGTGCATATTGCACAACATATAAACCAGAAAGCCACCGATACCGACCACCAGCATTAACCGCCACAAGCCTCCCTGAAGACTGGAACAAGCCTTGCTTTATCTGCACTCAGGCAAAACGACCATGGATAAAACCAGACGGAGCAGGCGATGCAACACCCAGACAACTTGTTAAGCGAAGTGCCCAATCAGAAACACCCAACGGCACTCCCTTTCGCCGAGCCAGCCATAAAGCTGTCCACCCTGATCGATCAATACATCAATCGACACTCAGACCAACAGACTGACCAACACACAGATCGACAGGCCCACCAGCGTCACTGCCGGTTCCGCAGCGTACCAACAACGATGGAGAGTTGAGATGGCCATCACCTGCGCCGATATTTCACGCCTGCCCGGTTTGGAGGAAATTCTCTTTCGGGCGGGCCTGCAAGGCGGTAACCGGCCCGTTCGCTGGCCCTATGTTGCCGAAAACGAAACCATCGCCCCCTGGGTTCGCGGGGGCGAGCTGGTGTTTGTCACCGGCATCAACCTGCATCGCAGCGAAGCCAACCTCAAGCAACTGGTGCAGGAAGCGGTTGAGCACCAGGTCGCTGGCCTGGTGATCCTGACAGGCCCCGAGTACATCCGCCGGATTCCGGCCGGTGTGCTGGAGCTGGCCAACGCGCTCAACTTCCCGATTCTGGAGCAACCCTACTCCCTGAAAATGGTATTGGTCACTGAAGTTATCAGCAACGCCATTGTGCAGGACAACCTGATCGGCCAGTCCACCAAGCTGTTCCTGACCCGGCTGATCAACGGTTTTGCCGATGCACCGGAGCTTATTCATTTACGGGCAGCCGAACTGGATCTCAACGACAACCGCCCCTATACCGTGGTCTCCGTGCGCCTTTCCGGCTTCCACCAGCGCCTGCTCAGTGAAGACAAGGAACAGCATTGGCAGCTGATCAACCAGCGTAATGAGCTGGAGCAGCAGTTTGGCGAACTACTGAAACGCCGGGGTATCGACTGGCCAGTGCTGGTACTTGAACAGGATCTGATCGCCATCTGGCCAACCGAACGTGACCACGCCAGCGACTTGGCCGAAGACCTCAGTTCGGCACTCGACCAGCTGCAACAGCGGATGCCGGACTTGCAGCTCTACGCCGGGGCCAGTGATCTGCAACCGGGCCTCAGCCAACTGTCTTCCGCCGTCGAACAGTCCCGTCAGGCGGTACAATTTGCCGTTCAGCACGGCGGCCAGCGCCTGTTCTTTTACGACCAGCTCGGCATCGCCCGTCTGTTTGCTGCCATTCCGCAACGCAGCCTGCTGGCCCAGTTCTGCCAACAACAGCTGGGCAGTCTTTGTTTTTCCCGCAACGATCAGTCACTGCAGCTAAAGGAAACCCTGACCCAGTACCTCAACCTGTTCGGCAACCAGCAACAGACCGCTGAAGTGCTGGGCATCCACCGCAATACGCTCAGACATCGCCTGAAACGGATTGAACAGCTGGTCGGCCATCGACTCGGCGACGCCTTTGTGCGTCTGAATTTGCAAAATGCCCTGCTGATCGAGCAGATCCTGTTTCAGCATCACAATATCGACACCCAGCCCCCCAAGGCTGAAGAACTCTGAAGAGGTTTCCATGAAAATCGTTAACGCCCGTCTGCGACAGAAGTCCCAGCTCCACAGCCTCGAGATCACCGACGGCGTATTCAGCCAGATAACGCCACAAAGCGCTGCTCTGCCTTGCCCTGCAGACGCCATCGACGCCGCCGGCACCTTGTTATGCGCGCCTTTTGTTGAACCACATATTCACCTTGATGCGGCACTGACCGCTGGCGAACCAAACTGGAACCAGAGCGGCACCCTGTTCGAAGGCATTGAACGCTGGGGTGAACGCAAACCGATGCTGAACGAGGCCGACATTCGTCGCCGCGTGCTCGATACCATCGAGTTGCTGGTCCAGAATGGTGTGCAACATATACGGACCCATGCCGATACCTCCGACCCCAGTCTGGTCGGACTCAAGACCTTGTGCACCCTGCGTGATGAACTCAAGGACAAGATCGAACTCCAGGTCGTCGCCTTTCCTCAGGATGGGCTGCTCTCGTTTCCCAATGGACTGCGATTGATGGAGGAAGCGCTGGAATTTGGTGCCGATGTGGTCGGCGGTATTCCGCACTTTGAATACACCCGCGAGCTGGGTGTCGAGTCAATGCAAACCGTGATCAAGCTGGCGCAAAAATACGACCGTCTGGTGGATGTGCACTGTGATGAGATCGATGACCCTCATTCCCGTTTTCTTGAAGTACTGGCCTATGAAGCCCTGCGGCATGAACTCGGCTCCCGGGTCACCGCCAGCCATACCACCGCCATGCATTCCTATGACAACGCTTACTGCTCCAAGCTGTTCCGTTTGCTCAAGAATGCCGGCATCAATTTTATTTCCTGCCCGACCGAAAGTATTCACTTGCAGGGCCGGTTCGACAGCTACCCCAAACGGCGCGGCCTGACCCGGGTCAAAGAGCTGAACGAAGCCGGTATCAACGTCTGTTTTGCTGAAGATTCCATTATTGACCCTTGGTATTCCCTTGGTAACGGCAAGCTGCTGCGCAGTCTGGATTTTGGCCTGCATATCTGTCAGATGATGGGCTATCGTGATTTTGCAACCGCACTGGACCTGATTACCGACAACAGTGCCCGCACCCTGAATATCCAGGCGCACTACGGCATCGAGATCGGCAAGCCCGGCAGCTTTATCCTGCTCGACGGCGAAGATGACTACAGCGTATTACGCAAGCAGGGTGACGTGCTGCTGTCTGTCCGCCAGGGCAACATCATCATGCAACGCACACCGGCGCGAGTAATCAGCGACACGTATCTGTCCGCATGATGGCCGCTACCCCACCATGCCCAATACCGACCGGTTATCGCCGGACAACGCACTGATAGAGAGCAAAAAAACAGCAGACAGAAAACGGCTTTTGCGGCGTAAGGGAACCAGTCTTTACGCTGCGCCACCAGCCCACCATCAAATCAGAACAAACAGTGCAACCTGCACATACCTTTCTGGCATATGGTGTTCATTATCCACTGCGGAAATTTTCCACCAAAGCCCTTTATTACTTGGTATAGCCCTTGCTCTAGTCTACTGACAGAGACTCAACAAACCGGGTCTCAGGCGAACAAAGTGCACAGCCAAAAACCGAACAAAAGCCAACTCAGGAATTTATCATGGCAACAGTGATGACGGGTAACGGCCCCCGCGCCGTCAAAAACAACGACCTGGACAGCCTCGCGGTGCCGTTCTCATCCATTCCGGTGATTGATTTTTCCGCCATGTATTCCGATGACAGCGCGGCCTGGGCCGCTGTTGGTGAAGCCGTGCGCCGGGCCTGTACCGAAGTCGGTTTTTTCTATGCCAAAGGCCATGGGGTGCCTGAGCAGGTAATCGCACAGACATTCAAGGCAGCGCAGCAGTTTTTTGATCAGCCGCTGGAAGACAAGATAAAAGTCGATATTGCCCAATCGCCCAACCTGCGCGGTTACACCGGATTGCTGGAAGAAAACACCAATGCCGAAGGACTGGGCGACCTGCATGAAGGTTTCGATATTGCCCTCGACCTGCCTGCCGATGATCCTGACGTTATGGCTGGCAAATTTGGTTATGGCCCCAATCAATGGCCGGAAAACCTGCCCGGTTTCAAGGATGCCCTGCTCGATTACCAGCGTGCGGTACTGGATTTTGGACAAAAAATCTTCTCTGCCTTCGCGCTGGCACTGGATCTGAAAGCCGATTTTTTTGCCCCCCTCAGCAACAAACCCATGGCCCAGATGCGGGTACTCTCTTACCCGAGCCAGGAAGGCCCCATCGATGAACGCCAGATCGGCATCGGCCCTCATTCCGATTACGAGTGTTTCACCATTCTCTGTACCGATGAAACACCATCGTTACAGGTACTGAACTGCGCTGGCGAATGGATACAGGCGCCACCGATCCCCGGCGCCTTTATCGTCAATGTCGGCGACCTGATGGCGCGCTGGACCAATGGCTATTTCGCCTCCACCCTGCACCGCGCCATTAACCGCTCCGGCAAGCAACGCTACTCCATTCCGTTTTTCTACGGCACCAACTCCGACGCCATGATTGAAGTATTACCTTCATGTCAGCGCCCGGATTGGCCAGCCCAGTTTGAACCGATCAAGGCCAGCGACTACATCCAGTCACGTTTTAACGAAACCTATGCCCATCGCAGCACGGAGACGCCGTCCTGAAGGACAGCGCTCACCCCGCACCCAACCGGAGAATCCAACCGATGCGTAACCCTGTCTTTGCTTCAGCACTATCCCTGACACTTCTCAGCGCCAGCCTGCTGCCGAATCTGGCTCAGGCTGATGCTTTTCAGCTGAAAGGTGAACCCAAAATCGCATTTATTTATGCCGCGACTGCCCGGGATGGTGGTTGGAACGAGGCGCTCGACGATGCGCGTCAAGTCGTCGCCGACAAGCTGGGCTACCCGATCGCTGTGGCTGAAAGCATCCCGGAAGATGCCAGCGCCCTGAAAAACGCCATTGATCTGTACGTTCAGCGGGGATTCAACATTATTGTCGGTACTACCTACGGTTACTCCGATGGCATCGCGGAAGCGGCGGAAAAATACCCCAATGTAGCGTTCGTCAATGCCTCCGGCACCCGTAATGCCGACAACCTCGAAAGCTTCTATGCCCGCACGTATGAAGGCTGGTATCTGGCAGGTATTGCCGCCGGGGCCATGGCCGATAGCAATAAACTGGGCATGTTGGCCGGCTTCCCCGTCAGCGTGGTCAACTGGGATATCAACGGCTTTACCCGAGGGGTTCAGGTCAGCAAACCAGATGCGTCGGTAGCGGTGCTCTACACCAACTCCTGGTGGGACCCGGTAAAAGAAGGTCAAGGGGCCAAATCCCTGTTGGAGCAAAACGTCTCCGTTGTTGCCAATAACCTGTCTTCCGCCGCGCCTTTCACCGAAGCGGAAAAAGCAGACAAATACAGTATTGGCTTCCAGCTGGATATGAGCGCCAATGCCCCCAAAGGCCATCTGACCTCGGTCACTTTCCACTGGGACAAATACCTGGTTCCAACTATCGAGGCGATCGCTGCAGGCACCTGGGAACCGTCTGAATACGGTGCCTTCCCGGGTTTGGCGGAAGGCGTTGTGGATATCACGCCACTGCCAGACAGCGTTCCGGCGGCGGTCAAACAAACCATCGCCACGCAACGGGCCGCCATCATCGCGGGAGAGATGACCCCTTTTGATGGCCCGATCCTGGCCCAGGATGGCAGCGAAAAGCTGGCCAGCGGCGCCTCTCTTGATGACGAGCAACTCTGGTCCATGGATTATCTGGTGAAAGGTACGCAGGGAGGCGCCCAATGAGCCAGGGGGCTCCCCTGTTAACACTGAGCGCCATCGATAAAAGCTTTGATATCCATCGCGTGCTTGAGGGTGTCTCGTTCGATCTGGCCAAGGGCGAGGTGCATGCCTTGCTCGGCGAGAACGGCGCCGGAAAATCGACGCTGATGAATATCCTGATCGGCGTCTACAGCGCCGATGCCGGTTCCCTGACACTGGAGGGGTTGCCGCTGATTATCGGCAAGCCCTCTGACAGTGCGCGCCATGGGATCGGCATGGTACATCAGCATTTCCGGCTGGTGGATCGGCTGACGCCAACAGAAAACCTGTTGTTGGCGGCCGACGACCATCCTCACCTGAAGACCCGCACCGCCGCCCGCAACGCCTTGCTGGCAACCGCCAGGGAAGTTGGCTTTACGCTCAATCCGGACTGTCCGGTGGGCGAACTGTCGGTGGCCGAAAAACAACGTGCAGAGATCTGCAAGGTGTTGGCCCTCGGCGCTCGTATTCTGATTCTGGACGAACCCACTGCCGTTCTGACAGACGCCGAGGCCAGCTCCATGCTCGGTGCCATTCGTCGCATGGCCGAATCCGGCCGCAGTATTATCCTGATTACCCACAAGCTGCGCGAAGTAGTGGGTTTCAGCCACCGGGTGACCATTATGCGTCGCGGCAAGACCGTTGCGGCGGGGCTGGACACGACCCAACTGTCGATCGAAAAAATCGCCAGCCTGATGATGGGCAGCTCGGCATCCAGCGTCGCACCCAGCAGCACACCGGACACCACGACCAGCAGCCTTCAACCTCGAGGGCCGGACCTGCTGGCTATCGCCCACTTGCACGCCCAACGGGATGACGGTGCTCCGGCACTCACCGATGTCAGCTTGCGGGTTCGGGCCGGTGAAATACTCGGCCTCGCGGGTGTCGGTGGCAACGGTCAGCACGAGCTGGTTGAAACCCTGAACGGTATTCGTTCCGCCAGCGCTGGCAGCGTCATGATTGATGGTGCCGATGCCCTGGAGTTACCCCCCAACCAGCGCCGTCAGCTGGGTCTGCGGGTGATTCCCGCTGACCGTATGGCAACCGCGCTGGCATCCGACCTGACGATTGCCGCCAATCTCTCCCTGACCGCGGTGGTCAGGGGCCGCTTCGGACGCTTTTGGCTCAACCGCCGCCGTATGGAGCGTGAAGCCAAAGCCAGTATCGAACAGCACGACATTGCCGGAGCGCGTCCCCACGGCCGTATGGGCCTGCTGTCGGGCGGCAATGCACAGAAAGTCTTGCTGGCCCGAGAGATCGACAGTGGCATGAAGCTGTTACTGGCGCATTCGCCCACCCGCGGCCTGGATATCCGGGCGTCAGCGGCGGTGCATCAGCGACTGCGTGAAGCGGTCGCCCAAGGGGCTGCTTGCCTGTTGGTCAGTGAAGATGTGGAAGAAATCATGGCGCTGTCTGATCGTATCTGTGTGATCAGCGCCGGTAAAATTACCGGAGAGCTGCCCGGCGACGCCAGTGCCGCTGATATTGGGAGGCTAATCCTTGGTCATGAGTAATTTCCGCTTAACGCTCGAACGGCGACAGCAAGTCAGTACCCTGCGCTCCGCCGCGACTTATATTCTGGGTTTGCTGGTTGGGCTGGGCTGCGGTGTATTGGTTTTGCTTGCCGCTGGCGCACCGGCTTCAACCTTGATGGATGACCTGGTGGTTCAGGTCTTTTTCAGCGCTCGCGGTCTGGCGCAGACCCTGACGCTGGCCGTACCGCTGATTCTGGTCGGTCTGGCAGCCCTCGCGGCCATGCGCCTGCGTTTCTGGAACGTCGGGATCGAAGGCCAACTGTGGCTCGGTGCCATTGGGGCCACGCTGGTCGCCAACAACGACTTCGGCAGTGAGGCGCTGCGTCTGCCCATCATGCTGATCGCTTCGGCGTTCGCCGGTGCCATCTGGATCGCCGTACCACTGCTGTTAAAGCTGAAGGCCAATGTCAACGAGCTGGTGGTAACCCTGTTATTGTCCAACGTCGCCTATCTGCTGTTACAGCATCTGCTGTTTGGTGCCTGGAAAGATCCGGTCAACAGCTTTCCGGTTTCTCCCCGTTTTGATGACAACGAGCAGCTCGCCAGTCTGGGCTTTGGCAATCTGCATTCC
Source organism: Oceanobacter sp. 3_MG-2023 (assembly GCF_030688925.1). Classification (NCBI taxonomy): domain Bacteria; kingdom Pseudomonadati; phylum Pseudomonadota; class Gammaproteobacteria; order Oceanospirillales; family Oceanospirillaceae; genus Oceanobacter; species Oceanobacter sp. 3_MG-2023. The sequence continues at coordinate 272,736 of NZ_JAUYVX010000003.1, forward strand.
GGTATTTATCTGGCGCTGGCCATCACTTTGCTGATGGCGGTGCTGGTACAGAAAAGCCGTACGGGTTTCTACATTGATGTTATTGGCCATAATCGCCGCACGGCTCTGGCGATCGGTATTCCGGTCACTGCGACCCTTACCCTGATGATTCTGCTCTCGGGGGCGCTGGCCGGGTTGGCGGGTGGGCTGATCGTCACCGGTGTCGAACATCGCCTGACCCAGACCATCGGTATCAATACCACCTTCAGTGGCATCGTTATCGCCTTTGTGGCGCGTTTTAATCCGCTGGCAATATTGCCAACGGCTATTGCGCTGGCGGGCATTTATAACGCTGGCAGTACGCTGAAGGTGTTCTACGGTATCCCGGATGCCATTGTGGTGCTGATACAGGGCATCGTGCTGTTAACACTGCTGATGGTGCAGTTTTTCCGCAGTTACCGTGTATCCCTGCTGCGCCGGACCTCACCCCAAACCGCACGCCAGATCACCTGAGAGAACAAGAGATTTATGGAACAGTTCATCACCCACTGGCTCGGTAGCACACCGGCATTTGCGATTCCCCTGGCTCTGGCCAGCATGGGACTGGTGCTCTGCGAACGCGCTGGTGTCCTCAATATGGGTGCCGAAGGCTATATGTCTCTGGGCGCCATGACTGCGGCGGTTTTGACCCTGACGCTGGGAAACCCCGCGATTGGTATCCTCTGTGCGGTCCTGGCTGGCGCGACCCTGGCACTGGTTTTTGGCTTTGCCGTGGTCGTGATGCGCTGCGAACAGATTCTGGCTGGCCTTGCCACCATGGCGGTGGGGCTGGGTATTGCCGGAGTGGTCGGGCGGTCTTATGTCCATAAAAGCTTTGAAGGCCTGCAACCACTGGATCTCCCCTGGCTGGATCAGCTGCCGCTGGTCGGCCAGCTACTCTTTCATCAGGATATTCTGGTCTATCTCACCGTGCTGATCGGTTTTGCACTCTGGTTTCTGCTGGAACGTACCCGCGCAGGCCTGAAAATCCGTGCTGTTGGAGAAGACCCTGCCAGCGCCGATGTCGCCGGAGTGCAGGTGCAGGTGCAGCAACTGCTGGCTATCACCGCCAGCGGTGCCCTTTGTGGTTTGGCCGGGGCATATCTGTCGGTGGCAAGTAGCAGCATCTGGGTCGATAACATGGTGGCCGGACGTGGCTGGATCGCCCTTGCGCTGGTGGTCTTTGCCCGCTGGGAGCCACTCAAGGCATTGGCCGGGGCTTTTTTGTTCGGTGCTATCGAAGCGCTGTTGCCACGGCTGCAGGCGATCGGTATACCGGCTCCGATCTATCTGATGAATATGCTCCCTTATCTGTTCACCATCGCGGTGCTGCTGGTCGCGGCTTGTTCCGGTTCCAAAAAAGGCATGGAGCCTGCGGCACTCGGTCAGCCCTATGTGCGCCAGGATCGACACTGAGACACGCATGGCGTCTCACCAGATGCGCGACACCAGAACAGGGCGAACAGACACAAAACAGACAGCTATCCAAAAACAATAACCCAGTCCGGCGCTTGATTCCGGGATAGGCTCAATTGTCGACCAACGATCAGGATAACGGCAGTTATCCTGACGTTATGCACAGACTTATCCTGCCAAGAGATTTTCTTATCCACAGCTCAGCCATTAGCAAGCCAGAGACTGTCATCAATCCCCAGGCAAGGCGAGTCCGCCAGCATGTGTAAGCACTTCCAAACAAATCAGAAAATATGAATAAAATACAAAGACTTATAATAAAAAGCCCAAATCTTGAGAAATAATCCAATACCCAGCAGGACTGTGCGTTTTTTGACCAGACCAGCGTGTCGATAGCCAGCATCAGCGATGTGGCCTGTTATCCTTAGGCTACCCCAAAGTTATCCCAATATTTATCCACAGAAAACAGGGATAACTTTACGACCTTGGCCACCGCTTGTTTTCCTGTCGAGCACCGGGCGATCCGCCTCTGGCACACCAAGAGCACTGCGTTGTGACCCGCCTTTTGCTAAACTGAAGGTCTTTCACGTACCCGGGCTGCGACTGACGCCACCCGAGGCACTATAAAACAGCCCGACTGCCCGCTCTGTGGCAGGATCTATGAACAAAGAGAGAGACACCATGCCTGAGTACCGCTCCAAGACCTCCACTGCGGGTCGTAATATGGCGGGTGCCCGTGCCCTGTGGCGCGCCACCGGAATGAAAGACGACGATTTCCATAAACCGATTATCGCCGTCGCCAACTCTTTTACCCAGTTTGTCCCGGGACATGTCCATCTTAAGGATATGGGCCAGCTGGTGGCCCGCGAGATAGAAAAAGCCGGTGGCGTCGCCAAGGAATTTAATACCATCGCGGTTGATGACGGTATCGCCATGGGTCACGACGGTATGCTGTACAGCTTGCCCAGCCGTGAAATCATCGCGGATTCCGTCGAATATATGGTTAATGCCCACTGTGCCGATGCCCTGGTGTGTATTTCCAACTGCGACAAGATCACCCCCGGAATGCTGATGGCTGCCCTGCGGCTGAATATCCCGGTTGTGTTTGTCTCCGGTGGCCCGATGGAAGCAGGCAAAACCAAGCTGTCTGAGAACAAGCTGGATCTGGTGGATGCCATGGTGATTGCCGCCGATGACGCCGCCTCAGATGCAGACGTTGCAGAATATGAACGCAGCGCCTGCCCGACCTGTGGCTCTTGTTCCGGCATGTTCACTGCCAACTCCATGAACTGCCTGACTGAGGCAATCGGGTTGTCGTTACCTGGCAACGGCACCGTGCTGGCAACGCACTCTGATCGTGAAGAGCTGTTTCTCGATGCCGCTCGCCTGATTGTCAAAAACGCCAAACGTTATTACGAAGACAATGACGAATCCGTACTGCCACGCTCCATCGTCAGTTTTGATGCTTTCGAGAATGCGATCACCCTGGATATCGTGATGGGCGGGTCTACCAACACCATTCTGCACTTGCTGGCGGCAGCCCAGGAAGCGGATGTGGACTTTGACCTGAAAGACATCGACCGTCTCTCTCGTGTCGTGCCACAACTGTGTAAAGTGGCGCCCAACTCGCCCAAATACCATATCGAAGATGTTCATCGTGCTGGGGGCATTATGGGGATTCTCGGCGAGATCGAACGCGCTGGGCTGCTGCATTCCCAACTGCCAACGGTGCACAGCAGCACCTTGCTTGAGGCCTTGGACAAGTGGGATATTATGCGTAATCCAACGCCGGAAGTACTGGAGTTCTACAAGGCCGGACCGGCCGGGATTCCGACCCAGACCGCCTTTAGCCAAAGCACGCGCTGGCCAACCCTGGACGGTGACCGTGCCAACGGTTGTATTCGTAACCTCGAACACGCCTATTCCCGTGAAGGCGGCCTGGCCGTGTTGTACGGCAATATCGCTCTGGATGGCTGTGTCGTGAAAACAGCCGGGGTGGATGACTCGATTCTGGTGTTCAACGGCAAGGCCAAGATCTTTGAATCCCAGGACACAGCCGTCAAAGGTATTCTGGCTGACGAAGTGGTGGCCGGTGATGTGGTGATCATTCGTTACGAAGGTCCAAAAGGTGGCCCGGGAATGCAGGAGATGCTGTATCCAACGTCCTACCTGAAATCCAAAGGTCTCGGCAAAGCCTGTGCCCTGCTGACTGATGGCCGCTTCTCTGGTGGTACTTCTGGCCTGTCGATCGGCCATGCGTCACCAGAAGCAGCTTCCGGTGGTGCTATTGGCCTGCTCAAGGACGGCGACCCTATTCTGATCGACATCCCCAATCGCAGCATCAATGTGCTGTTGGATGATGCAGAACTGGCGAGCCGTCGTGCCGAGCAAGACGCCAAGGGCTGGAAGCCAGCGGAGCTGCGTCCTCGTAAAGTCAGCACGGCGCTCAAGGCTTATGCCAAATTTGCGACCAGTGCCGACAAGGGTGCAGTACGTGACAAATTGTTACTCGATTGATACCAGCCATCGAGAACCGGCTTGCCACAAAGCAGTCTGATTTATTGACGCCCAGATGCGTCATTGATGGTGGCGCAGCGACATCACAATGGATGTCGCCGCGCTGTTTTTGCCACCAGAGGAGATTTATATGACGCTCAGGCACGGTACTTTCTTGTCTGTTCTGCTGGCCTTGCTACTGGTATCAGGCTGTGCCAGCAAACATATTGCAAACGAAGATGCATTCGATGATCTCGCCGCCCGTAAAGCCAAAACCTTTACCGGTGATACCCATACCGCTCTCGATGCCGCTGAAGAGTCAGTAATCACCGGCCGAAATGAAAATCTTGCCCTCTATTCACCACTGCATTGGCAACAGATGAATACTGCCATCAGCGCCGCCCGTAAAAGTGATCTGGCAGGCAATGACCAACAGGCACTTGAGTCTGCGGCCAGGACATTGACACTGTTTGAAAGCGGCATGGCCAATAAACACAAGGTCGCCGAAACACTGTCCGTGCTGCTGGCACAAAAACAAATTCTGGAAGACATCAAGGCCGACAAGGTCTTGCCCTCTGCCTATAAAAAGCAATTCGAGAAAATCAAATCATTGGCTCAAGCGATTGAAGCCGGACGTGATAACAGCCTCGATGACGATATCGGTGACTTGCTGGAAGACATGCAAGAGCTGGAACGCGACACCATGCTTGAACTGCATTGGCGACCGGCTCAAAAGACCCTGGAAAAAGCCGAGGATGAAGGGGTGGATTATTTTGCTTTGGAGACGTTCAAATTTGCAGAAACGCTAACGGAAGAGGCCAACAACACCATCAGCGACCAATATACCAATCGGACCTTATCGGAACAGATTGGTAAGCGTGCACTTCGAGCAGCACAGCATGCACTCTATATTGGCCGCGAAGCCGAGAATATCATTAACATGGATATTGATGACGCAGAGCAAGCAGCCCTGCGCTTTGAAAGTTATCTGCACCAGTTAGCAGAAGCGTTGAATGCCGGTGATCTACGCAATATGGCCTTTCTCGACCAGACCCTGGCATTGGTACAGAAAGCGAACGAGCAGGCGACCAATATAAAGGCACCGCTGGAAAAGAAAATTCGTGAGCTGACCAACCGCCTGCAGGCACTGGAGTCTGGTACTGCGACTGCACCCAGGAACCCCTGACACCAGGGGATAGACTCCGGAGACCATCAGGCCTCCGTTACTTGCAGAATCAGGCTGCGGCCCTCTGCTTGCGGCTGAAAAACCAACCGATGGGAAAATTCCGTCGGAATTTCATCCGCATGGTGAGTCACATACAGCATCGTCATACGCTGCTGCTCCACCAGGCGGTTGATAAACGCCAAGACCATATGACGGCTCAGATCATCCAGCCCTTGACAGGGTTCATCCAGAATCAGTAACGCCGGTTGCTTGATCAAGGCCCGTCCAATCAGCACCAGACGCTGCTCACCATACGACAGGTGTTGCAGGCTCTGGTTAGCTTTCTCTTTCAGCCCCAGAATATCCAGCCATTGTAATGCCAGCTTTTTGTCATCATCGCGTACGGCTTTGTACAAGCCGATGCTATCGTGCAGCCCGGAAACCAACGCACTGATCACATTGGTCGATGCGCGGTACTGCCACTGCAGAGAAGCCGAGACCAGCCCGATATGCTTTTTAATATCCCAGATACTTTCACCGGTGCCGCGCTGAATACCAAACAAGCGCAGGTTATTGCGATAACACTGTGGGTTATCCCCCGTCAGCATCTGTAACAGACTGGTTTTGCCACAGCCATTCGGCCCTTGTACAGCCCAATGCTGCCCTGGCGTAATTGTCCAGTCCAGCTGATCAAACAACACCCGTTCCTCATACTGGATGCGACCTTGAGTCAGGCACACCAACGGTTCGCCATCGGCAAGCTGTAGCGGCGGGACAGGTGCAAGAGGTAACTCGGGTAATTCCTTGTCGAAGTGAATCAAGGCGTTTACTTCTGGCAGCGCCAAAACTTCTTGTCGGGGCCCTTGAGCCAGCAACTCTGCATCGTGCATAAACGCGACGTGGGTGATCCAGTCCGGCAGTTCATCCAGCCGATTGGCAACCCAGACAATCCTCCGGCCTTGGGAAGCCAAATCGTCCAGACACTGTTTGATATAGGCGCGACTGGTAACATCCAGGCCTTCATAGGGCTCATCCAGCACCAGCATGTCCTGTTGTTGGCGTAACCGGCTGACCCACAGCACTTTGCGGCTTTCACCGGTCGACAACGACCGGAAGCCCTGATCAAGCAAATGCCGAATACCCAAGCCATCAACCAGCGCTGCAACATCCTCTACCGGTGCAATCAGATCCCGAACCAGAGTCCCTTTACTGGCCATATCCGTCAGGTCGCTTTCATCGACCTTGCGCTCATGCTCAATAAGCTCCGCCTGTGCCTCGAGAGACACATAAGCGACGCTATCCAGCAGCCCATCAACCGCCCCATGGCTCAGCTTGACCTGATCGCCCAGCAGGCAGGACAGCGCCGTTTTACCGCTGCCATTGGTGCCGGCAATGGCCCAGAACTGTCCGTCAGTCACTTCCCACTGCGCTACCTTCAGGTAACGACCATCGTGCAGTTTTGCCTGTATTGCTTCAAACTTCATCGTTATCTCAACCCGGCGGCCAGGTCAGCGGCCGACCACCAATCACGTGCATATGTAAGTGAAAAACCGATTGGCCAGCATCTGCGCCATTGTTAATCACCAAACGGAACTTGTCGCCCAACCCCTCGCTCTCGGCGACCTGATTTGCGGTCAGTAGCATATGACCAAGCAATGCCTTGTCTTCGATTGCGGCATCACACAAGCGAGGTATGGGTTTACGCGGAATAATCAGAATATGAGTCGGTGCTGCCGGGTAAAGATCACGAAAAGCGACCACCAGATCATCTTCATAAACTATATTGGCCTGGGCTTCACCGCGCGCTATTTTTCCAAAAACAGTATCTTCTGTCATAGTATTCTCCTGTCACGACAGGACACCTTACTGTATAGCTCATTCTGTTTTCAATCCAAAAACCCGCCCGTACTCAACCGTCGGTATCCGTTACCGGCTCAGTCCCGGGTTATTTATTCTCAGCGTCGCCCTTGCTTTCTCACAGGCATAAAAAAACCCCGCCCTGCAAGCAGGACGGGGTATTTCGTTTAAGAGCTTGACGATGACCTACTCTCACATGGGGAAGCCCCACACTACCATCGGCGATGCTGCGTTTCACTTCTGAGTTCGGGATGGATTCAGGTGGTTCCACAGCTCTATTGT
>NZ_JAUYVX010000030.1:0-3986 GCF_030688925.1 Oceanobacter sp. 3_MG-2023
TTGATGCTGAACAGCCCTGCATCGGCTCCCGAGAGGCTATAAACCGCCGTCGCGTCGTCCGTGGTCGCGGTGTAAATCACCGCGTTCTCACCGGAGTTCTCATCAATGACATCCGCCAACGTGCCGGAAGTAAATACAGGCCCCACTTCATCCAGATCATTCACATCCAGCGTCACGGTCTGATCAGTGAAGTGACCAGCCCCATCGGTGGCGGTGACTACAAATGAATAGCTGGCTTTTGTTTCGTAATCGGCGTCGGCCAACAAGGTGACTTCACCGGTGCTGGTATCAATCGAAAAATACGCTGCATCGTCGCCTGAGAGCGAGAAAGTCACACCATCAGAGATATCTGTGGAGTCATCGGCAATGGCGGTATATACCACGGCACCGCTGTTTTCATCGATGGCAGTCGCGGTATCACCAGAGGTAATCGTTGGTGCCACTTCATCCAGGTTATTGACTGCCAGGGTAACGGCCTGATTGGTAAAGTTACCCGCTCCATCGGTGGCGGTGACGGTAAAGTTGTAACTTGGTTTGGTCTCGTAGTCCGCATCCGCCAACAAGGTGACTTCACCGGTGGCTGAGTTGATGCTGAACCGTGACGCATCTGTGCCTGAGAGCGAAAAAGTCACACCATCGGAGATATCTGTGGAGTCATCGGCAATGGCGGTATACACCACCTGCCCAGCACCTGAGTTTTCATCGATCGCAGTCGCGGTAGCGCCAGAAGTAATCGTCGGTGCCACTTCATCGAGGTTATTGACTGCTAAGGTGACGATTTGGTCGGTGTGGTTACCGGCTCCATCGATGGCTGTGACGGTAAAGTTGTAACTGTCTTTTGTTTCGTAATCAGCGTCGGCCAACAAGGTGACTTCGCCTGTAGCGGAGTTGATGCTGAAATACGCTGCATCGGCTCCCGAGAGGCTATAAACCGCTGTCGCATCATTGGTTGTGGCTGTGTAAATAACCGAGCTGGCACCAGAGCTTTCATCAATGGCATCCGCCAGACTCCCGGAGTTAAATACCGGTCCCGACTCATCCAGATCATTGACCGCCAGCGTCACGGTCTGATCAGTGAAGTGACCGGCGCCATCGGTGGCAGTTACAGTAAAACTGTAGTTTGGTTTGGTCTCGTAATCAGCGTCGGCCAATAAGGTGACTTCACCGGTGGCCGGGTTGATGCTGAAATACGCAGCATCTGCACCCGACAGACTGAAACTCACACCATCAGAGATATCTGCGGAGTCATCGGCAGTGGCGGTATAAATCACACTGCCCGCACCGCTGTTTTCATCGATCGCAGTGGCCGTAGCGCCAGATGTAATGCTTGGCGCCACTTCATCGAGGTTATTGACTGCTAAGGTGACGATTTGGTCGGTGTGGTTACCGGCTCCATCGATGGCTGTGACGGTAAAGTTGTAACTGTCTTTTGTTTCGTAATCAGCGTCGGCCAACAAGGTGACTTCGCCTGTAGCGGAGTTGATGCTGAAATACGCTGCATCGGCTCCCGAGAGGCTATAAACCGCTGGCGCGTCATTGGTTGTGGCTGTGTAAATAACCGAGCTGGCACCAGAATTTTCATCAATAGCATCTGCCAGACTCCCGGAGTTAAATACCGGTCCTGACTCATCCAGATCATTGACCGCCAGCGTCACGGTCTGATCAGTGAAGTGACCGGCGCCATCGGTGGCAGTTACAGTAAAACTGTAGTTTGGTTTGGTCTCGTAGTCGGCATCCGCCAACAAGGTGACTTCGCCGGTGCTGGCATCAATCGAGAAGTAAGCCGCGTCAGTACCACTGAGGCTAAACGTTACGCCGTCCGAGATATCAGCAGAGTCATCATCAGCGGCCGCGGTATACACCACCTGCCCAGCACCGCTGTTTTCAACGATGGCAGTGGCGGTATCACCAGAGGTAATCGTCGGTGCCACTTCATCCAGGTTATTGACCGCCAGGGTAACGGTTTGATCGGTAAAGTTACCGGCTCCGTCGGTGGCTGTGACGGTAAAGCTATAACTGGACTTGGTCTCGTAGTCGGCATCGGCCAACAAAGTCACTTCACCTGTAGCGGAGTTGATGCTGAACAGCCCTGCATCAGCCCCCGAGAGGCTATAAACCGCTGTCGCGTCATCGGTCGCTGCGGTGTAAATAACTGAGCTGGCACCAGAATTTTCGTCAATGGCATCAGCCAGAGTCCCGGAGGTAAATACAGGCCCCACTTCATCCAGGTTATTCACCGCCAGAGTGACGGTCTGGTCAGTGAAGTGACCGACTCCATCGGTGGCGATTACAGTAAAGTTGTAGCTGGACTTGGTCTCGTAATCAGCATCGGCCAACAGAGTCACTTCACCGGTGCTGGCATCAATCGAGAAGTAAGCCGCGTCAGTACCACTGAGGCTAAACGTTACGCCGTCCGAAATATCCACTGAGTCATCAGCAACAGCGGTATACACCACCTGCCCAGCACCGCTGTTTTCATCGATGGCAGTCGCGGTATCACCAGAGGTAATCGTCGGTGCCACTTCATCCAGATCATTGACCGCCAAGGTGACGGCTTGGTCCGTGTGGTTACCGGCCCCATCGGTGGCTGTAACAGTAAAGCTGTAGCTTGGTTTGGTTTCGTAATCCGCATCCGCCAACAAGGTGACTTCACCGGTGCTGGCATCAATCGAGAAGTAAGCCGCGCCAGTACCACTGAGGCTAAACGTTACGCCGTCCGAAATATCAGCAGAGTCATCAGCGGTGGCGGTATACACCACTTGCCCAGCACCGCTGTTTTCATCGATCGAGGTGGCCGTAGCGCCAGATGTAATGCTTGGCGCTGCTTCATCCAGGTTATTGACTGCCAAGGTGACGGCTTGGTCCTTGTGGTTACCCGCCCCATCGGTGGCTGTAACAGTAAAGCTGTAACTGGACTTGGTCTCATAGTCGGCATCGGCCAACAAGGTGACTTCACCGGTGCTGGCATCAATCGAGAAATATGCCGCATCTGCACCAGACAGCGAGAAAGTCACGCCATCAGAAATATCAGCAGAGTCATCAGCAACAGCGGTATACACCACTTGCCCAGCACCTGAGTTTTCATTGATTGCAGTAGCCGTCGCGCCGGAAGTAATCGTTGGTGCGATTTCGTCGAGGTTGTTTACATCGAGTGTAACCAGTTGATCGGTATGGTTACCGGCTCCATCGGTGGCGATGACAGTAAAGCTGTAGCTGGACTTGGTCTCGTAATTGGCATCAGCCAATAACGTCACTTCGCCGGTGGCTGAATTAATGCTGAACAGCCCTGCATCGGCTCCCGAGAGGCTATAAACCGCCGTCGCATCATCCGTCGCCGCGGTGTAAATCACCGTGTTTTCACCGGAGTTTTCGTCAATGGCGGTCGCTGTTGAACCGGATGTAAATGCCGGTGCCACTTCATCCAGATCATTCACATCCAGTGTCACGGCTTGGCTATCTTGTAAACTCGCGCCGTCGGTGGCTGTAACAATAAAGCTGTAGCTGGATTTGGTCTCATAGTCCGCATCGGCCAATAAGGTCACTTCACCAGTTACAGCATCAATCGAGAAATACGCCGCATCGTCGCCTGAGAGCGAGAAAGTCACGCCATCAGAGATATCTGCGGAGTCATCGGCAGTGGCTGTATACACCACTTGCCCGGCACCGCTGTTTTCATCGATCGCAGTAGCCGTAGCGCCAGATGTAATGCTTGGCACTGCTTCATCCAGGTTATTGACTGCCAAGGTGACGATTTGGTCGGTGTGGTTACCGGCTCCATCGGTGGCGGTGACGGTAAAGCTGTAGCTTGGTTTGGTTTCGTAATCCGCATCCGCCAACAAGGTGACTTCACCGGTGGCTGAGTTGATGCTGAACAAAGCAGCATCAGCCCCCGAGAGGCTATAAACCGCTGTCGCATCATCCGTCGCCGCGGTGTAAATCACCGTGTTTTCACCAGAGTTTTCGTCAATGGCGGTCGCTGTTGAACC
>NZ_JAUYVX010000031.1:0-3965 GCF_030688925.1 Oceanobacter sp. 3_MG-2023
GGTGATACCGCGACTGCTATCGATGAAAATAGCGGTGCCAGTACTGTGGTGTATACCGCCACCGCTGATGACTCTGCAGATATCTCCGATGGCGTGACTTTCTCGCTCTCAGGCGACGATGCGGCATATTTCTCGATTGATGCCAGCACCGGTGAAGTCACCTTGTTGGCGGATGCGGATTACGAAACCAAGTCAAGCTACAGCTTTACTGTTACAGCCACCGATGGGGCCGGTCACTTCACTGATCAGACCGTGACACTGGATGTGAATGATCTGGATGAAGTGGGGCCTGTATTTACCTCCGGGACTCTGGCGGATGCCATTGACGAAAACTCCGGTGAGAACGCGGTGATTTACACCGCGGCGACGGATGATGCGACGGCGGTTTATAGCCTTTCGGGAGCCGATGCAGGGCTGTTCAGCATCAACTCCGCTACAGGTGAAGTGACTTTGTTGGCCGATGCCGACTACGAGACCAAGTCCAGTTATAGCTTTACCGTCACAGCCACCGACGGAGCCGGTAACTTTACCGATCAAACCGTCACCCTGGCGGTCAATAACTTGGATGAAGCAGCACCGACGATTACCTCTGGTGATACCGCCACTGCCATCGATGAAAACAGCGGTGCTGGGCAGGTGGTGTATACCGCTGTTGCTGATGACTCAGTGGATATTTCGGACGGCGTAACGTTTAGCCTCAGTGGTACTGACGCGGCTTACTTCTCGATTGATGCCAGCACCGGTGAAGTCACCTTGTTGGCGGATGCTGATTACGAAACTAAAGCCAGCTACAGCTTTACCGTCACAGCCACCGATGGCGCCGGTCACTTCACTGATCAGACCGTGACGCTGGCGGTCAATGATCTGGATGAGTCAGGACCGGTCTTTAACTCCGGGACTCTGGCAGATGCCATTGACGAAAACTCTGGCGCCAGCTCGGTTATTTACACCGCAGCGACCGATGATGCGACGGCGGTTTATAGCCTCTCTGGCGACGATGCAGCGTATTTCAGCATCAACTCCACTACAGGCGAAGTCACTTTGTTGGCGGATGCCGACTATGAAACCAAGTCCAGTTATAGCTTTACCGTCACAGCCATCGATGGAGCCGGTAACCACACCGATCAAGCTGTCACGTTGGCGGTTAATAACCTGGATGAAGCAGCGCCAAGCATTACGTCTGGCGCTACGGCCACTGCGATAGCTGAAAACAGCGGTTCTGGGCAAGTGGTGTATACCGCCACTGCGGATGACTCTGCCGATATCTCTGATGGCGTGACTTTCTCGCTCTCAGGCGACGATGCAACGTATTTCAGCATCAACTCAGCCACCGGCGAAGTCACCTTATTGGCCGACGCTGATTACGAAACCAAACCAAGCTACAGTTTTACTGTAACTGCCACCGATGGCGCGGGTTTACAAGATAGCCAGACCGTGACGCTGGCGGTTAATGATCAGGATGAGTCAGGACCGGTATTTACCTCCGGTACGTTGGCGGATGCCATTGATGAAAACTCTGGTGCCAGCTCGGTTATTTACACAGCCACAACCAATGATGCGACAGCGGTTTATAGCCTCTCGGGGGATGATGCTGCTTTGTTCAGCATCAACTCCTCTACAGGTGAAGTCACCTTGTTGGCCGATGCCGACTACGAAACCAAGTCCAGTTACAGCTTTACTGTCACCGCTACCGACGGAGCTGGTAACTTTACCAATCAGGCCGTTACCCTGGCGGTCAATAACCTGGATGAAGCAGCACCGACGATTACCTCTGGTGCGACGGCTACCGCGATCGATGAAAACTCTGGTGCTGGGCAAGTGGTGTATACCGTTGTTGCTGATGACTCTGCTGATATCTCTGATGGCGTAGTTTTCTCGCTCTCCGGCGACGATGCGGCGTACTTCTCGATTGATGCCAGCACCGGTGAAGTCACCTTGTTGGCGGATGCTGATTACGAGACCAAACCAAGCTACAACTTTATCGTCACCGCTACCGATGGGGCCGGTAACTTTACCGATCAAGCCGTTACCCTGGCGGTCAATAACCTCGATGAAGTGGCACCGACGATTACCTCTGGTGCGACGGCTACCGCGATCGATGAAAACAGCGGTGCTGGGCAAGTGGTGTATACCGCCACCGCTGATGACTCTGCTGATATTTCGGACGGCGTAACGTTTAGCCTTGGCGGCACTGACGCGGCTTACTTCACCATTGATACCAATACTGGCGAAGTGACTCTAAAAGCTGATGCTGACTACGAAACCAAGTCCAGCTACAGCTTTACCGTCACAGCCACCGATGGCGCCGGTCACTTCACTGATCAGACCGTGACGCTGGCGGTCAATGATCTGGATGAGTCAGGACCGGTATTTAACTCCGGCACGTTGGCTGATGCCATTGATGAAAACTCCGGTGAGAACGCGGTGATTTACACCGCAGCGACGGATGATGCGACGGCGGTTTATAGCCTCTCTGGCGACGATGCAGCGTATTTCAGCATCAACTCCGCTACAGGCGAAGTCACTTTGTTGGCGGATGCCGACTATGAAACCAAGTCCAGTTATAGCTTTACCGTCACAGCCATCGATGGAGCCGGTAACCACACCGATCAAGCCGTCACCTTGGCGGTCAATAACCTGGATGAAGTGGCACCGACGATTACCTCTGGTGACACCGCGACTGCCATCGATGAAAACAGCGGTGCCGGGCAAGTGGTGTATACCGCTGTTGCTGATGACTTCGCGGATATCTCCGATGGTGTGACTTTCTCGCTCTCAGGCGACGATGCGGCGTACTTCTCGATTGATGCCAGCACCGGTGAAGTGACTCTGTTGACGGATGCTGATTACGAAGCCAAAGCCAGCTATTCATTTGTAGTCACTGCAACTGATGGGGCCGGTAACCACACGGACCAAGCCGTTACGCTGGCGGTCAATGATCTGGATGAAGTGGCACCGGCATTTACATCCGGTTCAACAGCGACCGCCATTGACGAAAACTCTGGTGAAAACACGGTGATTTACACCGCGGCGACGGATGATGCGACGGCGGTTTATAGCCTCTCGGGAGCTGATGCAGGGCTGTTCAGCATTAATTCAGCCACCGGCAAAGTCACCTTATTGGCCGACGCTGATTACGAAACAAAAGACAGTTACAACTTTACTGTCACCGCTACCGATGGGGCCGGTAACCACACGGACCAAGCTGTCACGCTGGCGGTGAATAACCTCGATGAAGTCGCACCGACGATTACCTCTGGTGATACCGCGACTGCCATCGATGAAAACAGCGGTGCTGGGCAGGTGGTGTATACCGCGGCCGCTGATGACTCTGCTGATATTTCGGACGGCGTAACGTTTAGCCTCAGTGGTACTGACGCGGCTTACTTCACCATTGATACCAATACTGGAGAAGTGACTCTAAAAGCTGATGCTGACTACGAAACCAAGTCCAGCTACAGCTTTACCGTCACAGCCACCGATGGCGCCGGTCACTTCACTGATCAGACCGTGACGCTGGCGGTCAATGATCTGGATGAGTCAGGACCGGTATTTAACTCCGGGACTCTGGCAGATGCCATTGATGAAAACTCTGGCGCCAGTTCGGTTATTTACACCGCAGCGACCGATGACGCGACAGCGGATTATAGCCTCTCGGGGGCTGATGCTGCTTTGTTCAGCATTAACTCGGCCACGGGTGAAGTCACTTTGTTGGCGGATGCCGACTATGAGACCAAGTCCAGTTACAGCTTTACCGTCACCGCCACCGATGGGGCCGGTAACTTTACAGATCAAACTGTCACGCTGGCGGTCAATAACCTCGATGAAGTGGCACCGACGATTACCTCTGGTGATACCGCGACTGCCATCGATGAAAACAGCGGTGCCGGGCAAGTGGTGTATACCGCCACTGCGGATGACTCTGCTGATATTTCTGATGGCGTGAGTTTCAGCCTGTCTGGTAC
>NZ_JAUYVX010000032.1:0-3262 GCF_030688925.1 Oceanobacter sp. 3_MG-2023
TTGGCGGATGCTGATTACGAAACCAAACCAAGCTACAGCTTTACCGTCACCGCCACCGATGGGGCCGGTAACCACACCGATCAAACCGTCACCCTGGCGGTGAATAACCTCGATGAAGTGGCACCGACGATTACCTCTGGTGATACCGCGACTGCCATCGATGAAAACAGCGGTGCTGGGCAAGTGGTGTATACCGCTGTTGCTGATGACTCTGCTGATATCTCTGATGGCGTAGTTTTCTCTCTCTCTGGCGACGATGCGGCGTATTTCAGCATCAACTCCGCCACCGGTGAAGTGACTTTGTTGGCCGACGCTGATTACGAAACAAAAGCCAGCTATTCATTTGTAGTCACCGCCACCGATGGGGCTGGTCACTTAACTGATCAGACCGTCACTCTGGCGGTTAATGATCTGGATGAAGTCGCACCGACGATTACTTCTGGCGCTACCGCGACTGCCATCGATGAAAACACTGGTTCTGGGCAGGTGGTGTATACCGCCACTGCCGATGATTCAGTGGATATATCCAGTGGAGTGAGCTTCTCGCTCTCAGGCGACGATGCAGCGTATTTCAGTATCAACCCAGCCACCGGTGAAGTCACCTTGTTGGCGGATGCGGACTACGAGACCAAGTCCAGCTACAACTTTACTGTAATCGCCACCGATGGGGCTGGTCACTTCACTGACCAAACCGTCACCTTGGCTGTCAATAACCTGGATGAAGTGGCACCGACGATTACCTCTGGTGATACCGCGACTGCCATTGATGAAAACAGCGGTACCGGCAGTGTGATTTATACCGCGACTGCCGATGACTCCGCAGATATCTCTGATGGTGTGACTTTCTCGCTCTCAGGCGACGATGCCGCGTATCTCTCGATTGATGCCAGCACTGGTGAAGTCACCTTGTTGGCCGACGCTGATTACGAGACCAAACCAAACTACAGTTTTACTGTAATTGCCACCGATGGCGCCGGTCACTTCACTGATCAGACCGTGACGCTGGCGGTCAATGATCTGGATGAGTCAGGACCGGTATTTACCTCCGGTACGTTGGCGGATGCCATTGATGAAAACTCTGGTGCCAGCTCGGTTATTTACACAGCCACAACCAATGATGCGACGGCGGTTTATAGCCTCTCGGGGGATGATGCAGGGCTGTTCAGCATTAATTCAGCCACTGGCGAAGTCACCTTGTTGGCCGATGCCGACTATGAGACCAAGTCCAGTTACAGCTTTACCGTCACCGCGACTGATGGGGTTGGTAACTTTACCGACCAGACCGTCACCTTGGCGGTGAATAACCTCGATGAAGTGGCACCGACGATTACCTCTGGTGACACCGCGACTGCCATCGATGAAAACAGCGGTGCTGGCTCGGTTATTTACACAGCGATTATCGATGACTCCGCGGATATCTCGGACGGCGTAACGTTTAACCTCAGTGGTACTGACGCGCCTTACTTCACCATTGATACCAATACTGGCGAAGTGACTCTAAAAGCGGATGCTGACTACGAAACCAAGTCCAGCTACAGCTTTACCGTCACCGCTACCGATGGGGCTGGTCACTTTACTGATCAAACCGTCACCCTGGCGGTGAATAACCTGGATGAAGAAGCGCCAAGCATTACGTCTGGCGCTACGGCCACCTCGATCGATGAAAACAGCGGTGCCGGGCAGGTGGTGTATACCGCGACCGCTGATGACTCCGCAGATATCTCTGATGGTGTGACTTTCTCGCTCTCTGGCGACGATGCGGCGTATTTCTCAATTGATGCCAGCACCGGCGAAGTGACTTTGTTGGCGGATGCTGATTACGAAACCAAGTCCAGCTACAGCTTTACTGTCACCGCTACCGACGGAGCTGGTAACTTTACCAATCAGGCCGTTACCCTGGCGGTCAATAACCTGGATGAAGTGGCACCGACGATTACCTCTGGTGATACCGCGACTGCCATCGATGAAAACAGCGGTGCGGGCAGTGTGATTTATACCGCTACTGCGGATGACTCTGCAGATATCTCTGATGGCGTGGCTTTCTCCCTCTCAGGCGACGATGCGGCGTATTTCTCGATTGATGCCAGCACCGGCGAGGTCACCTTGTTGGCGGATGCTGATTACGAAACCAAACCAAACTACAGCTTTACCGTCACCGCTACCGATGGAGCCGGTAACCACACCGATCAAACTGTTACCCTGGCAGTGAATAACCTGGATGAAGTGGGGCCTGTATTTACCTCCGGTACGTTGGCAGATGCCATTGATGAAAACTCTGGTGCTAGCTCGGTGATTTACACCGCGACCACGGACGACGCGACGGCGGTTTATAGCCTCTCAGGTACAGATGCGTCACTGTTCAGCATCAACTCCGCTACAGGCGAAGTGACTTTGTTGGCCGATGCCGACTACGAGACCAAGTCCAGTTACAGCTTTACCGTCACTGCAACTGATGGGGCGGGTAACTACACCGACCAGACCGTCACCCTGGCGGTGAATAACCTCGATGAAGTGGCACCGACGATTACGTCTGGCGCTACGGCCACCTCGATCGATGAAAACTCTGGTGCTGGGCAAGTGGTGTATACCGCCACTGCGGATGACTCTGCTGATATTTCTGATGGTGTGAGTTTCAGTCTGTCGGGTGCAGATGCAGCGTACTTCAGTATCAACTCAGCCACCGGCGAAGTCACCTTGTTGGCGGATGCCGACTACGAAACCAAACCAAGCTACAACTTTACTGTCATCGCCACCGATGGTGCGGGTTTACAAGATAGCCAGACCGTCACTCTGGCGGTCAACAACCTGGATGAAGTGGGGCCTGTATTTACCTCCGGGGCTCTGGCGGATGCCATTGACGAAAATTCTGGTGCCAGCTCGGTTATTTACACCGCAGCGACCGATGACGCGACAGCGGTTTATAGCCTCTCGGGGGCTGATGCTGCTTTGTTCAGCATCAACTCCTCTACAGGTGAAGTGACTTTGTTGGCCGATGCCGACTACGAGACCAAGTCCAGCTACAGCTTTACCGCCACAGCCACCGACGGAGCCGGTAACCACACAGATCAAACTGTTACGCTGGCGGTGAATAACCTCGATGAAGTGGCACCGACGATTACGTCTGGCGCTACGGCCACCTCGATCGATGAAAACTCTGGTGCTGGGCAAGTGGTGTATACCGCCATTGCGGATGACTCTGCTGATATTTCTGATGGCGTGAGTTTCAGCCTGTCTGGTACAGATGCGTCACTGTTCAGCATCA
>NZ_JAUYVX010000033.1:0-2889 GCF_030688925.1 Oceanobacter sp. 3_MG-2023
AGGTAAGTGCTGAAGTAGCCACCGTCCTGGCTTTCGGAGGTCCAGGTCACGACAAAGCCGCCGTCGGCCAGGGCGGTAACACTGGCGTCGTTCTGATTATTTGTCGTGTAGCTATTCACCGCCAGTTCAGCGCTGATCGCGTTGCCGTCGGCGTCGTAGATCCGGGCGTAGACGCCATCGGCGTCACCGTCCTGACCGTTCGAGGTCCAGACCACCACGTAACCACCGCTGCCCAGTGCTTCGACTTGCGCAGCGCTCTGGCTGCCGGTGGTGCTGCTGTTGATAACGGTTTCGCTACCAATCCGCTCGCCGCTGGCACTGAAACGCTGGCTGACAATACCGCTGCCATCGCCGTCGTCGGCGGTGGTCCATACCACGATAAAGCTGCCGTCAAGCAGGGTTGTTACCGAGGATTCGCTCTGGTCTCCCGCCACCGTGGTATTGATCTGGAATTCATCCCCCAGGGTCTGGCCGTTGGCGTCGTAGCGTTGGCCTACAATACCGCTGCCGTCGCTGTCGTCGGCGGTCGTCCAGCTCACCACGTAACCGGCAGCGCCGGAGGTAAAGGTTGGAGCGGATTCGTCCAGGTCATTCACGGTCAGGGCGACAGCCTGACTGCTGTAGTTACCCGCCGCATCCGTCACGGTGATGATCAATGAGTAGTCAGTGCGGGTTTCAGCATCCAGTATGGTGTTGAGGCTGACGTCGCCGGTGCTGGCATCGATGCTGAACAGTGCGGCATCATCGCCCGAGAGCGAGAAAGTCACGCCACCGGAGATATCCCCGGAATCATCGGCGGTGACTGTATGAATCACAGAGCCGATGGCGGTATTTTCATCCACACTCACGCTGCTGCCCGAAGTAATGACCGGGGCGATTTCATCAAGGTTGTTGACCGCGATATCCAGCACCTGATTGACCTGATTACCGACACCATCGGTGGCGACCACCACCAACGAGTAGCTGCTACGGGTTTCGTAATCCGGGTTTTCCAACAGGGTGACTTCACCAGTGATGGCGTCAATACTGAAGTAGCTGGCGTCGTCGCCCTGGAGGCTGTACGTTACGCTGGCGCTGGTATCCGTGCCCTTGTCATCGGTGTCGGTAGCCACGGCTGTGTACACCACTTGCCCGGCACCACTGTTTTCCGCCACCGAGAGAATAATCCCTGCCACGGATGCATCGTTCTGGTTATCACTGGTATAGCTGTTAACCCGGTATTCGCTCCCTACTGCATGACCATCGGCATCGTATACTTGGGCATACACACCCTTGCCATCACCATCCTGGTCGCTGGATGTCCAGGTAATGATAAATCCACCATTGGCCAGCGCAGTGATACCGGGCTCTGACTGGTTTCCGGCAGTGCTGGTATTGACCTGGAATTCGCTACCAATGGTGTTGCCGTCGGCATCGTAACGCTGGGCAAATACCCCCATACCGCTGCCATCCTGATCATAAGACGTCCAGACCACCACAAAGCCACCGTCTTCCAGAGCGGTGATACTGGCATCCAGTTGATTGTCGGTCGTCTCGGTATTGACCCGGAATTCCCCGCCCAGGGTATTGCCATTGGCGTCGTAACGTTGGGCATAGATACCATAACCAGAACCATCCTGGTTCTCGGATTGCCAGACCACCACAAAACCGCCGTTCGTTAATCCGGTCACCTCCGGTTCAATTTGAGAACCGGCGGTTGTACTGTTGGCATAAATCCTGGCCGTCACCACCTCACCATCGGCGCCGTAAATCGTGAAGGCAATGGCATCCTCATCGTAGATCCCAGGATAGCCCAAATACCTTTTGTCAACTGCATATGCCACCACGACGCCACCACCGGCCAGCGAGGCAACGCTGGGGCTTTGAAATGGATAATCGGAAGTCTCATCAATAGCAATATTACCCGCAACGGGGTTGCCCTCGGCATCCAGCCAGTTTCCGATAATATCACCATCAAAGTTCTCCTCCCAAACCACGATGGCATGACCATCGATCAAGGTTGCTACCTCAGAGCGCCATTGATAACCTGCGCTAAAGGTATTCACCGCGTATTCACTGGTGATCACATTGCCTGCGGCATCATAACTTTGAACATAGGTCTCCCCGTCACGATTACCATCTGATCGATAACTGGTATAGCTGACCAACCAGCGCCCATCGTTATAAACGGCCACACTGGATTCGTATTGCGCATTGGTGCTGTAGCTATTGATCTGTATTTCTTCACCCACCGGGTGGCCTGCCAGATCGTAACGTTGGGCATACACTCCCGTCGATGAGCCGTCCTGGCCTGCCGATGTCCAGGTGACAATAAACCCGGCACTCAACGAACTGAACACCGGGGCGGTTTCGTCCAGGTCGTTGACATCAAGGGTAACCGCTTGGTCGGTATGGTTACCGGCTCCATCGGTAGCGGTAACGATAAATGAGTAGCTGGATTGGGTTTCGTAGTCGGGATCGGCCAACAGGGTCACTTCGCCCGTGCTGCTGTTGATGCTGAACAGGGCGGCATCATCGCCCGAGAGCGAGAAAGTCACGCCATCGGAGATATCGCCGGTATCAGTGGCTGTGGCGGTATACACCACCTGCCCGGCGCCGCTGTTTTCGTCGATACTCAGAAGCGCGAGAGCGCTGCTGTCGGGTTCGTTTTGGTTGCCATCGGTGCTGCTGTTAATCAGGAACTCGCTGCCAAGGGCATTGCCATCGGTATCGAAGGTCTGGCCATATACGCCCCCTTCGGAGCCATCCTGGTTGTCTGAAGTCCAGCTCACCAACAGGTTGCCGTTGTCCAGCACGGTGACGTTGGCATCGGATTGAGCACCCGTGGTGTAGCTGTTGACCTGGATTTCGGCCGTGATGGCGCTGGCACTGCTGTCGAACAACCGTAAG
>NZ_JAUYVX010000034.1:0-2876 GCF_030688925.1 Oceanobacter sp. 3_MG-2023
TAGCCCTTAAGCAATCTTGTAGTTAGTAGAAGGCTCTGGAAAGTGCCGCCATAGTGGGTGATAGCCCCGTATACGAAAACTTATAGATTGTGAAAACGAGTAGGTCGGGACACGTGTTATCCTGACTGAACATGGGGGGACCATCCTCCAAGGCTAAATACTCCCAGATGACCGATAGTGAACTAGTACCGTGAGGGAAAGGCGAAAAGAACCCCTGTTAGGGGAGTGAAATAGACCCTGAAACCGCGTACGTACAAGCAGTGGGAGCCGACTTGTTCGGTGACTGCGTACCTTTTGTATAATGGGTCAGCGACTTAATGTTAGTGGCAAGGTTAAGTGTTAACGGAGCCGTAGCGAAAGCGAGTCTTAACTGGGCGTCCAGTCGCTAGCATTAGACCCGAAACCGGGCGATCTATCCATGAGCAGGTTGAAGGTGCCGTAACAGGCACTGGAGGACCGAACCCACTCCCGTTGAAAAGGTAGGGGATGACTTGTGGATCGGAGTGAAAGGCTAATCAAGCTCGGAGATAGCTGGTTCTCCTCGAAAACTATTTAGGTAGTGCCTCATGTATAACCACCGGGGGTAGAGCACTGTTAAGGCTAGGGGGTCATCCCGACTTACCAACCCTTTGCAAACTCCGAATACCGGTGAGTTCAATCATGGGAGACACACGGCGGGTGCTAACGTCCGTCGTGAAAAGGGAAACAACCCAGACCGTCAGCTAAGGTCCCAAAGTTACAGTTAAGTGGGAAACGATGTGGGAAGGCCCAGACAGCTAGGAGGTTGGCTTAGAAGCAGCCACCCTTTAAAGAAAGCGTAATAGCTCACTAGTCGAGTCGGCCTGCGCGGAAGATATAACGGGGCTCAAACTGTACACCGAAGCTACGGATGCGTATTCATACGCATGGTAGAGGAGCGTTCTGTAAGCCGTTGAAGGTCAAGGTGTGAACCAGGCTGGAGGTATCAGAAGTGCGAATGCTGACATAAGTAACGACAAGGGGAGTGAAAAACTCCCCCGCCGGAAACCCAAGGGTTCCTGTCCAACGTTAATCGGGGCAGGGTTAGTCGGCCCCTAAGGCGAGGCTGAAGAGCGTAGTCGATGGGAAACAGGTTAATATTCCTGTACTTGTTTGTAGTGCGATGGGGGGACGGAGAAGGCTAGGCCAGCACGGCGTTGGTTGTCCGTGTTTAAGCTGGTAGGCAGAGATCTTAGGCAAATCCGGGATCTTTATGCCGAGAAGCGATGACGGTGACTCTACGGAGTCCGAAGTGGTCGATGCCATGCTTCCAAGAAAAGCCTCTAAGCTTCAGCTACAAATGAACCGTACTCTAAACCGACACAGGTGGGTAGGTAGAGAATACCAAGGCGCTTGAGAGAACTCGGGTGAAGGAACTAGGCAAAATGGCACCGTAACTTCGGGAGAAGGTGCGCCGGTTTTGGTGAAGGATTTACTCCGTAAGCTGAGACCGGTCGAAGATACCAGGTGGCTGCAACTGTTTATTAAAAACACAGCACTCTGCAAACACGAAAGTGGACGTATAGGGTGTGACGCCTGCCCGGTGCCGGAAGGTTAATTGATGGGGTTATCTCACGAGAAGCTCTTGATCGAAGCCCCGGTAAACGGCGGCCGTAACTATAACGGTCCTAAGGTAGCGAAATTCCTTGTCGGGTAAGTTCCGACCTGCACGAATGGCGTAATGACGGTCACACTGTCTCCACCCGAGACTCAGTGAAATTGAATTCGCAGTTAAGATGCTGCGTTCCCGCGGCTAGACGGAAAGACCCCGTGAACCTTTACTACAGCTTCACAGTGAACTTTGAATTGGCTTGTGTAGGATAGCTGGGAGGCTTTGAAGCGATGACGCCAGTTGTCGTGGAGCCAACCTTGAAATACCAGCCTGGTCAATTTGGGGTTCTAACTCAGGTCCATTATCTGGATCGAGGACACTGTGTGGTGGGTAGTTTGACTGGGGCGGTCTCCTCCCAAAGAGTAACGGAGGAGCACGAAGGTCGGCTAATCCTGGTCGGACATCAGGAGGTTAGTGTAATGGCACAAGCCGGCTTAACTGCGAGACAGACACGTCGAGCAGGTACGAAAGTAGGTCATAGTGATCCGGTGGTTCTGTATGGAAGGGCCATCGCTCAACGGATAAAAGGTACTCCGGGGATAACAGGCTGATACCGCCCAAGAGTTCACATCGACGGCGGTGTTTGGCACCTCGATGTCGGCTCATCACATCCTGGGGCTGAAGCCGGTCCCAAGGGTATGGCTGTTCGCCATTTAAAGTGGTACGCGAGCTGGGTTTAGAACGTCGTGAGACAGTTCGGTCCCTATCTGCCGTGGGCGTTTGAGATTTGAGAAGAGCTGCTCCTAGTACGAGAGGACCGGAGTGGACGAACCTCTGGTGTTCCGGTTGTATCGCCAGATGCATTGCCGGGTAGCTACGTTCGGACGGGATAAACGCTGAAAGCATCTAAGCGTGAAGCCTCCTTCAAGATGAGATCTCACTGGAACCTTGAGTTCCCTGTAGGGCCCTGGAAGACCACCAGGTTGATAGGTCAGATGTGTAAGCGTTGCGAGGCGTTGAGCTAACTGATACTAATTGCCCGTGAGGCTTGACCATATAACACCCAAACCGGGCTGTTATTAACGACCCAAGCCCTGAGCAACTGCTAGACAAAATGTTAAGAATCTCTCAAAAAACTCATGTATCCAACCTTATTTGGTGAACGCTGCCGGGTCGATCCTTCACAGGATCCCCTTAAGACAGACAACACCATAACAGTTTGCTTGACGACAATAGAGCTGTGGAACCACCTGAATCCATCCCGAACTCAGAAGTGAAACGCAGCATCGCCGATGGTAGTGTGGGG
>NZ_JAUYVX010000035.1:0-2421 GCF_030688925.1 Oceanobacter sp. 3_MG-2023
GGTCTGCAATGCGTTTGATATCAGCCGTTCCAGCTATTACGAGTACCGCCATCGGCGGAACCACGTTGATGTGGAGCACATGGCCCTGAGGGCTCAGGTAAACCGCCTGTTCACTTCCGCCGGCAGCCGGACAATCAAAGGCTTGCTCAGCGAGGAAGGCACTGCCGTCGGTCGCTTCAAGGTTCGACGACTTAGTAGTCACTAAACCCTCCTAAACAGAAGGCAAGCCAAGCTTGTCAAAGAATGCACGGTTACGTTCTTTGGCCGCCTTTACCAACTGGTCGAAACTAATGACTTCGATGTAGGCATGGGATGGTTCGTTATAACCGAAATAACCCATTCCGTCAGATGTAATGCGCAAGTTTGCTCTGCGGCAACGGCGTTTCATGGACTCAGTGAGATCACAAAGCACATAGCAATAGCCAGGAATATCGTTGTTGCCGGCGGGTATCGGGCGACCAAATTTTGTCATTACTTTACCTTCTCGTATCCGCTCTAAATAACCAAGAGCTTGATCAATTGGGTCTTTATCTTCGCCCTCTCGCATATCGTTGCGCATTGGGCGTTTGATTTCGACCACGGTGATAGATGCTAAGGGAAAGCTATTTTGATCATTAACAAGCAGCGGGTTATCAAACACTCTTAGGCTAAGTAAATCTGGTTCCTTTGTCGAATCATTACCAGTAATTGGCATCGCATTCAGAGTTTTGTCGGAAGCCAAATAGTTGTGAAATGCCAAACGTTCGTCAATCAGCCAAAGATTGCAAGAATCCAGTAAAACCTCACTGGATTCTTTACGCATAGGCATGATTAGCTCATGAATCATATCCTCACGAGCATACTTGCCATTATCCAGTCGCTTGATGGATTTTTGCAGCAGATCAATAATGACCTTTCGATGTGATACGTAGTTAGCGAGGTCTGATTTTTTCAGGTCTTCAGCTTTTCGCAGATACTCACTCAGCCGTTCCTTGTACTTCTCTACGTGCCCCTCATTTTGAGGTTGCATGATGTCATGCCCCTCACTGACTAACTGTCGCTCCACTTCATACCATTGAGCATGTAGATGTAACTCTAAGTCTTTGTCCGATTTTTCTGGGTCAACAATGAGCTGTTATTCTGCGACATAGTGAACAACAGGACGGTATCGCGGTGCATGGCTATTAATAAAATCATCTACGCGTTTACGACCGGCTGAGACATTTTCTGCTAAAACATCTTGCAGATATTCTTTAGTGTGTGCGAGCACTGCATCGCGAATATCTTTAAAACTTACTTCGTTGAGCATGTCCTCAACGTTTTCGGCAATATCAAAAGAGGTGCGCTCGCTGCGTACACGCTCATCTAGGTAGCCTGAAGACACGTAGCAGGTATAGGTAAATTCCCCTGATGCATCAGATATTTTCCCGTATAAACCGGGAATTTTTCCTTGAATGGATTCCTCTTTAACCAAACGATTTGCGGCGCACAAGGCTAACTGATGCTTTTTATTTACGGAGGCACGAAACTTGATGTGGGTTAGGTCGAAGGAATAATCACGAATCTTGATGGTTTCGAGGAACGCACTGGCGTGCACATGCTCTTCGAGCAAGTGGTCAAGATCGAAAACCTTATCGGCATCTTCAACCTGAATCTTGGGTGCGCTGCCTTGACGAACAAAGTACCAGAGCACATGTTCAAGCAGTTGATTGGCGATGGACTCCCCTTTGGAGGGAACCTGCTTTCGATAACTTTCATCAAATCCCACCAGTTTGATTTGAGTGCCAGGCTGTTGTTCGGTAACTACCTGAACATTTTCACCGTGGACACCCAGTTTATCGTCAAAGCGGAATACGCGCTTTTTTAGTTCTCCATCAGCATCGACAAAATGGCTTTCCACTTCGACTAGGTCAAACACTTTCAACCACATCAAGCGGCCGACACCTCGGCAGCCTTTGTCAATTTTATGGTCGGAATCCAGTGTTTCAAATGACTTAAAGTTGGTTTCATTAAAACCACAACCATTATCAGTTATGGTGAAACCCAATATAGGTGGTAGCGATTTGGCTTCGAAATCTAGGCTCTCCTGAGAAGCACGATTGATCCGAAGAACAACCTTACCGTTATCGCTATTACCTTTTTCTTCAATCGAGTGAATAGAGTTTACCACCGCCTCAAAAACAGGCATCAGGCCGTGGCTCTTGGGTAGAGAAGTGTTGCGTAAGCGACCTTTGAGATTGGTTTGTAAACTCATACTTCCTCCTTTGTAGTGGTTCAATGATTCCGGATACCAACGTAGGTGGTAATATCGCCACCATAAACGAGGTGTCTGATGACCAGCAAACGACGTTCTTTTTCTCCTGAATTCAAACAGGAAGCAGCCAGCCTGGTGCTGGATCAAGGTTACACGATTCCCCAGGCGAGCGCGTCCTTGGGAATTGG
>NZ_JAUYVX010000036.1:0-2362 GCF_030688925.1 Oceanobacter sp. 3_MG-2023
AATGCCATTGGCAGCGAGTTCCTGATTAACAGCAGCACCGATGGCAACCAAAACGAATCCGACAGCAGCGCTCTCGCACTTTTGGGTATCGACGAAAACAGCGGTGCTGGGCAGGTGGTGTATACCGCCACAGCCACTGATACCGGCGATATCTCCGATGGCGTGACTTTCTCGCTGTCGGGCGATGATGCCGCCCTGTTCAGCATCAACAGCAGCACCGGCGACGTGACCCTGTTGGCCGATCCCGACTACGAAACCCAATCCAGCTACAGCTTTACCGTCACCGCTAGCGATGGAGCCGGTAACCATACCGACCAAGCGGTTACCCTTGATGTCAACGACCTGGACGAAATAGCCCCTACGGCATCACTGATCTTGTCAATGGCAACGGAAGAGGTGACAGCCAGTATCGATAAAGACAATCTGTCTCCGCAGCTGACAGCACTGGGCAACAGCGGCGGTTATGCCCTGGTTTGGTACGGTAGTGATGGGGAAGGTGACAACACTATTTTTGCAAGAAGTTATGATAACCAGGGACAGCCAGTAGGTTACCTTATCTCTCTGGAAGCAACTGATGTGAGTCATGGTGAGGATGTTGATCCGCAAATCATTGCTATTGATGACAGCGGCCGCTTTGCAGTGACCTGGCAAGGAGATAACGGCAGTGGTACGTCATCCATTTATGTCCAACAGTTCGAAGCCGATGGCAGCCTCAGTGGCAGTACGGTGGAATTGGATGCAGTGACGGGACAGTCTGAGTTCACACCGCAAATTACTGCGTTGGCGAGCGGTGATTATGTGGTGACCTGGTACGATACCACTGATGTCTACGTACAGGCATTTAATGCCGATGGTTCACTGAAGGGCACACTGACAACGTTGTCAGGTTCCTGGGTCAGCCTGCCACCACAAATCAGTACCAGTGCAGATGATGGTTCTTACGTGGTGGTGTGGAGCAGCTTTGACAGCAGCTTTGATCTGACCGTGTTTGTCCAGCGCTTTAATGCCGATGGCAGCCCCAATGGTAGCCCCCTGTCCCTCGAAGCGACGGGAGTCAGTGATGGGAATGATGGTTCTGCCGTCGCTATGGCATTTGAGAGTGGGGGCTTTGTGGTTGCCTGGGCCGGTGACGATGGTCTTGGTCTATCAATATATGTGCAAACCATTGCTGCCGATGGCAGCCTGATTGGTAGTGCTGTGAAACTGGATGCTCCAGGCTATCCGGAAGGTGAGGATGTGCAGCCCGCACTGGCTCTGCTGGGTGATACAGGAGCCTACGTAGTGACCTGGCGTGGCACCGATGCAGAAGGTGATACCTCGATTTTTGTTCAGCTGTTCAATGCCGATGGATCATTAGCTGGTGACATCGTGACACTGGAAGCCACCGGTAACACAACAGGTAACGATACTTATTCGGAAGTTGCCGCATTCGGTGACAGTGGCGCCTGGGCCATTGTTTGGCAAGGAGAGGATGAACAGGGGGATCAGTCTGTTTTTGTTCAAAGATTCAATGCCGATGGCAGTCTGAATGGAACAGCAATAACACTGGAATCGCCTGATAACAGCAGTGGCGATGATCGTCTGCCACAAATTGTAGCGACAGGCTCAGATGGTGCCTTTATTGTTACCTGGTACGGTATCGGTACTGATGGTTACTATCAGGTCTATAGTCAGCGATTTGATGCCAATGGTAGCGCTGTAGAAGTGGCTACAGAAAGCTATAGTCTCGGCGATATGGTGAGCCTGTACAGTAATGAAGCGGGCAGTGTCTATCTGGTTAGCAGCAGCATTAGCGTTAACGATATCAGTGATATTCTGACAGCAGACAGCAGCCTTTGGGTGTCGTCCAGCCTGGCAGCGGCTGGTAGCACAGAGGTGAATACTAGCGGCCTGCAATTGGGTGATTATTACGCTTACGCCGTTGATGAGGCGGGCAATATCAGTCTGGCTTCGGCCCGATATATCACGATTGCAGATATGACAGCTCCAACCTTTACCTCCAGCGCCGCCGGTTACGTGGTGAGCTGGACTACCGCCGACGACAGCGACGGCAGCGGTATCGTTGGCCAACGCTACGACGCCAACGGCCAGACCCTGGGGGATGAATTCCAGATCAATACCACCCTTGCCGGAGACCAGAGCGAATCCTCGGTAACAACCCTGCTTGACGGCAGCTTTATTGTGGTATGGACCACCGCCGACGACGGCGATGGCAGCGGTATTGTCAGCCAGCGTTTCAGCGCCAGCGGCGAGCGGATTGGTAGCGAAACCGTTATCAACAGCACCACCACCGGCAGCCAGAGCGCTGCGCAAGTCGAAGCACTGGGCAGCGGTGGTTACGTGGTGGTCTGGACCTCGAACG
>NZ_JAUYVX010000037.1:0-2079 GCF_030688925.1 Oceanobacter sp. 3_MG-2023
TTCAACAGCGACCGCCATTGACGAAAACTCCGGTGAAAACACGGTGATTTACACCGCAGCGACGGATGATGCGACGGTGGTTTATAGCCTCTCGGGAGCCGATGCAGGGCTGTTCAGCATTAATTCAGCCACCGGCGAAGTGACGTTATTGGCGGATGCCGATTACGAGACCAAGTCCAGCTACAGCTTTACTGTCACCGCTACCGACGGAGCCGGTAACCATACTGATCAACTGGTTACACTCGATGTAAACAACCTCGATGAAGTGGCACCGACGATTACGTCTGGTGCGACGGCTACTGCAATCGATGAAAACTCTGGTGCCGGGCAGGTGGTGTATACCGCCACCGCTGATGACTCTGCTGACGTTTCAGATGGCGTAACGTTTAGCCTTGGTGGCGCTGATGAGGCGTATTTCGAGATCAGTGCGAGCACTGGTGAAGTGACGCTAAAAGCCGATGCCGACTACGAAACCAAGTCCAGTTACTCATTCATCGTTACCGCTACCGATGGCGCCGGTAACCATACCGACCAAGCGGTTACCCTCGATGTGAACGATCTGGATGATACCGCCCCAGAAGCCAGTATTGTGATATCACCCGCGACAGTACAGCTGGAAGCACTGGGTAATACCAGCAATAGTGACTATGCCCCTCAAATCACCGCTGTGGGCAGCGATGGTGCGTATGTGGTGGCCTGGTATGGATACAGCGGCAGTGGCTATTCGATCTTTGTGCAGGCGTTTAATGCCGATGGCTCCTTGAACGGCACCACGGTACAACTGGAAGCACCGGGTAATGCCAACCATAGCTCCCAGATCACTGAGGTAGGCAGCGATGGCGCCTATGTGGTGACCTGGTACGGAAGGGATAGCGACGGTGACTATTCGGTCTTTGTGCAGGCGTTTAAAGCCGATGGTTCCGTCAACGGTGCCACGATACAGTTGGAAGCGCTGGGTAACACCACTGGTCATGACTATGATCCACAAATCACTGCGGTGGGCACTGATGGCGACTATGTGGTGACCTGGTACGGAAGGGATAGCGACGATGATGATTCAATCTTTGTGCAAGCATTTAACGCCGATGGTTCCTTAAGCAGTGCCGCGGTACAGTTGGAAGCACTGGGTGAGACCACCAGTGGTGACTATCTGCCTCAAATTACCGCTGTGGGCACTGATGGCGCCTATGTGGTGACCTGGCAGGGGTACGATAGCGACGGTGATTTTTCGATCTTTGTGCAGGCGTTTGATGTCGATAGCTCCTTCAACGGTGACATGGTACAGCTGGAAGCGCCGGGTCATACCACTGGTGCTGACTATTTTCCTCAAATCACCGCGGTGGGCACTGATGGCGCCTATGTGGTGACCTGGCAGGGAGTCAGCGGCGGTGATAGGTCGATCTTTGTGCAGGCGTTTGATGTCGATGGCTCCTTCAACGGCACCACGGTACAGCTGGAAGCGCTGGGTAATACGGCAGGTCAAGACAGAAATCCCCAAATCACCGCGGTGGGCACTGATGGCGACTATGTGGTGACCTGGTACGGTGAGGATAGCGACGGTGACTATTCGATCTTTGTGCAAGCCTTTAACGCCAATGGTTCCTTCAACGGTGACACAGTACAGCTGGAAGCGCCGGGTAATACCACTGGTGATGACTATTTTCCTCAAGTCACCGCCGTGGGCAGTGCTGGTGCCTATGTGGTGACCTGGTACGGGGCCGATAGTGACGGTGATGATTCGATCTTTGTGCAGGCGTTTAACGCCGATGGTTCTTTCAACGGTGACACAGTACAGCTGGAAGCGCTGGGTAAGACCAACGGTGATGACGAAAGTCCCCAAATCACTGCGGTGGGCAGCGCTGGCGCCTATGTGGTGACCTGGTACGGGATCGATAGCGACGGTGATGAGTCGATCTTTGTACAGGCGTTTAATGCCGATGGTACACCGGTGATAGATAGCACCTATGAAGCAGGGGAGTTGGTCACATTACAAAGCAATGAGGCGGGTACGGTGTATTTGGTGAGCGATACAGTGGCCGTGACCACTGAGGCCGATATCACCAGCGCCAGCAGTAACCT
>NZ_JAUYVX010000038.1:0-2075 GCF_030688925.1 Oceanobacter sp. 3_MG-2023
GTATCGCTCACCAAATACACCGTACCCGCTTCATTGCTTTGTAGTGTGATCAACTCCCCTGTTTCATAGGTGCTATCTATCACCGGTGTGCCATCGGCATTAAATGCCTGCACAAAGATCGAAGTGTCACCGTCACTATCAGTCCCGTTCCAGGTCACCACATAGGCACCATCGCTGCCCACCGCAGTGATTTGGGGCTTCTCTTCGGAACCTGTCGTATTACCCGGCGCTTCCAGCTGTACCGTGGCACCGTTTAAGGAGCCGTCAGCATCAAACGCTTGCACAAAGATAGACCAATCACCCTCGCTATCCCTTCCGTACCAGGTCACCACATAGGTGCCATCAGTGCCCACGGCGGTGATTTGAGGGTACTGATCAGCACCGATGGTATTACCCAGTGCTTCCAGCTGTACTGTGTCACCGTTGACGGAACCTTCGGCGTTGAAGGCCTGCACAAAGATCGAATAATCACCGTTGCTATCCCTTCCGTACCAGGTCACCACATAGTCGCCATCAGTGCCCACGGCGGTGATTTGAGGGTACTGATCAGCACCGGTGATATTATCCAGTGCTTCCAACTGTACCGTGGCACCGTTTAAGAAGCCGTCATCATCAAAGGCCTGCACAAAGATCGACCAATCACCGTCGCTATCCCTTCCGTACCAGGTCACCACATAGGCGCCATCAGTGCCCACGGCGGTGATTTGAGGGGACCGATCAGCACCGGTGATATTATCCAGTGCTTCCAACTGTACTGTGTCACCGTTGAAGGAACCATTGGCATTAAACGCCTGCACAAAGATAGACCAATCACCGTCGCTATCATCACCGTACCAGGTCACCACATAGTCGCCATCAGTGCCCACCGCGGTGATTTGCGGATCATAGCCATCCCCCGTGGTAGTATCCAACGCTTCCAGTTGTACCGCAGTGCCGTTAATGGAGCCATCGGCGTTAAACGCCTGCACAAAGATCGACTGATCACCTGAATAGCCAGCGCCCTCGTACCCGTACCAGGTCACCACATAGGCGCCAGCGCTGCCCACGGCGGTGATTTGTGGTTCATAGTCATGGCCAGTGGTATTATTCAGTGCTTCCAGCTGTACCCTGGTGCCATTGAAGGAACCATCGGCTTTAAACGCCTGCACAAAGATCGACAGATCACCGCCGCTATCGGTCCCGCTCCAGGTCACCACATAGGCGCCAGCGCTGCCTACCTCAGTGATCTGGGAGCTATGGTTGACATTACCCGGTGCTTCCAGTTGTACCGTGGTGTCGTTCAAGGAGCCATCGGCATTAAACGCCTGCACAAAGATCGAATAGCCACTGCCGCTATCCTCACCATACCAGGCCACCACATACGCACCATCGCTGCCCACGGCGGTGATTTGAGGGGCATAGTCACCATTGCTAGTATTACCCAGTGCTTCCAGCTGTACTGTCGCGGGTGATATCACAATACTGGCTTCTGGGGCGGTATCATCCAGATCGTTCACATCGAGGGTAACCGCTTGGTCGGTATGGTTACCGGCATCATCAGTAGCGGTAACGATGAATGAATAGCTGGATTTGGTTTCGTAGTCGGCATCGGCTTTTAGCGTCACTTCGCCAGTGCTCGCACTGATCTCGAAATACGCCTCATCAGCGCCACCAAGGCTAAACGTTACGCCATCTGAAACGTCAGCAGAGTCATCAGCGGTGGCGGTATACACCACCTGCCCGGCACCAGAGTTTTCATCGATTGCAGTAGCCGTCGCACCAGATGTAATGCTTGGCGCTGCTTCATCCAGGTTATTGACTGCCAGGGTGACGGACTGGTTGCTGTCGTTACCGGCATCATCAGTAGCGGTAACGATAAATGAATAGCTGGATTTGGTTTCGTAGTCCGCGTCGGCTTTTAGAGTTACTTCGCCGGTATTGGTATCAATGGTGAAGTAAGACAAATCAGTGCCAGACAAGGAATAAACCGCCGTTGCGTCATCCGTCGTGGCCGTGTAGATAACCGTGCTTTCACCGGAGTTTTCATCAATCGCGGTCGCGGTCGTGCCAGACGTAAACGTGGGTGCCGTTTCATC
>NZ_JAUYVX010000039.1:0-2063 GCF_030688925.1 Oceanobacter sp. 3_MG-2023
GTCACGGTTTGGTCGGTATGGTTACCAGCTCCATCGGTGGCGGTGACAGTAAAGCTGTAGCTTGGTTTGGTTTCGTAGTCGGCATCCGCCAACAACGTCACTTCGCCGGTGGCTGAGTTGATGCTGAAATACGCTGCATCGTCGCCTGAGAGGCTATAAACCGCCGTCGCATCATCCGTCGCCGCGGTGTAAATCACTGTGTTTTCACCGGAGTTCTCATCAATGACATCCGCCAACGTGCCAGAAGTAAATACAGGCCCCACTTCATCCAGATCATTGATCGCCAGAGTGACGGTCTGATCAGTGAAGTTACCAGCCCCATCGGTGGCGGTGACAATAAAGCTGTAACTGGACTTGGTCTCATAGTCGGCATCGGCCAACAAAGTGACTTCGCCTGTTACAGCATCGATCGAGAAGTACGCAGCATCTGCACCCGACAGACTGAAAGTGACTCCGTCAGAAATATCAGCAGTGTCATCAGCGGTGGCGGTATAAATCACACTGCCCGCACCGCTGTTTTCATCGATGGCAGTCGCGGTATCACCAGAGGTAATCGTCGGTGCGACTTCATCCAGGTTGTTGACCGCCAAGGTGACGGACTGGCTATCTTGTAAACCCGCGCCATCGGTGGCTGTAACAATAAAGCTGTAGCTGGACTTGCTCTCATAATCCGCATCCGCCAACAAAGCAACTTCGCCGGTGGCGGAGTTGATGCTGAAATACGCGGCATCGTCGCCAGAGAGCGAGAAAGTCACACCTCCAGAAATATCCGCGGAATCATCGGCCGTCGTGGTATACACCACTTGCCCGGCACCTGAGTTTTCATCGATTGCAGTAGCCGTCGCGCCAGACGTAATGCTTGGCGCTGCTTCATCCAGGTTATTAACCGCCAGGGTAACGGCCTGATTAGTAAAGTTACCGGCTCCATCGGTGGCGGTGACAGTAAAGCTGTAGCTGGACTTGGTCTCGTAATTGGCATCAGCCAATAACGTCACTTCGCCGGTGGCTGAATTAATGCTGAACAGCCCTGCATCGGCTCCCGAGAGGCTATAAACCGCCGTCGCATCATCCGTCGCTGCGGTGTAAATCACCGTGTTTTCACCGGAGTTTTCGTCAATGGCGGTCGCTGTTGAACCGGATGTAAATGCCGGTGCCACTTCATCCAGATCATTCACATCCAGTGTCACGGCTTGGCTATTTTGTAAACCCGCGCCGTCGGTGGCTGTAACAGTAAAGCTGTAGCTGGATTTGGTCTCATAGTCCGCATCGGCCAACAAAGTAACTTCGCCACTGCTGGTATCAATCGAGAAGTACGCAGCATCTGCACCCGACAGACCGAAACTCACGCCATCAGAAATATCAGCAGAGTCATCCGCAGTGGCGGTATAAATCACACTGCCGGCACCGCTGTTTTCATCGATCGCAGTAGCCGTCGCGCCGGAAGTAATCGTTGGCGCAATTTCGTCGAGGTTGTTTACATCGAGTGTAACCAGTTGATCAGTATGGTTACCGGCTCCGTCGGTAGCGGTGACAGTAAAGCTGTAGCTTGGTTTGGTTTCGTAATCGGCATCGACCAACAAAGTCACTTCGCCTGTAGCGGAGTTGATGCTGAACAGTGACGCATCTGTACCAGACAACGAATAAACCGCCGTCGCGTCATCGGTCGCTGCGGTGTAAATCACCGCGTTCTCACCGGTGTTTTCGTCAATGGCGGTCGCTGTTGAACCGGATGTAAATGCCGGTGCCACTTCATCCAGATCATTCACATCCAGTGTCACGGCTTGGCTATCTTGTAAACCAGCACCATCGGTGGCGATCACGACAAAGTTATAGCTGGATTTACTTTCGTAATCGGCATCCGCCAACAAAGTAACTTCGCCGGTGGCTGAGTTGATGCTGAACAGTGACGCATCTGTACCAGACAACGAATAAACCGCTGCCGCGTCGTCCGTGGTCGCGGTGTAAATAACCGAGCTGGCACCAGAATTTTCGTCAATGGCATCCGCCAGAGTCCCGGAGGTAAATACAGGCCCCACTTCATCCAGATCATTCACATCCAGTGT